>NZ_JANIDX010000001.1:0-413706 GCF_026385485.1 Bombella pollinis
TAAACCCATCCGCTGCAACGCATATTGCTGCTGCGCCGCAACCATCTTCAACCCCTCCTCTATAGGCGGTATCCCATCAGCACAAACACCCAAACCAGACACCAAAATAAACGCCGCAAAACTCAAAATCCCCGCAACAAATCCCCGCATCACAACCCCCAATAATCACAAAGTCAAAACCACCCTATCAACAAATAAACCATATTGTCACCTTAACACATCGCCAGAATATGGAGCCTACTATGCCTCTCCCCACCAACACCCCTTATCTTCGCCCTACGACGGGGAAAAATAACATTAAAGGCGCGCTAGATAGCCTTATTGCCAGCCACATTAGCCAAATTGGACCTTCTATGTTGGTTCAAGTCGTGGATGTCTCGGCAGAACCAGCCTCTATCACCGGCAAAGTCACCGTCCGCCCCATGGTCCAACAACAAGACGCCCTATCACGCCCTTTAGCGCATGATATCATCCATAATGTGCCCTACCTACGCATCCAAGGTGGCACATCGGCCCTCATCATCGACCCCAAACCGGGCGATATTGGCTTCATCATCATATCCGGGCGCGACCACACCCATGCCGTAACAACCCGTCAGCCATCCCCACCTGCCTCATTCCGGCAATTTGCTCTACAGGATTGCGTTTATGTGGGTGGCTTTCTCAATAACGGGCCAAATCAATTCATTCAGGCCACAGAGCAAGGCTGGCGCATCGTAACGCCAGGGACAGTCTCTATCGAGGCCCAAGGCGAGGTCACTATCAATGCTGCAAAATTATCAGCAAATTGCGATATCGTAACAAATGGTGACGTAAAAGCCGGCAGCATATCCCTTACACAA
Source organism: Bombella pollinis (assembly GCF_026385485.1). NCBI lineage: Bacteria > Pseudomonadati > Pseudomonadota > Alphaproteobacteria > Acetobacterales > Acetobacteraceae > Bombella > Bombella pollinis. The sequence continues at coordinate 843 of NZ_JANIDX010000001.1, forward strand.
CACACCCATAACGGGGTACAACCCGGCTCCGGCGATACCGGTCCCCCCCGATAATTATCATTGAGGGAAAGGCATATGCCCATGCTGTGCAGTCTCGCGCATATTCTGCACAAACTCAGCTCCTTGAGCAAACTCAACCTGCTTTTGCCCACCACTCCACACCATCGTCACAGCATGACTTTGCGCCAATGCCGCGAACAGGGCCTTCCCTTCTGCCTCACTAACATAACAGCCCCATTGCGTGCCTCGGTTAATAATGCCGGTATAATGGAAGCTCTTTACCTCCAGACCGTTCGAAAAACGTACAGATAAAGCCGGGTCCTTAACCTCTTGACCTTTCAGCACGAACATCAAAAACACATCTCCGCCACGGCGTGGAGAAAAGGACAACATTACATCATCCTCAGCCAGCAAAGCCGTCAGAGTATGTTCCAACTCCAACATCTGCCACTTCCCCACCTGAGCAAGACGCTGCCCCTCCTGCGCAGACACACCAATAGCCGCTATGCCATTGGTCGTTACATGCCCATCTTGCCCCACCTCAAGAGGGGCCTGCGCATGGGCGATCCCCCCTGCTATGCAACACCCTACCCCTAGCATCCCCATTCTCACAGCTAAGCGTTTTAGCTTTAAGGCCCCTCGTACCATCTCCGCCCTCCTCTTTACTGCGTCACATCCTCAGCTTCATCGCTAGAGACCTCATCAATCACCTCATAATGCCGCTCCCGCGCAGCTGGCCGCTCCTCGGGATGCAATTCCTTAATCACTTCATGGGTAGGTTTGAGCGGTACATTCTTGCTATCTGACTTATCAGCCATATTCCTATCTCCTTACTGTATATCAAGGTGCCCCCTCAGCTGGCCCCTTCCCAAAAGGAGATCAAGCCGCAACCTACCATAATCCTGCAAGACTGCTTTGCAGTAAGCCCAACCCTTCCCACGAAAAGGAAAAACTTACCGTAGATTTTCCCGCTCACAAATACCGGAGTTCTCTAGATAAACCACCACACGTTGGTCACTTTGGACAAACGCCTCAGAGGCCCCTTTCGCATCCGCTGCAAGCTGACGAACATATTGCGCACATTGCGAACGCGGACGATGAACCACAGCCCATAGGCCATCCTTTGCCGTCCTTTCCGACAACCCCAAACGGCGCAGATTTTGCTCATCAAACTGCAAGCCCTGCTCACTATGCCCACGATGATGAGCAGCAACAGCATTATCATGCAGTGCCTGAGACAACGACTCTGTAGGCTCAGGCTGATGGCTCAACATATCCGCGTGCGCCTCTCCAAACATCATAAGAGCCGCAACACACATAAACGCACGATAAGTCATACACAAAGTTCCTTATTGAGGAGGCACCGCCGGCAAGGCAGGAGCATAAGCCGGATGCTCTCCAGTAACAGCGTTATCACTCTCTAAGTCTGGTTTGTAGCAATATTTTGTAACATTCCCCCCACCATCATCATAGTAGATAAACATATGAATAACAGCATCATAGCAAGGCCCACGCCTTTTATTGATGAGAACATCATACGCGTTATCAGCAATCCTTTTTTCCGAATACGCAGCATGTAGAAACTCATAAGCCCGCTGAGGGTCCACCATAAAGGTTCCATCACTCCCACGGACAAAACGCTCCTCTGCTCGCGCCACGCCAAACAACGCCAACCCCGCCATCACGACCACCAATAAACGCATCATAAGCCCTCCTTCACCTTTCCTCACCTGCTACCTCACAGGACGCCCCATGAAAACCCTCTCCCTTACCTCTGATTGGGACTTATCGCTTGATAGCACCGGCAATCTCGTTGTGCTGTCTGATAAAACTGCCATTTTGCAAGATGTCTGCTCTGCCGCCCGCACATGGCTGGGGGAGGTGCTGTACGACACCGGGCAAGGCATCCCCTACGATACAGACATCCTCAATTCAGAGGTGGACATCTCCTTCTACGCCTCCGAGGTCGAGGATGCCGCGCTCTCCGTCCCCGGCGTTGCCGCTGCGACCTGCCACCTCGCCAATCCCACAAAAGAACGCCAATTACGCGGCGTTATCCTCGTAACCTTCACTGATGGAAGCACGGATTATGCCCAATTCTGACTTCATAACGAACGTCCCTGCTCCCACCCTCACCGATGCAGGCTTCACCGCTCCTTCTGAGCAAGACATCCTCACCGGCGTGCTAGCGGACATGAACACCGCCCTCGGTGGCGGGGCTAATACGGCCCTCTCCACCCCTCAAGGGCAAATTGCCATTTCAGAAACCGCTATTCTTGGCGATTTTCTATCGGCCATGCTCGCCGTCTTTAATGGCGTGGACCCCGCCTCAGCCTCCGGGCGAATGCAAGATGCTATCGGGCGCATTTATTTTATGGAACGCCGCCCCGCCACCGCGACCACTGTTACCGTGCAAGCCACGGTGAACGCTCCCGGTCAGGTCATCAAAGCGGGCACGATTGTAGCCCAAAGCTCAGTGGATAATACGCTCTATGCCGCCCCGCAGGATATTACCCTCCCCAACACCAACACTGCTAATTTAGAGCTTTCATGCCAAACAGCAGGGGCCATTACATGCCCCGCCAATAGCTTAACGCTCTATCAAGCAGGGCTGGGGATTGCAGCCCTCTCTAACGCCGCCCCCGGTGCTACGGGAGCCGATGCCGAAAACCGCACGGACTTCGAGGCGCGGCGTCAAGCGAGTGTAGCGGCCAACAGCATCGGTCAGAACGCCTCTCTCATGGGCGCATTGCTTGCACTCCCGGGCGTAACAGATGCCTTTGTGACGGATAACCCCTCCCAAACGGACATGACGCAACAGGGCGTGACCATCCCAGCAGGGGCGCAATATATCCTTGTTGAGGGCGGCAACCCGACAGATATCGGACGGGCCATCCTCAATAAAAAGCCCCCCGGCATTGCAACTGTTGGCACGCATATCGTCACCGTTCAGGATACCAACCCGGTTTATGCGGGGAACCAGCCGTCTTACTCCTTCCATTATGACCGCCCCACCCCGGTGGCTGTCTATGTAACTATGGAGATTGCGGCGTCTGACACGGTGCCGAACAACGCAGCACAGCTTATTCAGCAAGCCATCATGAGCTATCTCACAACGGGGACAACACGCATTCGCATCGGCAAAACGCTCTACGCCTCACGCCTCTCAGCAGTTGTGGATGGGTTAGGTGACTGGGCAGAGGTGCTAACACTCTCTATCGGCACGGATGCCAATGCGGGCCAGAACAGGCTCACCCTACCGATTAACCAGCTCCCCACCGTCACAGCCGATACAATCAGCGTGCAGGTGGTGACATGATCGACATACGCGAGACCATCTTAGCGCAATATGCCAACAGCCCCGCCCTCACCGGCATTATTGGTTACTTCAATGCGGCCATAGACCCACAGAGCCTCATTGAAACCTTCCAACAACGCGTCTGGAACCCCCTTACCGCCACGGGATGGGGGCTAGATGTATGGGGCCGCATTGTTGGAGCCCAGCGCGTCCAGAAGGTCAGTCAACCGCAATTCATCGGCTTTGATGAAGCTGATGACGGCACCAATTCAGCGCGCCCTTTTGAAGATGGCGTCTTTTATACCGGCAAGAGCATCACCGAGAATTACGCCCTCACTGATGAGGCCTTCCGGCGGCTTATCTTCGCCAAGGCGGCAGCCAATATCTCCAACGGCTCCATCGCGCAAAGCAATGTCATCCTCATGCGGCTTTTCGGTGGGGGTGATAAGGTCATTTACCTCTCCGAGGGTACTCTCGCCGATGACTATCTCGGCTTTACAGAGGCGCGCGGCCCTACCAAAGGCCCGCAAACCTTCGAAAACGGCATCTTTTTCGGCAACAGCTCCTTGGGGTCTGCCAATGGTACGATGACCATTTGCCACAACTGGGACCTCTCCCCCCTTGATGTCACCCTCATTCAGCAAAGCGGTGCCCTCCCCCGCCCCGCCGGTGTCCACATCCTTTATCAGCGAGTTTACATTCCATGAAACAGACCGATATCCGGCCCCTCTTCGCCACCCCGTGGGCAGAGCAGGCCGATAGCTCCACCATTGCGACCATTCCGCAATCAGCAACCGCCATTGGCCGAGCAAGCATGGCTCTGGGCTTCCCCAAAGCGACCATGACCCCCATCGCCGCCGGTGGCGTACCGCCTTATGGCGAGGACATGAATGGCATCCTCAATATGCTCTCACGCGCGGCCCGCACAGCAGAACTAGGGATACTGCACCCTTTCTCTGCCGATTATGCCACCGCTATTAATGGCTATCCTGTAGGTGCAACCATCGCACACCCTACCATCGCAGGGCGTTTTCTCATCTGCACGGCAGACAATAACACCAACGACCCCAGCCAGAGCATGAATGGCTGGCTAGACCCGCTAGGAAATTACGCCACAGCCGCCGCCCTTCAACAGGAAACACAACGGGCGCAGGCAGCAGAGGCGGGGTTGCTACCGCTTGCTGGCGGCACCATCACCGGGCCGATTAACCGCGCAGGCGGCGGGGTTTTGCCAGAGGTGATTGGGCCGAACTTAACGGGCCGTGTGGTGATTCAGGCGTTCACAGCCACGGGGCAAACGGCATGGGGCGATGATCGCGAGGCGTGGGTTTCGTTCCCGGCCTCCTTCACACCGGGCACTGTCCCTGTAATTTCAATCGCAATTACCCGCGAAACGGGTGGGGGTTACGTCTCCCGCTTCGCTCCGATAGGCGTTTATCTCAACACCTCTACCCCACATATCAATAATACTGGATTTTATTTTCAACCCGCCTACGTCAAAGGCGGGGAGGTTAATACCTCTGGCGGGCAGTGGACAGTGCAGGTTATCGCAATAGGAGTAATGCAATGAGCAATTATCAGAATCTTTATCCGGCGCGTTATTACGCCAGCTACGACCACTCAGCCAGCCAGCCGACCCCTGTTACGGGCTGGTTTGACATGGGATTTTACAACTCCCTAGACGGATTCCCACCAGCCTCAGAGCTGCTCCCTCTCACACCAGAACAGTGGAAGAACCGATTGCCGTGCGGGCAGGCGGTAAAAGATGGCACAATCGTTCCTTACACTCCACCTCCCCCATCACTCAAAGCCCAAGCGACCTCCGCTCTGCAAGCCGCACGCCAGATTGTTTATAACAATTACGGCATCATTGGTGAGCCTACGCCTGATAACTGGGTCGCCTACATAAAAGCCTTAATGGCTATTGTGAACGGCACCGACACCACCAGCAAAACCCTCCCCACAGCCCCTAGCGAACCAACAGCATAACAAGGAACCCCCATGAATCTCTACGCTGCCTGTAGCTTCCTGCTGGCGGTGCTGGGCTTTTTGGGCGGGTTGATTTGGTACGCTAACCGGGCGGGGCGTAATAGCGCGCGCGTGGATACAAGCCAGCGCACCACGGCCAACGCCAATGCGGCCACGCAGGCCGCACACGCCATGCTCAATGCCCGCACCAATGGCATCCGCACCGATAATCAGCTACTCGATACGCTGGATAAAGGAGCCTTCTAATGCCCAAGCGTGATTATGCCCCCGCTCTGGCAGTAGCAGCCCTCATCGCAGCGGTATTGTGCGCTCTGTTAGGCGGATGCGCAGCCCAACCCACATTGCGCCCGCTTTGCCCGCCCCTTGTGGCCTACACACCCCAAGAACAAGCCGCTCTAGCGCGCGAGCTACGCACTCATCCCGACCTCGCAGAAGTGCCGCTCTTTCTCACCGATTACGCAAATGAGCGCAAAGAGCTACGCGCGGCTTGCCCTCCATAAACACACCACCCTGCCAGACGATACAGACCGCCCCTTCAAGGGCGGTTTTTTTATAGCATGAGGATAAAATGACCGACCAACTCCCCACGGCCCCGCCCTATGCGCCGCTTAATGAGCGCGTGGCAGCGTTAGAGGCCGTACAGGCACGCCATGATGACGACATCACAAAGCTTAGCGACAAAATCGACAATCTCGCCCGTGAACAACGCGCAGGGATTGAGGCATTAAGCAACCAGATTGCCGCCACTATCTCCACACGCTCCCGCCTCATTACCGCCGCCATCACAGGCAGCGCGGCCTTTGGCGGTGGCGTAGCAGTGGGGCTGTATCAGCTTATTCATACGCTCAACCCTCATCTTTTCGGAGGGTAAAGCATGGGCCAGACCGACAGCCGCCCCCGCGGCATCCGCAATAACAACCCCGGCAATCTCAACTTTGCCCACCAACCCGGCGCGGTGCTAGAGCCGGGGCCTAACGCACGCTTTGCACGCTTCCCCACGCCAGAGGCGGGGCTTGAGGCCCTGCGTGACCAGCTTGCCCGCTACATCCTACGCGACCATATCGACACCGTAACGGGCATCATCAGCAAGTGGGCCCCCCCGACCGAGAATGACACCTCATCTTACATTGAGGGCGTGTCTCACAGCCTCGGCGTGGAGCCTGATGAGACGCTCGGACAACCCACGCCCCGCTTACTCTCTGGCCTCATGAACGCCATTATCCGCTTCGAAAACGGCCAGAACCCCTATGGTGGCTTGGTGCTTCAAGTGGCGTCAGACATGCAGAAGGACGTTATGACATGATGCCATGTTCGGCGCGCTCCCTTTACCCTTCTAACGAAGCCACCATCCAAACTTTCCCCAGCAAGAACCGGGGCGATGCGTTGGATTACAGCCTCTATCTTAGCCCGTTCTGCTGCGATCCGGGCGAGACTGTCATCCGCCTTACGGTGGATGTGCCACAAAATACGGGTCTGACGCTGCTATGGTCCGCCCTCTCAAGCACACTCGCCACCATCGGGCTGCAAGGGGGAACCCCCGGCACACAGAGCATCACCATGACGCTCGAGACCAGCACAGGCCGCCGTTATGTCCGCACCTTACGCATCACCGTGTTGGATGATGCCGGGTCGGTCGATGCTGTGCAGGCCAGCCTTCCTCCGCCTGACCATGCGGCCATCCAGCCCGATAACCTCACCCTCCCTGATGGAAGGATTCTCACCCTATGACGAGCATGACCGTCAGCAATGAAGGCGGGCGCGTCCGCGTGCCGGACCTGCCAACCTTGAGCGCACCTCAGGCCGGGGACCGCGTGCTTGGCCTCCAAGGCAGCGTGGTCGGGCTGTTCCCCGCTAGTTCTCTGGGCGGGGGCAACATAACAGCTCCAGACCTCTCCGCTTACGCCAAAAAGAGCGACCTCCCCGATAGATCCGGCCTTGTTACATCCCAACAGCTCGCCCAACATATAACGCAGGCGATTGAGGGGATTCAGCTTCCCTCCATTGAGGGATTAGCTAAACAAGCCGACTTAACCACCGAGGCAACCGCACGCCATGCCGCTGATGCTGCTCTTGAGCAACGCATCAATCAGGTGAGTGCCACTATCCCGGCTCCCCCGGACCTTTCAGGCTACGCAAAGCAAACCGACCTCACAACCGAGACCACCGCGCGGGAGCAGGCAGATACCGCCCTGACCCAGCGCATGAGCAGCGTGGAGCAGAAACTTGCTACACCTCCTGCGCCCTCCACTGGTGGTCTTGCTGCGGGGGTTATCGCCTATTTTGCTGGCACAAGCCCGCCGGAGAACTGGCGCGTGCGTGATGGCTCATCCTTTCCGATGGATGTCTATCCCGAGCTTGCTAAAATCTACCCAAGCGGCTTCCTCCCCAATGATTGCGGGCTCTTCATCCGCGGGTACGACCCTAGCGGTTATAACGACCCAGACGGCCCAACGCGCGGCTTTGCCTCTTATCAGGAAGGCTCCGCCGCCGCTGGCACCTCCACCATTGGGGGCCGGGTGGGCATCCCGGTATTCTTCTCCGGCGACTTCCAAGCAGCCGGGTTAGAGCAACCAGCCGCTGGCCATTACCCCAGCAAACCGGGTGTCTCTAACCCTTTCCAAAGCAGCTTCTTCGATATTCACACCCCCGCCCCAGATAACGCATGGGCGCAGGTGGCTGTGACACGGCCTAAAAACCGCAATTACTTACCCATCATCTATGCAGGATTACCCGTTAAATGACAGACGATACCAACAAGCCCCAACCACGCGCTAGCTTCGGTGATGACGGCTTCACCGTAAATAGCGGCTATATTACACTCTATGCCTTCGACCCTTATACCGGCGTCTATAAAGGCTCATGGGAAGGCTGGGTGCAAATCTACTCCACCGAGCCCGCTGGCAGCACACGCTTTGCTCCCCCTACAGCGAATGACGGCCAAGTCGCTGTGTTCGATAACGTCAATAAGAAATGGAATGTGCTGGAGAGCCATATCGGCCAGACCGTATGGCGCAAGGCCGATGCGAATGCCTTCCAAATCTCCAAGCCGGGGCCGCTGCCAGCGGATGTTGTCACAGTCGCTCCACCAGCCCTTTACGGCCATTGGGATGACAGCACGCAACAATGGATTGTCGATAAAGCCGCCGTTGCTAATGCACTCAAGCAGCAAGCTTTATCCGTACTAAGCGTCGCACGGATGCAGATTTACAATAATTACGGCATCTTCAATGAGGATACACCTGATGATTGTGTCGCTTACATCCGCGCTCTAACGGCCATCGCCAAGGGTAAGGATACGACCAGCACAGCCTTACCAGAGGCCCCAGCTGACCTTAACCCATCCTGACCATAAAAAGGGCCGCTCCATATAGGGGCGGCCTTTTCATCATTGGAGGATTGTGTGGATTTCTCATCCATCCTCTCTGCTCTGCCCAATAGCGTGCAGGGCTATGCGGCGTTGCTCATCATCGCATGCGCCGCACTTTCTACCATCATCCGCCCACCCGCTGCGGGGTCGCGTTGGACGGTCCCCTACCGGCTGATGAACATCCTTGCCTTCAACATAGGCTGGGCGGCTAACCACCTACCCAACAATCGGGCCAAGAGCGGCAATGCACGGGATTCCCTGCCGCATTGACTGAACCCTCACCAACCATCTCTCACTAAAATTGAACAGGAGCCTATCATGGCCGACACAACCCCCTCCCTCTCCGCCCTTATCGCCGCTGGTGAGAGCGTGTTCACCGCAGCAACAGGCAAAAGCTCCGCGAATGTGGATAAAGTCACAGCGGGAATCTCCTCCGTCGCAGACGGCTTGCTCCCGACTGTAGAAAGTAAGGTCAAATTCGACCTCGGTAAGGTCATCGCAGGCACAACCGCTATCCTCACCGGCACGGCCCTAGTGCTAGCCGGCCTGAAAAAACTCCCAGAAGCCACGGCGTCCACCGTCTCCAACCCCACAACAGTGCCTAGCTCCAACAACGTCCCCCGCTAAATAGCTCCCACCTCCGCACTGGGCAAACACCGTAGCGTCCAGTGCGGGCTTCCACGTCCATGATAGCAATCTTTTTACAAAGAAGGTATCTACATAATAAACCTCCTCATCCTATTGGTTATGTCTCTTTTATGCCTCTCCTGTTCAGCTCTATATTGCTCTATAGCCTCACAGCCTGTGCTGAAATCGCTGGATGTTTTTCATTTTGGGCATGGATTAAACTTCATAAAAACCCCCTATGGCTCATTCCCGGCAGCCTCTCCTTGAGTCTCTTTGCTTTTCTACTAACATTGAGCCCTTCCGACCATGCTGGACGTGCTTACGCACTTTATGGCGGAATCTATATTGTTATAAGCCTAGTTTGGAGCTGGCTCATAGAGCATACAATACCCGACATATGGGATATCGCCGGTGCAAGCCTCTGTCTAAGCGGTGCTACTATTATCTTATGCGCCCCCCATAACCACACCTAGGCGCAATCTCCTCTAAGACCGATATGTAAAGCGAGGTAATGTCCAATTATATCGAATAGATAATAACCGAAATGTAATACCAAATATCATAGCTATAATAAGTTCAATATTTTTATTATCTATATAATGAGAGCATAACAAAAAGACAATAGCCGTACTTACCGACACCGTCCCATATAATTCAGAACGAAACAAAAGCGGGACATCGTTACATAATATATCCCGCAAAACACCCCCCATACATCCCGTAATCATACCAGATATAACTACACATATAAGCGACAAATGCCCTACTATTGCTATCTGGCACCCAATTACTGTAAAAACAACCAATCCAATCGCATCGAGAAATAAAAATAACTTACGCAATTTATGCATATGTCGTGCAACAACAATAGTCGCTAAAGCTGCAAAACCTGTTATTAAAGAATAACTTGGATGCCGCACCCATGACAATGGATAATGATTTAGCAATACATCCCGAATAGACCCACCCCCTAAGGCCGTTACCCAGCCCAAAAGAAAAACGCCCACAAGGTCCATCTCTAATTTTCCAGCCAAAAGGGCAGCGGTCATAGCTTCGGCAATTATCGCGATGATATATAATATAGTGTACAGATCAAACGTCACGCTGCTGCCTTCATGCTACGTTTAGGTCTCTATATCTCAACGCGTAATCAAGCGGTCATAATTTGCAAAAAGAACATGGGCATCATCTTCACCAAAAGGCATATTCTTCTTCACACATAGAAGAAACCGATTCATAAACCGCATAGATGCCAACGTATCATTGGCAGAATTACCATTAAACTGCACCATCAAACGGTTAAAATCAGCATCTACAGAATAATAACGCTCCGATGAGAAACGGTCACATAGCTCATGGAACTCCCTTTCCATGGAACTAACCATCTGTTTATAAAATTGATGCGATGCCTCAATCTCACAATAAAATGCCTCGTGCCGTGGGGTTACTTTAGGGTTCCCCTTCGGAAAAGGCGTCAAATCCTGTGAAAAAAGCTCATGTTTGGAGAGACGGCCAATCTTTTTACCAAGTTGGCGGACCTCATCCTCATAACCGAGCAAACTATATACTGAATCCGTCATAACACCCCTCCCGCAAACATATTATGCTGCCCATACCATAATTCGGTACTAACACGCATAAGATTATTCCCCCTTACGAGGATGATTTAATGCCCAACAACGCGATGTTACCACGGTTTGATCCGTCTCAACATTCGGCATCGTCAACGCACATATAGCATGAAGACGCGCCTCCATAGGGCCTTCTTTTCGCGCTAAAACCACTATCTCCTCTCCACCTGCTTCATGGGCGGATATAATCGTGTAATGCTGATCCAACAAAGCCTCTAACGATACATCAATAGGCTGAAAATAAGTTGGAATGGCCAAAGGACTATACGGAGCCTTCACACCCGATTCCGGGAATGAAAGTGCGCCCGCCACCGCGATACTCCCCATATAAAAAAAACTTATCGCCCCAACTACCAGCCCTTCCAAAAAGCCCGATCGCCCTTTTAGCCACATCCTCATCTAGCCACACCTTCCTTTGTCTTCAGAACCCTGCTGCAATGGCATGAATCTGCATCGTTCCCGTAAAATAACGGTTCGCTGGGAGGGGTGTTACGGCCTGACCGTCTTGCAGTTTCACCACCCCTTTTACGCGTGTAAAAATAGAGACCGTATGATTATTCGCTACACGGTTTAATGACGCCGAGACAGTATAACTCATCGTACCATTATCATACCCACCATGCGGGCCGGGACGTAAACGAACTTGCATCCGATATTGTCCCAAGCGGTAAGCATTATGCCCAATTTCAACCGTCTTCTGGACTTGCCCACGGCGGATATTCGGCCCTAGATTCGTTTTTAGCACATCGGTAGGGGCTTGGTCCTTCCCCACCACCAAAGTTGTTGGAGCCAGCTGCGCTTGCACCTCATAAACACGGTCCAAATCTTCAGCCCATGCAGGCGTTGCAAGAGCCATACCCCCAACTAATAAAGCCATCATGGACCATGCACGGCTCCACATTACCCCATCCCTCTTACAACCCAACATGGTGTTTCTCCTCATATTTTCATTCTGATACAAGAACAAAAAACTGCTATTATAGCAAGTTCATTTTGGCAAAGGACATCCCTCAAATGTGACTTGCATGAAGGTCAAATCCAACCACCGCCCGAACTTACACCCTACTTGAGGGCACTCCCCCACTTTTTGGAAGCCTAATTGCTCATGTAGGCGTAATGACCCTACATTCCCCGATTCAATACCCGCAATCATAACGTGATACCCTCGCTCACGCGCAGCCCCCATCAAAGCGTGCATAAGAGCCTTCCCGACCCCCTTACGTTGTGCAGCTTTATGCACATAGACGGAATGTTCTACCGTATATTTATAGCCATCCCACGCACGCCACGGCCCAAAAGTGGCATAACCATTCACCACGCCATCATCATCCACACTCACCAAGACTGGCAAATCCGCTTCATCATGAGCCTTTAACCATGCTGCCCTATTCGCTACATCCACAACGCGATCGTTCCATATCGCTGTCGTTGTCCTCACAGCGTGATTATAAATCTCCGTAATAATGGGAAGATCATCCTCTATGGCGTGACGAATATCCATTATGCCCTCCACTCCCCTCTAAAACTGTCTCAGTTTATGCTGCTTTTACCTATGAGGGTAGAACATATCTTATGACCTCTCATAGAAACTTGATAAATCCCTTCGCACCCTCACAAGAAGGATATGATTATCAGAACAATTTATATCCTGCATTAATAATACAGGTTTGACGCCTTGCACTGATTCCCCATAAAATCCCCTCACAGATAACCATGGTCTTGCATAACAAAAACATAATACGGGGAGAAAGAGAGTGCCATTCATTGATACGACTTTCAGCCTCTTTGCAGGTGGCTTAGGTCTCGGCAGTTTCTCCGCTATTCTATTATGGCTTCAACTCCCCGGTCAGACGCCTCAAATATCTTACCTCAACCCCACGTTAGCCAAGGGTTTGCTGGGCGTAACGGCCCTGCTTGCATGGAACCTTTGGGCCTATATTTTCGGCCCGATTGGTGCATTCTTCTGCCTCGGTGGCCTGACTATGGCCCTCTTATGCCTACTCCCCATTTGCTGGGCTATTCTTGACACCTATCGCTCATCGCTCTCCTCATGACGACGCCTAACACTCCTTTATGGCGGCGTATCACCATCGGGATAGCATGTTGCACCTTCATCATAGGAGGGAGCATCCCTATAGCAACATGGTTGAACATCCCTCATCATTATGGTGTCACTGGTAGCTCCCTATTTCTCCTCAGCAGCTGCTTTATCGCCCTTATGGGCCTTACAGCCCTCATTGGCACTGGGGTAGGGCGTAATATCCATCGTATCGCGCGCCGTTATCAAACACTCCATAGATGGATTGGCATTACCACAGGCAGCCTCTTAGCAATGGGGTTCCTTGCTGGAGCTCTTACATTATTTGCAGCCCCATTACAGCAATGGAGCATAGCCCGCCTACCTCCTCCCTCACCTCTTGAAACATCTCTCTTACCTCTTGATAAGACGACATTAGATACATTAGGGGTGCACACCCCCTTACAATATCGCATCACATTAACCAGCCCTACCACAGCGCAGCTAAGCCTCCCCCTTGCACCAGAACTCCCCTTAGCTTTACCAGCTGCTCAGATTCTTATACATCAAATCTCCCCTCACACTTCCTCCCTTTATTATCTTGCCCCTACACCAGCCCCTAGCTTTATTGGTGGGTTACATCGCCGCATGGGGCTCCCGCTACCAGAGCCTTGGGCGATGCCCATTATAGGGATTATATGCCTCTTTTATGGGCTGGCACTGCTATCAGGCGTCATTTTACTACTACCCGGCATGTGGCGTAACCTTATGACCGTACGCTTACACGGGCGCGCAAGACGGCGTTGGCTGGACTTACATAGCTTACTCGGCCTTTGCTCCATGCCATTTCACCTTATCATCGCTTTGACAACGGCCCTCTTTGCCTTCTTCCCACTCTTTTGCAGTATCTCTGACACTCATATCGTTTCGGAATCAAAACAAAATACCCACTCCCTCATCTCACCGGAGAGCGTTCTAACGCAGCTCCATACTCTTGCCCCTCATTTTCAACCTTACCGCTTAGACTATATTCTCTCCCCTATCACCGCCGATACATTAGCTGCACGTGTCATGCTCCATGCCCCGCTCTATAGCCCTAACCCTCTCTCATCTAAGCCTCTACAAACTTATCCTTTCTTATTTGTACAGGGTATAGATACTTACAACCCAATGATTGGTCGGGATCGTGCCTCCATCACACTGAACCCTTATACGGGGAGCGTTTTGGAGGAGACGAACTTATCCTCCCACCAAAGCCTTGCACGACGTTTGCTCACATGGTGCCTTGCTTTACATTTTGGAAGTTTCGGGGGCGAGTTTGTTCGATGGCTCTATATTATATTAGCTCTCTGCGGTGTGGGGTTCTTCCATACGGCCAATCAGCTATGGCTTAATACACATCGCAAAACCATAAAGAAAAAAAGCAGCCGACTTGAATCATCAACGACATTATGGCTTGACCGCATAACAGAGGGAAGCCTCATGGGGTGTTTACTTGGCTTATGTGGGGTTATCGCCCTTAGCCCCCTGACCACTCACCTCATCCCCCTTGGGAATATTACAAAAATGGCCAGCTTACCCTCTATAGCCCAAACATCTATGATGCGGCTTTATCAGCATATCACACTATTTTATTATACTTGTTTTGCTCTAAGTATTCTAAGTTGTGCTACTTTCCCACGCTATATCTACCGCGTTCTTATACTCATCTTATCAGCTAGCTTCCTGACCACAGCCCTTACCATCGTAACGCTACGCCACACGGCCATGCAAAACACAGCAACATGCAGTCTAACGCTAGCCCTCGCCCTAGCGACCATAAGCCTCTGGGCGAGTGCAGGCTTTATCCTTACAAAGAGGATGTCTTTTCTGCCTCATCTTTCGGTGAAAGACCCACCCACTCCTGAAGCATAAATTCAACAAGATAAAGCAGGGTCGGACCAACAAAGACACCAGCAAAGCCTAATGTAGCAATACCACCAAAGGCCCCAAACATAATAGTGATGACCGAAATCCTCACATAACGACGAATGACCAAAGCTTGTAAAAAATTGTCATTCGCTACGGCAATCAACGCAAAGACCAATAAAATCAGCGCGTGAGACAAAGGAGCTGTAAAATAAAGCCAAATCGTACTAGCAAATAATACCCACGCACCACCAAATTGTAAGACGCATGATATAAACATCACCGCCGCAATAACGCTACCCATCGGCATACCAGCCAGCATAAGGCCAAGCCAACCAAAAAGAGATTCCACAATGGCGGTTAAGGTTACCCCTAACGCAACACCACGCATTGTGATTTCTGCACGTTTTAGAAAATGACGACCCGCCTCTCCTGCCAAGCGCACGCTGATACGCTCTAGCACATCAATCAACTTTTCTGCATGGAGGAGGATAATCACCATAGCGATCAATGTCAGGCCAAACTCCACCAAAAGAGACCCAAAACTTCCCGCCGAAGAAAGGACCATGCTTATCAGCGTCTCAGGAGGAGGGATAATCTGCTTCAGCAAACTTGGCAGACTATTTTCACGCAGATGGTCCCACAGAGGTACAATATGACTTCCCAGATGCGGGATATGGCCCACCCACGCGGGAACCGCTGGTAACTGCCATGACGGTAATATAGAAATTAAGTGCGAAACATCCTTAACATGTTGCGCAAAAATGAGAGCGATTAGCGCAACGGGCATAAAAAAGACAATCAAGGCGGCTAAGGCTGTGCAAAATACAGCGGCAACACGACTACCAAATAACAGCTTGTGCAATTTTAGCACAAAAGGCCAGAACGTCACCGAGATAGTAATGGCCCCTAATATAGGCAGTAAGAAAGGCTTGAGCACCCATAAAGCCGCCAACAGCAACGTCCCCACCGTAAGGGCCGTCAAAACGGGCTTCAGCTGCCCCTCTGCTTGCTGACCTTGGAAGTTGGCCTCTGGCTGCGTAAAAAAAGACTTTAACCGCGTTATCATACCCTGTCCTTAACCGTGTGCTCCATTATACCATCCCACTATTTCTTTACCAGAGCTTTACTTTTCTTCTTAACAAAGCGTGACCTAGCGTTATAAAACCTGCTAAATGTTCCCAGGGCAGCCAACAGTGCTGTGTGGTTGCTATCATCGCCAGTTTATATGGAAGGAACAAACCGTTATGGCACAAAACGATGTAAACCCCGTTCGTAACATGACACGCGAAGACCTCATCTTTGCTCTTGTACAAGATGTTGTACGGATTGAGGGACCTAACACACAAATCGACCGGGCTTACCTAACAAAGCTCGTTTCCGAAATTGCACGCTCTGTTGACGGCAAATAAGCCTAGAACGGCTCTATAAAGCCGGAGCCCTTTTATAAGGCTCCGGCTTTTATAAGCTTTTACGAAGGCAGAATAAGAGAAATACCCTCACTGTTAAAGCGGTTCATCAAAGCCCCCATCACCGCTGTCGTTACCGCGTCACTACTCGTACCGCGAGCTATATAAACAGACAGTGTAGCTCCGATTGTCTCCCCTGCACTAGGATCAAGCAACGTTTGCGGGGCAGGGTCACGCAGAATGTTCGGTTGCTCATTAGCCACCTGCATGAAAATCTCCTGTATTTTATCCAGACTAACATTAGACGGCACAGCAACAACGAGCTTCACCTTCACAGGGTTTTGCCCAGCACTCCAATTTTGCACGTTGGAGGTAATAAATTGAGAGTTCGGCATAATCACTGTGGTCCCATCGCTCAGGCGGATATCCGTTGCCCGAACGTTCACACGCTGAATAACACCTGTAGTCCCACTAATGCTAATTTTATCGCCCGCTTGTGCAGGCCGCTCAGCTAGCAAAATCAACCCAGAGATAAAGTCCTTCACGATGGATTGTAGGCCAAAACCCACACCGACCGATAACGCACTCACCACCCATGTTAGATTCTGAACAGAAATCCCCATCATGGATAACAACTTCAACCCTGCCACAATCCATAATGTATATGTCATGATGCTTAGAATAGATGTCCGCGCACCATTATCTAATGACGTTACGGGAAACAGGCGATTATTTAACCATTGTTGGAGAAACTTAATGCCATAAAATACGCCTATTATCAGCAGGGCGGCATTTACCAACATCCGTGGTGAAAAAGAAATCCCAAAAAAGATGTCTCCCGCAAAAATCTGTTGCAAACCGTCCCATGCACCACCAAAAGAGGCCCCATTTCTCCCCTGCAATAAGGCTACAAAAACCATCACCAACCCCAGACCAACAAGGGCCGTGCTGATAACCTCCACCTGTGCAAGACGGCGTGCGCTTAGGCCAAGCTCATTCCAAATACGCCCTAAATGACTTTGAGCCGAAAACACAAATTGCGCACAATCCCGCCATGCCTGCATGAGCAACATAACAATACCAGCAGCATAAAGCAGGGTCAGCACCCAGTCATTCAACAAAAAGGCAAAAGGAATATAACCACTTAATACAGCTAGGCCCGTTACTAATAGTAACAATGCTGAAACACCATGAAGCGGCAAATATTGGATTAACATTGCACCAATATCCTGAGCCATTCCCCCACCTAGCTCACTTATATCCTCACCGGCATGTTGCTGACGATTTTTCTCCACACGGCAAGGCACATAAAGAAAAATCGCTGATGAAAGAGCCAAAACGCCGCCCAATATGGCATCCAACCCCGGCCCAAGGCTTTTATTCAGCTCGGCTGTTCGTAACGCCCCACAAAAGAGAACCCCTGTGCCTAATAATAAGCTGCAAAGAGGGCAAATCTTCCCGCGGAGTGAGCGTTTTAACGAAACGCCAGCTCCCATCACAAACCCAAACACCGGTAAAGATCGTGTTAAATACTGCCCCGATAAAAGAGGCATCCCATCCTCACTAAACGCAATGAACCCCCACCCTTGCCAAAGAAGCTCCGCCAAAAAGGCGCATAAAATACCGAGCACCACACTCCCTACGGCGCGTTGCGTGCGAATAGCAGCAACCCACCGCATCCGGGCCAATGTGGTATTCAGCATTTTACCTGTTAACCAGCGCACAGCCTCTGCAAAAACAGAAACAAGCCCTATAACCCCTAAAGCCCCAAGGACGATATTTAACTCATCCCGCGTAAGACCTTTAAAGGCGGCGTACCCCTCGGCCCCGATTGTTTGCCAAAAACCTAGACTTAATGGTGTTTCCACATGACGAACGAGCGCACCTTGCTGCACACGGCGGCGCAAACCATCTAGCTGGCCTTCCAACTGGCGCGTCTGCAAATCACACACTCGCATCCGCACTTGCAAAGACGCAATGCCTAATGATGTCTTCCGTGCTGCCCCGCGCTGACGCGTAATCGTTGCATCCTCACCATCTTCAGCCTTGGTGCCGAGCACCTGCAACAAAGATGTGATAGAACCCTCATAAAATTGAATCTGGGCTAAGCCATCCGTAACATGTTGCCGCACAACCTTAACTTGCGCGCTATAAGCATCCAGAGCATTCCCACTAAGAGGGGTTTTTGCACGAGACAACTCCTCCCCAATGCTCCGCAATGTTGCTTGGTCTTGCTCTAGCTGGAGCCGCAAAGCACTTGCAACATTATTCCACCCAAAATCTCCTTCAGGTGTACCAATAACTAAAGGCGAGGCGGTATTGGCAACGGCTTTATCGGCGTCCGCTGCTCCAATGGAGGAAGCTGCCTGTGCAGGAACAACCAGCACAAGAATAAGCCCACATAACGCCCATAACCGAGCTATAACAAGCGGGAGGGGAGAACGATTCATAAAATCACTTGCCACTAATACGCTGCGCTGCACAGCTTCTGACTATAAAGTTAACCTAGCAGGCTCTTTTACAAGAGTGAAGCGTTCAGACGTTCTATGAACATCTCTTCATCATCTGCCCCATCTTCAATATGATGGCTACATTCTCAGCAACCCGGCGGAGGGAGGATGGAGCTTCCTCCAATATCGTTGTTAAATCTGCTGGGTATGAGACCGTATCAAAAATGGCATCAATACCGACCTGATGGACAAGCTCTACATCCTTCCCAGTAGAGCCAACAATAGCAATCACCGGCTTGCCGAAGCGTTTTGCAATCTGCGCAACCCCCATAGGGGCCTTCCCATGGACTGTCTGCCCGTCCATTCGCCCCTCACCAGTGATGATGAGGTCCATCTCTGCAAAATGCTCGGCTAAATGCAGCTGCTCAGCAATAATCTCCACACCCGGCCGTAAGGTTACGTGTGTAAAAGCCAACAGCCCACCACCAAGGCCACCTGCTGCCCCCGCCCCAGATATATGAGCGATATTACGTCCAGATTGAGATGCTAAGAGCGTTGCATAATGTGTTAGGGCAGCCTCTAACTGTGCTACATCCCGTGGGGAGGCCCCTTTTTGTGGACCAAATATCGCCGAAGCCCCCTGCGGGCCTGTGAGAGGATTTGTAACGTCACAGGCTCCCTCCAGCGTGACATACGCTAATCGAGCATCCAAGCCAGAAGCATCTATCTGTGCGAGATGAGCCAAGGCAGCACCACCGGGAGGCAAATCACGCCCTCGCTCGTCTAACAATCTTACCCCCAGAGCCTGAGCAAACCCAGCCCCACCATCATTTGTAGCACTACCGCCTAACCCAATGATGATATGCTGGCAGCCATGATCCAACGCAGCACGCACCAACTCTCCCACGCCATAGGTTGTTGTCTGTAATGGTGCATACTCATCCGGTTTTAATAAAGGGAGGCCCGCCGCGGCGGCCATTTCGATCACGGCGGTGCGCCCATCCCCGCTCACGCCCCAAAAAGCAGAGACAGGCTTGCCCAATGGCCCTGTCACGCTGCATGCCATTATCTGCCCACCCGTCCCCTGGGCAAAAGCCTCCACTGTGCCTTCTCCACCATCTGCCATAGGGAGGCAAAGGTAATCAGCATGAGGGAAAATACGCGAAAATCCTGCTTTAATCTCCCGCGCGACCTCTAAGGTGGAAAGACTACCCTTAAAGGAATCACATACAACCGCAATCTTCATGCCAGCTCATCCCTTCAACCACATGCGCGGGATTATGAAACGTAAACGATGCAGCCCTTAATCATCCTCACCATAAAACTCCTCTCCCAAAACAATCGCCGGGCGACCTTTTGAGCGGCGGAAATTATTTGTATCCCGCAAAGAATAAGCACATCCACAATATTCTTGCTTATAAAAACGCTCGCGCTTGCTAATCTCAATCATCCGAGCAGAGCCGCCGCCTTTACGCCAATTAAAATCCCAATATTCTAACCCTTCATAGGGAGCTACAGCGCGCGCACCGCACTCATTAATCTGGGTCATATTCTTCCAACGAGAAATACCAAGGGAACTGGTCATAACGGGGAAGCCATGCTCATGCGCGTACAGTGCTGTACGCTCAAAGCGCATATCAAAACACATCGTACAGCGTATGCCTCGTTCTGGCTCCCACTCCATCCCTTTTGCACGCTCGAACCAATTATCTTTATCATAATCAGCATCAATAAACGGAATATTATGGGCATCTGCGAAGCGGATATTCTCATCTTTGCGTAAAAGATATTCCCGCTCTGGATGAATATTCGGATTATAAAAGAAGATGGTATAATCAATCCCGGATTCCGTCATGGCTTCCATCACTTCGCCAGAACACGGCGCACAGCAAGAATGTAGCAAGACCTTTTTTTGCCCACCGGGGGGCTGAAGTTGCTGACGGCCTGATGGTAATAGCTGAGGCCCCTTCCGGCGATTACGCCGCGCCGCATAGCCGCGTTTGGCCTCTGCTTCCTCCACCATTATGCTCTCCACTTCATTATCACTCATATGCTTTGCCATACTAAAGAATGGACCATGCTGTCGAGCAGCACTCTATGCTCCATGGTTTATTTTTTAGTCATCTCGTTACGATATGAAAACAAATCTCTTACTCAGAGACCGTAACGCCTGCTCGCAGCCATACCCAGCCCATCAAGGCCGCCATGAGAGAGCCGCTCAGAATACCAAGCTTTGCGGATAAGAGTAAATTAGACCCAGCAAATGAAAGGGAGGCCATAAAAAGACTAACGGTGAAGCCAATACCACACAGCATAGATAAACCAAACACCATATACCATGATGTCTGGCGGGGCAGAGGGCTCAACCGGCAACGCACAGCTAGCCATGTTGCACTGAAAATGCCCGTTGTCTTACCCATAACCAACCCGACCGCTACAGCACAAACCAAACGTACATTCACCGCATGGAGAGGAAGGGTCAGTAACGGTATCCCCATAATCACAAAGCCAAATATAGGCAGAATCACCCATCTCACCCATGGTGTGACGTAATGCTCCATACGCTCTACAGGCGAGGGAAGCGTCTTCACTCGTGCAGGGAGGCACAAGCCTACAACAACGCCCGCTATGGTAGGATGCACCCCTGAGACCAACAAACATCCCCACAACAAACATCCCGCCACGCTATACGGCCAAAGAGCACGAATCCCACGCCTCCCCCAATAGACCAAGCATCCCACCAATACCGCACTAACGACTAAGGGCCCGCACCTTAACGTACCGCCATAAAATAATGCGATGATCAGAATCCCTAAAACATCATCAAAAATAGCAAGGGCCATAAGCCAAACACGCCCTCCTTCGGAAACATATCGTCCCAATGCCAATAAAATCGGCACCGTAAAGGCGGCATCTGTTGCTATCGGGATGGCCCAGCCTGCCTGCAAAGCAGGCTCTGACGCGGCAATCACCCTATATAAAAGGGCAGGCACAACGACCCCACCGAGTGCGGAGACACATGGTAATAAGCACTGACGTAATTGCGATAAATGCCCGCTAACAAGCTCCTTTTTAAGCTCTAAAGTGATAAGCAGAAAAAATAATGTCATCGGGCCAAGCGTGATGGCTTCAATAACGCTAGGTAATGTGAGGGACCATGTGCGCCCGTTCCACCCGGTAATGTGCACATCCCCCATAGGGTGAGCCAATAATGCGTAGTTAGCCTGCCAAGGCGAGTTCGCCGCTATGAGACCTGCAATTGCCATAAAAAGCAAAAGGGATGGGCCGGCTATATCGGCTGTTCGCCACCATGCTTTCTGCATCATGCACATATACTTAACATTACGACATGAACCCTACCTACGCCCCTTATCAGGTTAATAATGAGAGAATATTGCCCCTTGGAATAAATAAGCTAACTTTAGATAATAAGCATTTGTCTCCGCTATATTACGCCCTTCTACTGAATGGGAATAACGGGCTGTTATATTCCACGCGCTATTAATATTCCACATCAGCCCAACACCCAAAGCGACTTCACGGCTGCTTGTATTGGCTACATAATGCCGTAATGTATTATCGCGCAAGCCGGCATTATTCTGCCAATCCAACCCAAAGAATGGCTCCCAATGTGGGGAGGCCTTCCAGCTAAAGCGCAAATTGCTATGGAAGGCCGTTCCCGGATGATAGGAATGTTGGCCTTTATTATGCAACGTAGACGCCACAACCGCCCCTAAATCACCATCAAAGCCGAAATGCTTCCATTCATAATCGAACATAAAGCTTGAAAGATTGGACCAATAATTAGGGTTGAGGCGGTCCCGTGTCGCACTTGGGGTTTGCATAAAGGTCTGTATCCCGAAGGTGCTATGAGCGTTCGGCTTAAACCACACGGCAGGGCCGCTAATAGTTGGGCCTAACCCACCAAAATTAGTCCCATTGGCAAGCTGATAGCTCTCTGTCTGAATCACCTCATAAGCAAAGCCAATTTTAGGAATGGATTTAAACGTCCAGAAATGAACATATTTGCTCATCCCTGACCATGTATGAGCCCCTTGGCCGGAATGACGCGCCCCTTGGCCATCATAATGGAAGGTGGCCGCATTACCGTCCCCGTACTGCACAAAGACATTAAACGGCTTAAAATCAACCGGTAGATCATATTCATGCGGGCCAATAACAGCAAATGTTATATCCGCAGCTTTCGCGCAAGACACCCGCATAATGGTTGATAGAAGGATGACCCCCCATACAACACTAAGCCACGGACGTGATATTCTCCCACACAGCACGCGGCTCCCCCTCATAAAGCGATACTCCGCTCACAGCGTCTCTCACTCTATAAAAGAAGTATCGCCCCCTTAACAAGATAGGCTAATCATAAATATAAATGTACCTTATCAGTCCTTATTAGCCTCTCAGATTTAGGCCTTGCGCTGAAGGTGACGTACAAGTCCATAATAGGCCCCGCCTGTTACAATCAAACTAACAATCCAAGAGATATCCACGCCATGAAGCAAAGGCACTAGAGGACCCGTGTAAGGGCCTGTCTTCATAAAGGGAAGCTCAACAAAGACACCTAATACATAAACCGCCACGGCAAGACCATTAAACCGCCCGTAAGGCCCGCCATCAGCGGCAAAAAACGCGGCAACATCATATTGACCATCGCGCAATATATAGTAATCGCATAGATTAATCGACGTCCACGGTACGAGAACAGCCATAAGAATATCCAGAAAGGACGTATAGGCCTTTAGAAAATCCCCCATCATGCCGAGGCTCATTATCAGCGCGATGGCGAGCAAGAGAAAGGTCATCAATAACCGTCCCCCTAAACCAGAACGCCAAGCAGGGCGGAAGGTTTGCACAAGGGTTAGGCTGCATAATGCGCCGCAATACACACTCATCGCATTAGCAAGAGGGATGGCCAAAGCCAACACCAACACTACAAGATTACCCACCCGTCCACCAGCATGGGCCAAAGCCCCAGCAAGAGGAAGTGAGGGATAGCTTAAAGAGAGCAAACTCCCCAAGACCATAGGCAAAACAGCCCCGATAACAGTCCCCCCATAGGTTGCCCAAAATGCCCGCCGACCAGAACTTGCCTCATCCGGTAAATAACGTGATGAATCAGAGACATAAGGCGCGTAAGCTATCTGCCACAATGCTGAGACTGAAAAAGCCCCAAAAAAGCCCGCTAAGGAGCCATGCGTATCCGCCAGCAAACTACGCGAGAAACCACCAAGCCCGCAGCCAATCGCATATACAACCGCAATGATAGAGACCCAGCTCGCAAAACGAGAACATATGTGAATCGCACGATAGCCCATCACGCAAGGGACGAGCGTCAAGATAGCGACCAACCACACCCCTTTGCTCCCGTTAAAAACTGGAAGAACATGTGCTAGGGCTCCCCCCCCAACCACGCAGTTAGACGCCGCAAAACCAATATACATCAACACAACGAGCAAAATGATCGGCACTGACCCGTAAATGCCGAACTGCCCGCGACTTTGCACCATTTGAGGAACGCCAAGCCTAGGGCCTTGGGCTGCGTGGAGGGCCATAAAGATAGCCCCCACCATGTTGCCTAACAGCAACGCTAAAACAGACCAGAAAAATGAAAGCCCAAAAACAGCTGGGCCTAGAGCCCCTGTAACGACCGTTAGCAGCGTCATATTCGCGCTAAACCATACAGAAAAAAGGTCTGCCACCCGCCCATAACGGTGCGTGTGGGGGATGGGGTGAATCGTGTGGGTTTCCAAATGGGTCGTCATAGCTCACTTCTCCCACACTACTCATAATTTTGCCAGCTCTCTGCTGGCTAGATTTTCATAATTATGTCGCCATAACAAACAGATAAGCTTTGATCTTCCTGTTAAAATTCTTTAGCTCTTCAGAGAGCGTTTTATGTTAGTCATCAATGCCTAAACAGCGTCTTTACAATACCGGGAGCCTTCATGACGATGTATCCTTTACGCCTTAATGGCATGAAGCCCTCTCGCCCCTCACGCTCATATATCAAGCTTATAAAGCATATTGCATTATCTACTCTATGGGTAGGGTGTGCATGGCTCGCTGTCCCTTCTGCCAAGGCACAGGTTTTAGATGAGATTATCGGCAATGAGCCAATGCTCCGCGTGGATACGCCCTTGCCTGCCCGTGCTGACTATACAACCTCCGTCCCACCTTTTGCCCGGCCTGAAGCTTTGTTCCCGCGCGGGTTTGGCATGACTGACTGGCTCCGCAAACGGGGAATCGCCTTCCTCCTTGATAATACGAACGAATTTGCCGGGGCTATTACCCCCCCTACGAAGTCCTACCCCAACTCCCAGCATTTTGCCCGTTATAAGCAAGGGGCGAGTAATGCTGGGCAATATGCAGCCTCTGTTAATGTCAACTGGGAGCAGCTCATCGGCTTACGCGGCTTCTCCACCCATAGCATTATTGTAGGGCGGTACGGAACAACGGCAAACCGTATGTTCGGTGATTGGCTTAACCACGCCTCGGAAGATTATGGCGGGGGTGGTAACGTAGTAGTCCATCTCGTCATGGCCTATGGGGAGGAAACCCTGTTCGGGGGACGTCTCTCCATCGCAGCAGGGCGTATGTCTGAGATGTCAGACTTCCAGAACAGCCCGCTCTTTTGTAACTTCCAAAATGGTAGTATTTGCGGCCGTCCTAAAGCAGCAACAGATAGCAGCTTTACCAGTGGCTACCCCGCCGCTGTATGGGGGGGACGTATACGCGGCCGTCCGTCCCGCTTCCTCTATATGGAGCTTGGCCTCTATGCGGGGGAGAATGGGATTTATAAAAACGAGCAGCACCGTACGGGCTTTAAGTTTAATGGCGGGAATATCAATGGATTCCGCCTGCCTTATGAGATGGGATGGGAGCCCATCTTCGGCAAAAATCATCCCGGCCATTATAAAATTGGTGGCGTCTTAATGACGGCCCCTAATCCTGATAATTATTATGATGTTAATGGTCAGCCTTATGCCTTAACCCATCGCAGAGCAGATCTCCACCACGATGGTTATGGAGCTTGGTTTATGGCTGACCAGCATCTCCTGAACCATTATAAAGACAGCAAGCGCGGTATTACGGCACTTTGGGGCTTCCTCTATAACGATAAACGCATCGCCCTGCGTGAATGGGAGGCCTATGGAGGGGTCATCGATCGCGGGCTTATCCGCTCCCGCCCCTTTGATACGCTTGGCATCTCTTTTACTTATGAGAAAATTGCTCCCGGTGTACAAGCAACCGAAACAATGATGCTAGATAATGCACAATATAACCGTCTCCCTAATCATGCCACAGGTGTGCAACGTCATGCAGCGGTTTTGGAGGTCAACTACGCTATCCATGTTTATCGCGGCGTTATCTTCCAGCCTTTGATGGAATATTTCTTTCGCCCCAATGGGCAGGGTAATTTACGCGATGCCGCTTTGCTTGGTTTTAAAAGCCATGTTGAAATCTTTTAAAGCACAGCAAAAAACAACATAGCAGCTTCCCGGTTCCTTCCCTTGCACCTTTATAAGGCTTAGGCTCTCATGAGAGTGGTGATAAGGGGGGCTCCCCGACTATCTAATAGAAAGGATAATCACATGCAGTTTACCACGCTATCACGGGGTCTGACCCTCTCCGCTTTAGGAGTAAGCCTTCTGGCTGGGTCTGCTTTTGCCGCTGATGCAACAGCAGCACAGGACCATAAAAGCCTGCACAAAGAGCATGCTGAGGAACGCAAAGAGCATCGCGCTTTCCATCATCTCTCCGACCACGGGCAGAAGGCGATGGTGAAGATTGTGGATGCTCAGCATCTGCTCGCCGCAGGTCAAGATGAGAAGGCTATCCCTGCCCTCAACGCAGCCCTCTCCCATTTGGATTTAGCCGCTAAAGCGCGTGAGCAATTCACCGCAGCAGAGGCAGACTTGCACCCAGCCCCGCAGCATCCACTCCCCAAAAACCACACAGTGGCAGGCCCGACGGATTGGATTCCGGTTGGGGGTGAGGTCATCGCTACAACAGAGCTAGAGCCAGCCAAGAAAAGTGCCATTGCTACGGCAAATGCTCAGCTTAAAGCTGGCCAGACCGACCAAGCCGCCCAAACGCTACAAATTGTTGGGCAGGATATTGACTTTGTCATCGCCCTGGCACCGCTCTCCCAGCTTCAAGGTTATGTCAATCGCGCGCTTATTTTTGCCCAAGGCCATCACCCTGAAGCGGCAGCTGTGGCTTTAAATGATGCGATTGATAGCCTTGTCTTCGTCTCCGAGACTGTGGTGACAGAAGCAACAACAGCCACTCAGAAGTAAAACGCTCTTTCCTCTATGGGGATACTCATCCCTATGAGTTCTTTACTAAAAAACCGGCACTCTCGTCGTGCCGGTTTTTTTTATAGTCCCCTAAATCATCCCCATAAGGCATATCCATACTACCCTCATTTGGGGATAATCCTACTCATTTCTTAACAAGAAGGGCGGTTTTCTGCGCCGTAGGCCTGTGGAAAACCTTGTGCACAAACTTACTACCCTTGACAACGAGTCTCCTTTGCAAAACTAAGGAGTCGCTCTCTCTATAACCCGCCATCAGGGCTGTGATGATGATGCTTTTTCCTTTTCTGCATCAGGCAACACATCAGACCAACCACCCCCCAGAGCGTTATAAAGACGTGCAAGGTCTGTTGCGAAGGCAACATCACTACCTGCGAGGTCGAGTTGAGCATTTTGCAACCGTTCTTGAGCCTCCAAAACAGCAAGATAAGTAGCAAGACCAGCTTTATATTGGCTGGTTGCCAAAGCAAGCGCGCGCTGTTGGTCCTCTACAGTGCGGGAGAGGCCCTCACGACGGACTTGTTCATCATGATAAGCTTGTAACGCGTTATCGACCTCATTCCACGCTTGTAAGACTGTTTGGCGATATTCCACAGCGGCAGCGCGTTGGGCGGCCTTTTTCAACTTCAACTGCCCATAAAGCCGCCCACCTTGGAAAATAGGCAGAGAAATACTCGGCCCGACATTCCAAGCCCGTGCATTCCAAAAACCAAGGTCACGAAACGATAAGGTCTGGAAGCCAAAATCCGCCGTGACCGTCACTTTAGGGTAGAAATCCGCTGTAGCTTCACCAACCTCTGCCACAGCTTCACGCAGATGGTCCTCTGCTTCACGAATATCGGGGCGGCGATGGGCGAGTTCTGACGGCAAGCCAGCGGGCACAAAAGGCGGCACAGTCGGCACGGTTGCTGTACGGCCTAGCTCCTCATTCAAGCTCTGAGGGGGTTGGCCAAGCAGTAAGGCGATGGCATTTTGTTCCCGCGCGACAGTCTCATCCAAATTAGCCTGCTGGGCTTCTACACCATGCAGACGCGCTTTAAGACTATCGACATCAAGCTCGGTCACCAGACCACTCTTATAGCGGCTTTGCGCTAACGAGAGCAGATTTTGCACGGTTGCATGACTATTTGCTAAAATGCGCTGGCGTGTTTGGTCCCCGCGTAGCTCCAGATAATCACGCGCCATATCGGCTTGGCGGGCAATAAGGATGCTACGCCTTTCCTCCTCGCTCATCTTCATCAAATATTTTGCCGCGCGATATTGATACGCCACCCGACCCCAGAGGTCGATTTCGTAAGTCGCGTCAATTTTATCCTGCCATTGATTCAGCAAAGGAACAGAGGCTTCCTGCGAGGCTTGAAGAAAATTCGCCTCTTGTGAGGGAAGATCAGGAACACCTTTACCAACGCGTTTAAAAATCTCCTGTAATTGCTTGGAGCTATGCTGCGAACGAACATACGTCCCCGTTGCGGAGAGATTGGGGAAGCGTTCTGCCCCGGCAATCAGCATTTGTGCGCGGCTTTGGGCTAGATTTTCCGTCGCTAAGAGGAAGGATAAGTTCTGGATGGCTACACGCTCTTCCAAAGAGGTGAGCTCTTGGTCATGGAAGGAGGTCCACCATTTATCGGCCATCGGCAATTCTGTCACGATGGAGGACGGCGAGGCTTTTGCCTGTGTTTTATCCTCTGGGGCGGCATTAGCCCCGTGCGGGCCCGCTTGCGTGCTTTTCGGCGAGGGCTGATTCTTCCCATTATGGAGGTCATAATGCGGTGGGGCCCAATCCTTGGGTTGATGATATTTTGGCCCGACCATTAAGCAACCCGCTAAACCAAGCGAGGCAACCCCACATAATAAATGCCGGCTAAACTGCGATAGAAACATGACCCCACCTTTAGGACGGACGGAACGAAGGGAATGAGCGTCTTTCACAGTGCAGCTCCTGCGTAATCATCACTAAAAAACAAAGAAGAAATGAGGCTCCTATATGGACCCCTCCCCCCGCGCGGCTTATCATGCCCCCTTATGAGCAGGAACAACCCTCCCCTAAAGTAATGACACAGCCTACCAAACCGGCCCCTAAGACCAGTCCAATCCAACACCGCCTTGTCCCAAACAAGGGGAAAAATGCCCCCCGTAAATGTGAGCAAATCCTCACCAGTGCAGGGCAGCTTTTCCTCCAACAAGGATATGAGCGGACCTCCATGTCCCAAATTGCACAGCTGGCGGGGGTCTCTAAAGGCTCGCTCTATAATCATTTTGAGAATAAAGCCGATTTGTTCACTGCCTTTTTTGAAGAACGCAGCCGCACACGGCTTGATACGCTCAAAGCGGTATCCCGCACCCCCCAACCGGATTTGCGTACCGCCCTCATCCAAGCCGCATCGACCATTATTACACTGCTGATCGACCACGAGGCTATCGGGCTGTATCGCATTGTTGTCGCGGAGGCAAATGAGTTCCCCCATCTGGCTGATACGCTCTGGCATTATGGCTTCTCCCGCACGCTGAGCAGTCTCACAGAATGGTTTACCCACAAGCATGAGGCGGGTTTGCTGAAGGTTGATGATGCCGCTTTTGCCGCTGAGCAATTCTTGATGATGAGCCAGACGCGTATTGTCCAACGCACGCGCTTGTCCTTGCCGGTTGATCGCAGCCCAGAGAACATTAACCGTGTCGCCAGTGCGGTGGCGGACCATTTCCTCAAAATATACGCGCCATGAGGGCTGTATGAAGCGGCTCTTATAAAGGGGAGACTGCATCATTAATGCCCTCCCCCACTATGGCCACTCCCTTTCATCGGGGAGAGCAGGAAGCAGAAGGGCACCACGCACAAAGCCATAATCCCCAGCACGTTAAAGAGCTGATTATAAGCTAGCATCGCCACTTGCTTTAGGAAGTCCTGATACATATGCGTAATCGCAAAGGCATGAGCCCGTAAAGGAGCCAGGCCATGCGCCTCAGCCAGCTTTTGCATCTGGAAAATATAAGCGCGGAACTCTGGCTTCGCGGCAATCGCATGGGCGGAGACATCAGTTTGTTGAACCTGCCGCATCTCCGTGAGAGCCGCTGTGGAGAGAGAGATAGCCTGTGAACCAAAATAATTCCGCACCATGCTGAATAAGGCCGATGCATCACCATTCAACTCGCGCGGGAGGGTGGAATAGGCAATGGTGGAAATGGGCACGAACAAAAAGGCCAGCGGGGCCGTTTGCCGCACGCGGCATAGCACCAGATACCAAAAATCCACATCCGCATAGAGGGTTGCTGCAAAGAAGCAGGATAGTGCCATGAAAAAAAAGCCTAGCGCGATGATATAGCGCACCTGCATATGCTTCATCAGCATCCCCACAAAGGGGATAAGCACCATCACAGCCATACCACCCGGTGCCATAAGCTGACCAGCAATGGTAGCCGTATAGCCCTGCACCTGCTGGGCAAATTGCGGCACAAGCACTGCCGAGGCGTAAAGCAACACGCCTACCGCGCCTATCATGAAGGTCCCAAGGGCGAAGTTACGGTCCTTCAAGACAGTAAGATGGAGGAGGGGCTTTTTGGTCTTTAACAACCAAATAATGGCCCCAATCGTACAAATACCCCCAATAAGAGCCATCGTGGTAATAAAGGATGAGCCAAACCAATCATCATCCTCCCCACGGTCAGCCATAATCTCTAAACAGCCCAACCCTAATGAGATAAGGCTAATGCCAATAACATCGACCTGCTCTTTAGTGGGTTTGAGCCATGGCGGGTCTTCCACCAAAGCAATGACAGCAATGACGGTAATAATCCCAAAGGGCACATTAACGTAAAAAATCCACCGCCATGAATAAGTATCCGTCAGCCACCCACCTACAAGCGGGCCAAGGACAGGCCCGACCACAATAGCCAGAGCTGTTAGCCCAAAAGCGGCACTACGTTTTTCCGGTGGGAAAATATCCAAAATGATGGCTTGTTGGACTGGTTGTAGCCCTCCCCCAAAGAAACCCTGCATTAAGCGGAAAATCACCAACATAGGCAATGAGGTCGATAACCCGCATAAAAAGGAGGAAAGGGTGAACATCGCCACGCAAATGAGGAAATAACGCTTCCGCCCAAAGCGTTTTGACAACCAGCTTGAAATGGTCAGCACAATCCCATTCGCCACAAGATAGGAGGTCAGTGCCCATGTGGCATCATCGTAGGAACTCCCTAAAGAGCCTGCAATATGCGGGAGGGCCACATTTACGATGGTGGTATCAAGCACCTCCATAAACGCAGCCAAGGTGACCACGACAGCCACAAGCCAAGGGTTATGGCGTGGCCGCCAGCTATCATGGTCGATAGGGGGGGATTGCTCAGCCATAGCGGGCCTCACTCACCCACATACACAGTTGGCTCAACCGACATCCCCAAAGAGAGGGGCAGCTTATCATCTAACCCATCATCAATAAGAATCTTAACGGGAATACGCTGCACCGTCTTTACAAAATTGCCGGTCGCATTCTCCGGTGGGAAGGCACTAAAGGATTCCCCAGAGCCTTTTTGGATACTATCCACATGCCCTTTAAGACGTAGTTGCGGATAGGCATCAACCTCGATCTCGGCCTTCTGTCCCGGTCGCATATCAGCAAGTTGCGTCTCTTTATAATTAGCGACAATCCACACATCTTTTGCAACGATGGAGAACATCTCTTGGCCAATCTGCACAAAATTGCCTTGCTCCACGGTACGTTGAGAGACCCAACCATCACGCGGGGCGCGAATATCCATCCAAGCAACATTCTGCCGTGCAAGCTCTAATTGGGCTTGGGCTGCTTTAAGGGAGGCTTCAGCTTGGCTGTAATGCGCATAGGCATTGCCGATATTGGCATCCACCGGCTCGGCCTGTGTTAATTGACCTTGCGCTTGGATGACGGCTGCTTTGGCCTCATCCAACGCTGCGCGGGCATAGTCGATATCTTGTTGGGTTGTTGCCGCACGCTCAACCCGATGTTGGCGGGTATAATCTGTTTGCGCCCGAAAGAGCCGCGCTTTTGCATCATCCAACGCCCCTTGTGCGGCCATCAACTGACCGGGGAAGTTCTTCTGTGCAACAGCATAAGCCAGATTATAGGACATCATATCCGCTTGCGCCTGTGCTACGGCCGCCTCGGCTTGATGAAGCTGGGCGATATAATCCCGCCCATCAATTTGCGCTAACAAATCCCCTTTATGGACAAACTGGTTATCATCCACATAAAGATGCTCCACATACCCACTCACATGAGCCGCTATGGAGATTTTACGCCCTGTTACGTAAGCATCGTCCGTTTCCACATGATTGCGATTGAAAAAGAGGTAAAGCGCAATACCCAGCACAGCCATAACCAGAATAAGCACCAGAAGAATCTTCCGTGCCCCACGGTCCTTAAACGGTTTAGAGGCTGCTTTCCCCTGCCCCGCCTGTGCCTGCTGGCCCCCTGCACCCTTTTGTGCCGCAGAGTGAGTGCCAGACTGTGTATCGGACTGCGCCATAATGCCCTCAAATATCAATGAAACTGGCATGATGGCCTAGATGGGCTCCATCACCAAAGCCGTGCCAGATTGTACGAATATGCTAAAAAGAAAATGACCAGTCGGTCATTCTGACTAGAAAGGCAATATACCAACTTGATAGAACAATCAAGAGATTGTTCTATCTCATACGCTCTTACGCCATAAAATCGCGCTAAAAGACGTGCTTAACCCTCAGGCTTCATCTTATGACGGCTTGCCGTTTGGAAGGTATTATGCAAGAGGCACGCAATCGTCATCGGCCCTACACCACCCGGCACGGGGGTGATATGACCTGCTACCTGACACGCATCCTCAAACACAACATCCCCTACGAGGCGGCTTTTGCCCTCCGGAGTTTGGATGCGGGTAATGCCGACATCAATCACCGTTGCCCCCGGTTTAATCCAACTGCCCTTCACCAGCCCAGCTTTCCCCGTTGCTACAACGAGAATATCTGCCTCGCGCGCGATTTTCTCAATCTCGCGTGTGTGAATATGCGCTACCGTAACGGTACAATTCTCTCTAAGGAGAAGCTGCGCCATGGGCCGCCCCACCAAATTAGACGCCCCGATAATAACGGCATGTAAGCCCGTCATATCTTTATGAACAGACTGAAGCAATTTGAGACAGCCCAGCGGTGTGCAGGGAACAATACCGTTATTCATCCCCAAGGCCAGCCGCCCAGTATTCACCTCACCTAGTCCATCTACATCTTTATCAGGATGAATGGCATTGATGACCGTAGCGGCATCAATTTGGGGCGGTAAAGGCAACTGGACAAGAATCCCATCTACCTTAGAATTCTCATTCAGCTCCTTGATTAACGCCAAAAGCTCCTCCTGCGAGGTGCTTTCGGGCATCATCTGCATGAAGGATTTCATCCCCGCGCGATGGGTTTGGATGGCCTTATTCTTCACATAGACTTCCGAGGCGGGGTCATTACCCACAAGGACAACAGCAAGGCCGGGAAGCTCGTGCCCTTGCTCGACAAGCTGTTCCACCTGCTGACGAATCTCCGCCGTCATCTGCGCGGCCATCGCCTTGCCATCAATTAACTTAGCTGTTCTGCCTGACTGCTCGGTAGATGTTGGTGCTGTCATGCTCATAATCTCCGCCAAACCCATAATCCCGCCTCTCTATGCTTATTGGACAAGACATGACAAGCCCCGTTCTTTCCGCTAGAGACAGAAACTTAAAGAGGCCCCCTCTCAAATAAGGATGAAGGAATACCCCCGTGCGTGATGATATACGCAAAAACTTTGCCAGCGATAATGTAACCCCCGCCTGCCCCGCTGTTATGCAGGCCATCGCTGATGCTAATGTGGGCAATGTTCCCTCCTATGGCCATGATACGCTCTCTCTTACCTTAAACCAACGTTTTGGTGAGGTTTTTGGGGCGGAAGTTGCAGTTTTTCCCGTTGCCACGGGGACCGCTACAAACTCCCTCGCGCTCTCAGCCATGGTGCCACCTTATGGGGCTGTATTATGCGACCAAAGTGCGCATATCAACACAGAGGAAGGCGGCGCGCCGGAGTTCTTCACACAAGGGGCAAAGCTTATTGGGATTCCCTCCCCAGAGGGCCGGATGGACCCCCAAGCCCTGCCCCCCGTTCTACAACATAATCGCGAAAAGGGTGTCCTTGCTCCGCCTTTTGCGGCACTCTCCCTCACCCAAGCGACAGAGTGGGGCACGACTTATCCTTGCAAGACCATTACTCAACTCACCAGCATCGCGCATGAATATGGGTTAACAGTCCATATGGATGGCTCTCGCTTGGGCAATGCGATTGCTTTTCTTGATTGCACACCTGCTGAGACCACATGGCAAGCAGGGATTGATGTTTTAAGTTTTGGTGGCACAAAAGCTGGCGCAATGGCTGCCGAGGCGATTATCTTCTTCCTCAATGAGCGGACGCGCCCGATGGTCGCTAGTATGGCTCATCGTATTAAACGCAGCGGTCATTCTTGGTCGAAGCAACGCTTCCTCGCAGCACAATTACTCGCTTTGATAGATAATGACGTCTGGCTAGAGAATTGTCGCCACGCCAATATTATGTGCCAAAGGCTGCTCCATGGGCTGCATAAACATCCTGCGGCGCATCTCCCTTTTGCAACGGAAAGTAACGAAATATTCGTTGTGCTGCCGGAGCCTCAACTCGACTCCCTCCGCGAGGAGGGCTATCAGTTTTATACCTATCCTACACCACAGGGCGTGCCGGGCAAGCTCGTCCGCTTCGTCACAAGCTTCTACACACGCCCTGAGGATGTTGATGCTTTGCTAACCAGCCTCGTAAGCTGAGGCTGGCGCATGGCCTACCCCCTTAGGGGGTATCGCCATCACTATCATCATCACCATCAGCCCCTCCATTAGGGGAGACAGCGACAAAGAGTTGTTGTCCGTCCCGTAGGATACGCAACAAAGGAGGCTGGTGTTGTTTAAGGGCCTTTTGCACCAAGGCCACTACGGCATGAGGATTAGCGGTGAGCTGATTACCCACAGCCACGATAATATCACCGGGGCGAATCCCGGCATGGTCCGCGGGGCTGCCTTGTGTAACATCGGCTACAACACAGCCTTGCACGCTATCATCCAACCCCAACTCCTGCCGGATACGCGGTGTTAGAACCCCCAAAGCAAGGCCAAGCTTGCCAGATGGGGCCTCAGCATTCGTGCTACCATCACTCCCCTCTTGCCCGTTGCGTGTTTGATTACCGATAGTAATGGTCACGCTTTGAGGTTTACCATCACGCAAAATGCTGAATGTCCCCTGTGCGCCGGGAGCTAGAGCAACGACCTTCACGGCGAGGTCATGCGCGCTATGGACATCATGACCATTCAAAGCGAGAACCACATCGCCGCTCTTTAACCCAGCCTTATCCGCTGGGCCACCTTTGATGAGATTCGCCACCAATGCCCCATGAGCCGGAGCCCCCGGATGGTCACCATTTAACCCAAGGGCACGGGCCATTGTGGGTGTGATGTCTTGCGTCTCTACCCCAATAAAGCCCCGCACAACATGGCCCGTTGTCCGTAACTGCTCCACCACAGCACGCACCGTAGCGGAAGGAATCGCAAAGCCAATACCGATCGAGCCGCCCCCATTTGGCGACATAATCATGGAGTTTACGCCAATCACCTTCCCATCTAACGTAATAAGCGGACCGCCGGAATTACCACGATTGATAGGCGCATCAACCTGAATAAAATCATTATACGCACCAGAATGGAGGTCACGGCCTAGGGCAGAGATAATGCCTGCTGTTACCGTGCCCCCGAGGCCATAAGGGTTCCCAACCGCGACAACCCATTGCCCCGGCTGTACATCATCAGAATTACCAAGCTCTACATAAGGGAGATGATCCGCCTTAACGCGCAACAAGGCGATGTCTGTCTTAGCATCATGACCGATGACTTTAGCAGGCAGGGCAGTACCGTCATCTAATTTAACCGTGACCTTCGTAGCCCCGTTAATCACATGGTTATTTGTAACGATGTACCCATCAGCAGAGATAATAAACCCTGAACCACGCGCCTCAACCATACGGTTAGACGGGGCTCCCGGCATCATCTGAAATGGAAAAGGGAAAGAAAACGAGAATCCTTGCGGGCCATTACCACCGCCATTCATCTCGCCATTATCGTCATCATCCATCCCCTCACGAATACGCGCTGTGATGGAAACCACCGCTGGCTTTACTTGCTTTACGATTTGCACGAAGTCTGGAATACCCTGCCCGCCAGACATTTGCGGGCGGATAGGAGTTGCCTGCGCCATAGCTGGCAAGGGCGAAGCTGCCAGCCCAATGACAGGCAAAGCCGCTAGACACGCCAAAGAAAAACGAGAAGGCATCATCATAAAGGGATAATCCTGACACTCTAAATTAAAAGGTACATCACCAAAACGCGCCATTAAAATAAGGATGAAATGCCCTATTCTGCAAGAAAGCAGTACCTAAAAGATATGTAAGGCAGGTCTCTCCCCATTCTCCTCTTGCTGATTAAACGACAGACTTTTACACTCACTCTCATGCAGACCACATCTCCCCCCTCTGGGAAGGGAGCGTTCCTCACGGAGGTCATCCGTGGTGTGAAGGCCTCCTTACCGCTTCTCATCGCATTTATTCCCTTTGGCCTCCTCCTTGGGAGTCAGGCTGTCCAACAGGGATTCTCCGCTTTAGAAGTCCCTTTATTGACGGGGCTTAATTTTGCGGGAGGCTCTGAGTTTGCAGCGGTAGGGTTATGGTCTATCCCCCCGGCGATTATGCTCCTAGCGAGTGTGACATTCCTCATCAATAGCCGTCATATCCTCATGGGAGCGGCCTTAACGCCCTATCTGCGGCATCTCCCTCGTTGGAAAGTCTGCATCCTTCTTTTCTTCCTCTGTGATGAGGTTTGGGCTCTAACGCTCACAGACCTCCAAAGCCGTACTAATAAGCGATTCAGCCCCGGATTTTATATTGGTATTACAGTCTGCCTTTACCTCTGTTGGGTGATTTTTACCTTTATCGGCGCACGTACGGGTAATCTACTGGGAGACCTAACACGCTATGGTATAGATATGGCCTTCCCCGCTGTTTTTATCATGCTCCTTAAAGGCATGTGGCGGGGCGCACGCAACGCTATGCCTTGGGCCATGAGCCTCGTTGTTGCTGTACTGGCTTATCGTCTCATACCCGGTGCATGGTATGTTCCCCTTGGCACATTAGCGGGCATTGGCATGACCATCCTTGTCGTGGATAAGGAGCAAGAAGAGGCATGACCATCCATCTCTCCGCTCTCATCGCCATTCTCGCTATGGCTTTTGTGACCTATCTCACACGTATTTCGGGCTATTTTCTCCTTGCTGGGCGGTCCCTCTCCCCACGCGCTACGGCGATTATGGACCTCATCCCCGGTTGTGTGTTGGTCGCTGTTCTGGCTCCTAGTTTTGCCTCTGGTCGTCCAGCAGAATTACTGGGCCTTGTTGCCACCATGTTAGCGGCAACGCGTTTTTCTCTCCTGCCCACTATGCTTTGCGGCATTATCGTTACGGGGGTTTGCCGCGCTTTGCTGGGATGAGCACACAACTATCGTAAGGCTTGGAAGAAAGCCCTTAATTGGGCCGCTGCCTTACGCTCTTGCAGCCCGCTAATAATCTCTGCTGGCCGGTGCAAACAGCCGGGTTGTTGAAAATGCCGTGCCCCGTGATCCACTGCCCCTCCCTTAGGGTCATACGCGCCATATACGAGCCGTCGAATACGAAAATGGCTCATCGCCGCAGCGCACATCGGGCAAGGCTCTAACGTCACAATCACGGTACAATCCATCAGACGAGAGGAGCCACAATATTGCGCGGCCTCTCTCATCGCTAATAGCTCGGCATGGGCACTGGCATCACAATCTTCTTCCACACGGTTGCGCGCCGCCGCGAGCATCTGACCTTGTTCATCCAGCACCACCGCCCCTACGGGCACCTCTCCCGCACGAGCCGCCTCCTCCGCTAAGGTAAGGGCATGGTGCATCGCTTGGCTTATGGTCATAACCTGCACAGGGGGCATCTCGGCTTGGCTCATCGCTTTATCATACGGAGAATGAGGATAATAATGGCTGTAAAGCTGCTTTATCCTGCTGTAAATGGATTGCCAAGAAAAGGCTCAGCGCGGTATGTCGCATAATATGACTGACGACCTCTCCTCTCCCCCCTCAACGCAACGTGGCGAGCGCATCGCTAAAGCCCTAGCCCGCCGTGGTGTAGCGAGCCGTCGTGATATTGAGCGTATGATTGAGGAAGGGCGCATTACCCTTGATGGTAAGCCCGTGACCCATCCGGCTACCTTCATCCTCCCCCATGACCATGTTTGTGTTGATGGCAAACCAATAGACCCGCCTCAACGGACGCGCCTATGGCGTTACCACAAGCCAGCGGGGTTAGTGACCACGCATCATGACCCTGAGGACCGCCGCACTGTTTTTGCCTCCCTCCCCAAAGCTATGCCGCGTGTTGTCAGCGTGGGGCGGTTGGACCTGAACTCCGAAGGGTTATTGCTCCTCACCAATGATGGTAGCCTCGCCCGTGAGTTAGAACTCCCCTCCCGCCAATGGATACGCCGTTATCGGGTACGCGTCTTTGGCCTTGTGGATGAAAAGAAACTCCAAGCCCTTGCTAAAGGCTGTGTAATAGAGGGTGTGCATTATGGCCCTATTGACGCTACACTGGATTCTACCAAAGGGGATAATTCCTGGCTGACCGTAAGCCTCCGCGAGGGGAAGAACCGTGAGATTCGTAAGGTGATGATGGGGATGAACCTCCATGTCAGCCGGCTCATCCGCCTCTCTTATGGCCCGTTTGCTCTTGGTAATCTCAAGCCGCATGAGCTTGAGGAAGTGGCTCATAAAACGCTGATAGACCAAATCCCCTCCTTAAAGCCAAAGAAGGCACGGTCCTAAGGTGATGAGAATCATCGCTGGTACAGCCCGTAATCGCCGCCTACAAGCACCGCCCGGCCTTACGACCCGCCCGACAGCCCAGCGCGCGCGGCAGACCTTATTTGATATGCTCATGCACGCCCCATGGTTTGGTCGCGATGCTTTAGAGCAAGCCATTGTGTTGGATAGTTTTGCCGGTACTGGTGCGCTGGGGTTAGAAGCTCTCTCCCGCGGGGCACAATTTGCTACCTTTATGGAAGGTAGCCGCCCCGGCATTGCAGCCTTACAACATAATCTCCAAGCCTGCGGCATGACACAACGCGCAAGGCTGCGCCATTGTGATGTAACACGCCCGCCTAAGGCCCCGCAGCCTCATACGCTCATTTTCCTCGACCCGCCTTATCATAAAGGCTTGGTGCAAAAGGGATTGCGGGCCTTATGGCGTGCTGGATGGGTAGCTGATGGGGCCCTCATTATCGCAGAGACAGAAAGTGCGCCCCTCACCCCGGATGGCAAAGAGCCAGAAGAGCCTTTCCAGCCCTTCCATGCCCATCTTTTACCCAGCCTCACCGCACTACCGCCCCCGCTACTTGCACAACGAAGCTTCGGGGCGGCGAGCATACATATTTGGCGGCATGATAATAGCGTAACAGGGACCCGCCCTCCGCTACCTTTATAAGGTCTGAGGGGTTCATTATTTCAGAATCAGGTAAAATAGGTTATCCTTGCTCTCTCATACCATGCCTATAGCCTGCCAGAGGATACGCCCCTGTGCTTTCTCGCTTTCGTTTATCTCCTAAGCTGCGCTCTTTGCTGCCATCCTCTTTACGGGGAAGCAATGGCACGATTGAGCCGCCCCTAGGGGGTATGATAGCAGATGATGAGGAGATTCCTGCATGGCATGAATCTCCCCTCTCGCGCATCCTCTCCGCGCGGATGATGGAGGTACTGGGCGTTATTTTACTTGCTATGGCTCTTGCCATTGCTGCTTCGCTCTTTAGCTTTAACCCGCATGACCCCTCCTTCAACACCGCAACGGGAACGGAGCCAACCAATTTACTCGGCCGTTTTGGCGCGACGATTGCCGATGCTCTTACCCAGCTCCTAGGGCTTTCTGGCATCCTACCAGTACTCATCCTACTAGCATGGACATGGCAGCTCTTACGTTACCACCATTTAGGCCTGCCTCTTTTACGACTAGTTGGGGCAATCATCTTCCTCCCCACAGCCGCGATGATGATTGGTCTACTCCAACTCACCTTGCCCGGTTGTGATGTCCCATGGCCGACAAGTAGCGGATTAGGAGGGGAGAGCGGTGTCTTCTTTGCCCGCAAGCTCCTCGCCCTAACCACGCAGGAAACAGGCAGCATGGGGGGGATTGTGGCTGCCTTCCTCACTCTGATTCTGCTCGCTATTCTATGCCCTTTAACTATGGGGTTAAGTGGGCGAGAGTGGCGGTCCCTTGGCAAGGGGATGAGTGCTATCATCATGATACCGCTTCATGCCTTATTACGCACACGCAAACCAGTAGAAGACACCACGCCAGAGACGGCCTATCCCTCCACAATGGGAGGGCCTGTCCGCTATAACCGCCCCGTGCCCGGCAATGGGCCTCGTCCATCTGGTTTTATTATACGTAATCTTAACCGCCAAGCAGAGGCTCTACCCCCGCATAATGTCGCTCCGTGGCAAAAGCCGCTCTCAACCCAACCACAACACCCCCCTGCGCCCCCCCCTGCACCACAGACTGAGGCAGACCCCACGCCCGATGCAGCAGAGGCCGACAACCCCTATGCGCGAATGCTTGCCCATATTCGCCATGACCCCGGCCGAACCCAACAAGCCCAAAAGCTGCATGAGGCCCATGAGCTAGAGGATATTACGCATCATGTAACGATGCCGCCTCATCCTACACAGCCTGTAGCAACAGCTTTTGCCTCTGTGCCAGACAGTCATAAAGCAGCGGAACCCCTTATAACCCCCACCGCCCCCCTTGCTGGCCATGCTTCACCCTCATTCAACGGGCCGGTTCCTGTACCATTGCAGCCCTCTGCGGCCCCTCATGCCCCTATAACGGGTATGACGGCACCCTCAACATGGCTTCCTCCTGCTGTCAGCCTCCTCAACCCATTGCCAGACCATAATGAGACTGGGCCTTCTGACGAAGCCTTACAAGCTAATGCGCAAATGCTGGAAAAGGTGCTTGATGATTATGGCGTACAAGGGACCATCACAGATTACCGCGCCGGGCCTGTTGTCACGCTTTATGAGCTAGAGCCAGCCCCCGGCATACGCTCCTCCCGCGTGATTGGCTTAGCCGATGATATTGCCCGCACGCTTGCGGTATTGAGCGTCCGCATTGCCACCGTACCGGGGCGTAATGTCATTGGGATAGAAGTCCCCAACGCTACGCGTGAGACGGTCTATTTCCCCGAACTTCTTCTCTCCTCCGCCTGGAAGGAGCATCGCGGTAAACTACCCCTCGCTTTAGGGAAAGATATTGCTGGGGAGCCTATTTTTGCAGACCTCGCCCGGATGCCTCATCTCCTTGTGGCTGGGACGACAGGCTCTGGTAAATCGGTGGGGATTAATGCGATGATCCTCTCACTACTTTACCGGCTAAGCCCAGAGCATTGCCGCCTCATCCTCATTGACCCGAAAATCCTAGAGCTTTCCA
The DNA here is from genome assembly GCF_026385485.1 of Bombella pollinis. Taxonomy (NCBI): domain Bacteria; kingdom Pseudomonadati; phylum Pseudomonadota; class Alphaproteobacteria; order Acetobacterales; family Acetobacteraceae; genus Bombella; species Bombella pollinis. The sequence goes on from NZ_JANIDX010000001.1 coordinate 42,472, forward strand.
TCTATGAGGGTATCCCTCATTTGATGACCCCAGTTGTAACGGAGCCGCCTAAAGCCGTCAGTGCCCTCAAATGGGCTGTGCAAGAAATGGACCGCCGCTATCGGCTTATGGCGGACCACGGGGTGCGTAATATCAGCAGCTATAATGACCGCATCCGTCATCTTAAAGCGACAGGGGAAACCCCAACACGGCGCATCCAAACCGGCTATGACCCAGAGACGGGCCATCCCGTTTTTGATGAGCATCGCCTCCCCCTTGAGCATCTGCCTTATATCGTCATCGTCATTGATGAAATGGCCGATTTGATGATGGTTGCCGGTAAAGAGATTGAAGCCTCCGTCCTCCGACTGGCCCAAAAGGCCCGTGCGGCGGGTGTGCATGTCATCATGGCAACACAACGGCCCTCTGTTGATGTCATCACAGGGACGATTAAAGCGAACTTCCCAACGCGTATTTCTTTCCAAGTTACCAATAAATATGACAGCCGAACCATCCTAGGTGAACAAGGGGCAGAGCAGCTCCTCGGCCGTGGGGATATGCTCTTTATGCAAGGCGGTGCGCGTATTACCCGCGTGCATGGGCCGTTCATCAGCGATGAAGAGGTTGAAGCTGTGGTGGCGGACCTTCGCTCCAAAGGAGCACCCGTTTATAATACGGAAGTCCTCGCTGACGAGACGGATGAGGAAGAGCAAGCCCCCAGCAAGGGGAATCGCGCTACGGATGATGACCAAGACGCCGCCCTTTATGAGCAGGCCACGGAGCTTGTCATCCGCGCGCAACGGGCCTCCACGAGCTTTGTCCAACGCCATCTCCGCATTGGGTATAATCGCGCCGCTAATATCATCGACCAAATGGAGCGCGAAGGCATCATCAGTGCTGCAAACCATGTGGGCAAACGTGATGTCCTCGCAAGCAAGGAGTCTCTCACCGCTGGTTATGATGATGAGGATGATGCCTAACCTATGGCTCCTCCTCCCCTTTTCCGCCCCGGATTCGCCTTACCCCTCTTATGGGAGGACCGGCATTTTATCGTCATCAATAAGCCCGCAGGTCTAGCCGTCCACCCCGGGCCGCAAACGCGCGATAGTGTGGAGAGCCGCCTCACACCGCAAAAACGTGGAGGGCCATGGCTCGTCCATCGTTTAGATACTGATACAGCGGGCTGTTTGCTGGTAGCCCTCCGCAAAACGGCTTTAATTGCTGCACAAAAGGCCTTTGCCACCCATCAAACCACCAAACATTATTGGGCGTTAGTCTCTGGCAAACCAACAGAGCCAACAGGTAGCCTCACCACCGCTATAAAGCGCGTCTCCTCCCCTCAACAAGGTTGGAAGATGGTTTGTGAAGCCCCCCATGAGGGCACAAAGGCTGCGGCACTTGCTCGTACATCATGGCGGGTTTTAGCCCATGATGGCAGCACAAGCCTGCTTGAACTCACCCTCCATACAGGCAAAACACATCAAGCACGGGTGCATTGTGCCGCATTAGGGACACCTATTATAGGCGACCACCTTTATGGTCGAGCAGAGGCCACCGCACCCCTCGCCTTACTAGCACGCTCCTTAGATGTACCACTCCCGCTAGAGGATGGCACGGCTCATACAGCCCCTCATCGCCGCATCCATGCCATAGCGCATCATGAGCAGATGGACGCTTTCTTGCAGAATTATAAGCTCTAATCCCCCTATATAGGGTCCATAAGCATCCGCGTTACGGCCCGCTTAAAGGGGGTGAGACGGTTAGCCAGCATCAACCCCGCCCGGCGCGCGAGAGGAAAAGGCCCATCATCACGCGTATAGGCCACAGCAATCGCGTTTGTTGCGGTAAAGAGCGGGAAGGTCGCCCGGCGATGCCGTTGCTCAAACCGCCGCAACGCTGCTGCCTCACCCGGGTCACCAGAGCCTGCGCTCAACTCCTGCACCAAACATTCTTGCCCGCGAATCCCAAAATTGAAGCCATGAGCGGTAATAGGGTGCATCCCCACAGCGGCATCACCAATCAAAGCCACACGCGGCCCGTGGAAACGGTGCGCATAAACCGCTTTAAGGGGGTAGGTGATGCGGTCACTCACAACACGCAAAAGGCCGAGCCGCTCATCCGTACGTTGGGTGATTTCTGCGTTAAACGCCTCATCCGCTGCGCTGCGGAGGCGGGCAATCTCATCGGGCGGAAGGGTCAAGACCAGAGAGGACACATCCCCCATCCCGCCATCTGATGCAACAGGCAGCAAAGCGATGGTTTGCTTCTCAGAGAACCATTGCAAGGCGGTATTGTCATGCGGTGTGAGATGTCGCATCCGGCAGACAAGAATGCTCATGCCAAAATCATGCACGATAGCCCCAATCCCGGCCATCTCGCGCACGGCTGAGAACCGCCCATCCGCTCCCACTAAAAGCCGCGCTTGTATAGTACCCCCGCTAGCAAGCTGAATATGTGCGGCCTCACGCGTGGTGTGATAGCCCGCTACGCGCTCCTGACAACAAAGCGTAATGCCCGCTGTGCGCCGTACAACATGATAAAGCGCACGGCGAATCAAATGATTAGCCACAAGATAGCCCAGCGGCTCACCCTCTGGGGTTGCTTCAGATTGTTGAGGGGCATGGAAGATTAAGGGTGGGCCACCAAGGCTGCCACTCTCCACCCGTGCAACATCTAGGGGACAAATTGCCTCAGCAGGAATCTCCTCCCACACACCATATTGCTTCAACCAATGAACGGTATGATGAGTGAGGGCGATTTCACGCCCATCAAAGGCAGGGGACGCCAGCACTGTATGAGGGGCAGGCTCCACCACATGCACGGCCCAGCCCTCCCGCGCGAAGGATAAAGCTGCGGCTAAACCCGCAGGGCCACCGCCTGCAACAACAACATCGCTCATTACAGTCTGCTGCATCACGCTCACCTTAATGCGACTCCTCATCCGCCCGGAATGTAACAGGATGTTCCGCCTCCCATATCGCCATATAATCAGCAATATCAGGCCGTTTATGAAGCTTGCCGGGTTTTTCTGGCGTACCGACTAATAAGAAACCTGCCAGACGATGCGGCTTCTTCAACCCTAAGTGACGGAGTAAGGGGCGGTCCTCACAAAAAGCCCCGCTAATCCATACCCCACCAAAGCCCTCCATATGCAAGGCATTCAGCACATTCATAGCCCCAGCCGCCACGGCCATTTCTTGCTCTATGACGGGGACTTTATGTTTGGGGCGTATATGCATCCCAAGGGCAATAATCATGGGGGTTTCGCTAAAACGCGTGCGGCGTTTCTCACGCTTTTTCTCTGGCGCATCAGGCTCTTGCCGGGCTACAGCCTCCACCACATGCGCAGCAAAAGCGGGCCGTTCCGCCCCGGTGATGACAATATAACGCCACGGGCATAAATGGCCGTGGTCAGGCGCGCAAAGACCTGCGGATAAAATACGCATCAACACATCGCCTTCTGGGGCAGGTGCGATAAGGTCCCCCGTGGAGGACCGCCCCAATAGCGCAGAGAGAGGCGAATCAGATATAGCCTGTGTCATGATATTAACCCTCTCCATCGTCATAAGAATATCAGATACAAAACACTCTCCCCCAGACGAGCGCGATAAGCAAGTTTGGATTACGCCCGAAACTGGTATAATTAGGACGCATGACAACACAGACACCCCGCACCGCTACGCTGAATCGCCAAACAAACGAGACAGACATCGCCCTCTCACTCTCCCTCGATGGAGAAGGGAAAAGCACCATCCAGACTGGGATTGGCTTTTTTGACCATATGTTAGAGGCCCTTGCCCGTCATGGTGGGTTAGACCTTGAGGTGCGCGTCAAAGGGGACCTGCATATTGATGACCATCACACCATTGAGGATGTCGGCATCACCTTAGGGGAGGCCATTTATCGTGCCCTTGGCGATAAACGAGGAATCGAACGTTTTGGCTTTGCCCTCGTCCCGCTTGATGAAGCCTTGTGCGAAGCGGTGGTCGATATTTCTGGCCGGCCCTTCCTTGCGTGGAACATCACCTTCCCCCGCGAGATAATTGGCACAATGGCAACCGAAATGGTGGAGGAGTTCTTCCGCGCCCTCTGTATGGCAGCGCGCATTACCGTCCATATGAATGGCCGTGCAGGGACTAATGCCCACCATATTGCCGAGAGTGCCTTTAAAGCTTTTGCCCGTGCCCTCCGCATGGCCTTAGCCCGTGACCCGCGCAGTGCAGGGCGCATCCCCTCCACAAAAGGTGTATTATAAAAAAACCTTATATAATTTTTGCTTGCTTTACCGCCCTCACATGCCTGAAAGAAAAGCAAGTGTCTCGTAGGCTGAGGGGGAAATGTTCATGCGCGTTGTCGTAATCGACTATAATGGCGGCAATCTGGCCTCCGCTGCACAAGCTGCCCGCCGCGCCGCAGCTCTGCGAGGGATTAAGGCCGATATCCTCATCAGCCGTGAGGAAGCGGACATCCTCAGCGCGGACCGGCTCATCCTACCTGGGCAAGGGGCGTTTGCAAATTGCGCTCATGGGCTGGATACTGGCAATCTCCGCCCCTTATTGGAGAAAGCCACAGCGGAAGGCACACCCTTTTTGGGCATTTGTGTGGGGATGCAGCTCATGGCTCGCTATGGGCTAGAACATGGCCGTACAGAAGGCCTAGGCTGGATTGATGGGCATATCGCCCCTATGGATGAGAGCGCAAAAGCGGGATTGCAGCTCCCTCATATGGGGTGGAACACCCTTAGCTTCACCCCCGGTGCCCACCCCCTGACAGAAGGGTTGCAGCCGGGGGAGCATGGCTATTTTGTCCATTCCTACGCTCTAAAAGAAGCCCATGAGGATGAGGTCATCGCCACAGCGGATTACGGCATGACTATACCTGCCATCGTAGCGAAGGGGAATCGCTGTGGTACGCAATTCCATGTTGAGAAAAGCCAAGAGGTTGGGCTGACCATTCTTGGTAATTTCCTCCTCTGGCAGGCTAGGTGATATCACTATGCCCTTATTTGACCCACCCGCCCAATATAAGGCGGAACGTCTGCATGATACGATTGAGGAAGACGACCTAGAAAGCCTCATAGAAAGCACAACAGCCGCTATTCTCAATGAAGGTGTTTTTAATTGGCATACCCCGCCAGAGGCAGGGGTGTTACGCCGTTTCTTCCAAGGGTTGCTCCTCGTCCCAGAGCGAGACCTGTTCATCGTCCGTGCCCCAGATAACAGCATTTGCGGGGCCGCCATTTTAGCCCATGCTACAGCACGCTCCGAGCTTTACGGAGCTAGTGCAACCATCACCGCCTTTTTCATCGTTCCCTATGAGCGCAATAAAGGGCTAGGAACGCTACTCCTGCATAAGGTCATCGCCTGCGCACGCGCTGGTGGGGCGCATGTGCTGGATTGTCGCGTGCGGGAAACTCTACCCGATGCTATTGCCCTACTTACATCATTGGGCTTCACCCATTGGGGCACGCACCCCTATTTTGCACGAATCGGAGACCGGACAGTGCGCGGATTATTCTTCTCCAAACTTCTGGTCCCAGAAGGCGGCACAATCCAATGGCAAGTAGCAGGAGGAGCCACAACTATGCCTCATCACACGCCACAGGCCCCTACACCTACCTCTACAGGGCTAACCCTCTATCCTGCGATTGACCTCAAAAGCGGGGCGTGTGTACGCCTACGCCAAGGTGAGATGAATGATGCCACCCATTATTCAGATGACCCGCCAGCACAAGCCAAACTTTTTGAGGCCGCTGGCTGCCGCCACCTCCATATTGTGGATTTAGATGGTGCTTTTGCTGGTCGCTCCGCCAATATAGATGCCGTTGAAGGCATTATCGCCAATACCTCCCTCCCCGTACAGCTTGGTGGAGGATTGCGCGATATGAAAACAATCGAACGCTGGTTAGAGGCCGGTGTGAGCCGGGTTATTCTTGGCTCGGTTGCCGTTAAAGACCCGGACCTCGTCCGCCAAGCAGCCCGCGCATGGCCCGGCCGTATTGTCGCGGGGATTGATGCCCGCCAAGGCCGTGTTGCTACAGAAGGCTGGGCAGAAGTCTCCGAACTCACCACGACAGACCTCGCCCGCCATATGGAGGATGCCGGGGTTGCGGCTATCATCTTCACCGAGATTACTCGTGATGGCATGTTAGAAGGGCTTGATATTGAGCAAACAGCGGCCTTAGCGCGACATGTTTCCATCCCTATCATCGCCAGTGGCGGGGTTGGCACGTTAGAGCATCTCCACGCCTTACGCCGTGCTGCTGAAGAAACACCGGGCATTACGGGGGTGATTGTTGGACGCGCCCTTTATGATGGACGCCTCTCCCTCCCAGAGGCCCTACAGGTGTTGGAGGGGACATGCTAAAGCTACGCGTCATCCCCTGCCTTGATGTTTGTGATGGCCGTGTTGTCAAAGGGGTTAATTTTGTCTCCCTCCGTGATGCTGGCGACCCTGTCGAGCAAGCACGCCTTTATGATGCTGCTGGGGCAGATGAGCTAACCTTTTTAGACATCACGGCAAGCTCTGATAACCGTGAAACCATCTTTGATGTTGTCAAGCGCACAGCCGCCGAAGTCCAGCTTCCCCTTACAGTTGGGGGCGGGGTGCGAAGCTGTGGGGATATGCGGAAGCTCCTCCTCAGCGGGGCTGATAAATGCGCTATTAATTCCGCTGCGATTCGTACGCCCCATTTCATCAATGAAGCAGCCGAACGCTTTGGCAGCCAATGCGTTGTTGTCGCTATCGATGCCCGTAGCAATAGCCGGGGTGGTTGGGAGGTTTATGCCAAAGGTGGGCGCGAGCCTACAGGGTTAGATGCCCTCACTTGGGCTGAACAAATGGCAGAGCGTGGGGCGGGGGAAATCCTCCTTACCAGTATGGATCGTGACGGCACACGCTCTGGCTTTGATTTAGACCTCCTCCGCGCTGTGTGCCAGCGTGTCTCCATCCCCGTTATTGCCTCTGGCGGGGTAGGGGAACTTACTCATTTTGTCGAAGGGGCGCAGGCTGGTGCGAGTGGACTTCTCGCCGCGAGTGTGTTCCACTTCGGTCAATTTAAAATTAACGAGATCAAGCAAGCCTTACACAAGGCGCATCTGCCAGTACGACTTGGCCGCTAACGGCTTGGGAGAATCATCATGTCTAAAGAGAAGAAACAAGCCGCACTCACCCGCAATGATATATTAGAGCGGCTCTACCATACCGTTATGGACCGGAAGGATGCCTCCCCCTCTGTAAGCCATTCGGCCCGTCTCATGGCCCGTGGACGGAGCAAAATTGCCCAAAAATTTGGGGAAGAAGCCGTTGAATGTGTCATCGAAGCCATTGGCGGTACGCGTGAGAGCCTCATTAGTGAGAGTGCGGATGTGCTCTACCACCTCATTGTAATGTGGGTTGATGCTGGCGTTGCCCCTGCCGATGTTTGGGCCGAGCTAGAACGCCGCGAAGGGACAAGTGGGATTGCGGAAAAAGCCTCCCGCCCGAAAGAGACCTTCTAAAAAGCAAGGCATGGGTGGGTTGCCCCCCTTCCCCCCTTGACTTACCCCCTCCCTCCTCCCCAATCATATGAGGAGGAAAAGAAGGATCCATCTTATGCCGATACCCAACCCTGCTTACGATAATAACAACGTCTTCGCCAAAATCTTGCGTGGGGAAATCCCAGCCGAGCGCGTCTGCGATAGCAAACATTCCTTTGCTTTTTATGACATCTCTCCCGCAACGCCGATCCACATCCTTGTTGTCCCCCGTGGGGCCTATACCGACCTGCACGACTTCACTTCCCGCGCGAGTGATGAGGAGATTCTCGATTTCTGGAAGTTGGTAGATAAAATCACAGCCGAGCAATCCCTCATCCCCAGCGGCTTCCGCCTCATCAGCAATTCTGGCCCTGATAGTGGGCAGGAAGTACCGCATTTTCATGTTCATTTGCTTGGCGGGCAAAAACTTGGCCCCATCCTCTGCCCTCCTAAAAACTAACTTTTACATATAAACTGTTGCGAGAAGCTCCCTCATGGGGGCTTTTTGCTTATTATCTGCAATGGTTTTGTAAAAAAATCTCCTCCCCCTCTTGCGCTCCTGCCCTATCCCCTTTAGAGAGAACCCACGCCTTTAGTCCCGTTCGTCTAGAGGCCTAGGACACCGCCCTCTCACGGCGGCAACACGGGTTCGAATCCCGTACGGGACGCCAGTCGCTTTATCATCTTCCTTAAAAACTAAATCATCTCATAATAATGGCATTCGCTGGTGATAGCGTTTATACCCGCTTAGTATATGTCACAAGCCCTATAAAAAGGGCCTCTCCCTTTCATAAGGAGAGGCCCAGCTTGGCCAGCTTAGAAGGACTTTACTGCCTTACTGCTTCTTCCCCATAGCTTCTGCCATCATAGGGGCATCATAACGGGGGGCTATAACCTCTAGGTAGGCCCCTTGCCCCGGTGTTACTGCTGCAAGAGCCTGTCGCAAAGCCTTGGGCGTGCTGACACGTTCGCAATGCCAATCTTTCCCACCAAAGGCACGGGCTAGAGCGGTATAATCCCAGCTGGCAACATCGTTATAATAACGCTCCCCATCATCACAGAGCAGACGCTCAATCAGATAGCCACCATTATTAAGCACCAAAATGAGGGGGTGGCAGCCAAAGCGGGCAAACTCACCAACAGCTTGTACTGTAAGCTGATGAGACCCCTCCCCTGTCAACAAGATAACCCGTTTATGCGGGGCTGCCATAGCCATACCAAAAGCAGCGGGTGTGGCCCAACCAATGGCCCCCCATAAACTTTGCTCCTCATAGCGTACACCCTCTGGTAAGCGGATAAACCCCATACCCATGCTATGGTCCCGGTTTCACTCACCACAATATCCCCCGCCCGGAGATGGATGATCCTTCACAGCGGAATATAGCGTGTGAGTCCGAATAGCCCCATCATCGCCTTCATCAGCCTGCTGGGGGGCAAGTTCCGTCCCCAAATAACCCGGCCCCGTATAGGCAGGCAGGGTCCCCGCTAACGCGGCAAGAGCTTCCATAACCTCTACCAAGGCGACTGCATAAACCGCACCATCACCAAAGCGCACCTCATGCGGCATGACACTAATAACACGCTCCGGATTCAAGGTCTGCGTGAATGTCCCGGTGTTAAAATCCGTCATCTCGGCACCCAATGTGAGGACAAGATCCGCTTGCTCCACAAAATGAGCAACAGCCTCCTGGACGAGATGCCCGCTATACATCCCTATAAAACCGGCATCCTGCTCATCCACCACGCCTTTATCCATATACATCGTAGCGTAATAAGGCAGGCCGGAGCGTTTTAAAAACTGTTGCATGGCCTCTTGGCAACCAAAACGAGCGGTAAGAATACCCGGTAAAACACATGGCGTTTTGCTCTGCTCAAGCTGCGCAATAATACGCTTGGCAACATACTCGGCTTGTACCTTGTTCGGCTGGGAGCGAGAGGGTTTATGACCCTCCACCACGACCACTTCATTATGAGCTGCATCGGAAGGAATACCGATACAAATAGGCCGCCACTCTTTATACAATGCAGCAAGGACGCGCTCCACCTCCTGCACGCAATTCTGACCATCTAAAATCGTCTGAGCGCACACAATATGAGCCCCTGCATCATAAAACGCCATGAACTGACCATTGTCTAACGTATGATGCACGAGCCTGTTTTTCATCTATCACAGCGCGTTCGGGAAGCCCAACCAGATGGATAACCGATAGATACTCCGCATATGCCCCGGCAACGCCGTTAATGGCACTTAACTCCCCAACACTGTACCTTGGTTAAGGGCGGCAATCCCCCGCACACGCGCATAACCATCAGCAGCATAAGCGGCATTCAACTCGTTAGAGCATCCAACCCAGCGCATATCTTTCCGCGCGGTAATGGCATCATTAATCGGGAAGGCATAATCACCCGGCACCCCAAAGACATGCTCGATGCCTTACCCCCAACTCACCCTCCGTGAGCTTCATTATTTCATGGTCGTGGCCACGCAGGGCAATTTCAGCCACGCAAGTGATATGCTGCATATCAGCCAGCCCTCCCTCAGCATGGGCATCCGCTCTTTAGAGAATAAATTAGATGTGCGCCTTTTTGACCGGACACATAAAGCCATCACCCTTACCGACAAAGGCAAGACCTTTTTCCTCCATGCAGAACGTCTCTTAGAGGCAGAACAGAATCTTCAACGGGCTATGGCTGATGAATCCGGCCCCTTAAAAGGGACTGTCCATTTAGCCCTCCCGCCTATCCTTGGGGCTATCTATTTCCGCCCTATCATCCGGCAATTTTGCAGCTTATACTCAGAGGTCGTGCTCACGATTGAGGAATACTCTTCCGACAGGATCGTAACACAGCTTCTAGGTCATCATACCAATATCGCTGCACTCATAGAGCCTATCCATAATAAGCAATTACACACCATCGCTTTTGCAGAGGAGGAGCTATGCTTGCTCATGGCGGACACACACCCGCTTGCAGGCCGGGCTATATGTTCCTTCACCGATATTTTGGAGGAAAAATTTGTCCTCATGAATGAGGATTTCAAAATTAACCAATTTATCTCAGAAGCCTTTGCCTCTCACGGGGTCACACCGCAGGTTACGGGGCGGACAAGCGATACATCGCTCTTACTAACCGTAGTGCAGGCGGGTGTTGGCATCACTATCCTTCCCGCTGCTTTTCATAATCCTATCCAACATGACGGGCTTTATTGCTGCCCCTTACAAGACCCTACCCTCCGCATCACTATCTCACTCGCTATCCGCCGTAATAGCCCCTTAAATAAAGCTGAGGAGACATGGCTACAACACAGCCTTAATAATCAGTCCTACCAGCCTCCCTCATCGCCCTCACCGCAGCCATAAAGGGAGGTCGTCTATTCTATAAAAACCCTTGCTGTCTCATCCAACGCTCTGCGAGATGAGGCCATTTTTGTGTGGGGCCTGTTGCACGGCCTAGGCCGAAGCCATGCCCGCCTGTAGCAAATTGATGAACCTCATAAGGCCGATGATGCCTCTGATAAGACTGCACCAGATACTCATCTTGCGGGGGTGAAACAATGGAATCATCCGCCGCATAAGCCAAAAATAATGGAGGGGCATGAACACCAACATGAGGCGGCAAAGACCATCTCATTATCTGCTCTCTTGTCGCAGAATGGTCACCAAGGCAGGCACGGCTTGTACGCGTTCGCTCAAAAGGGGGGCCAACCATCGTCACAGGGTACAGCAGCATTAATAAAGCAGGGGGCATAGTATGAGCCTCCAAGGCAGTTAAGCCCGCCAAATGCCCCCCCGCTGAAAAGCCCATAAGAGCAACACGCTGTGCATCAATACGCTCATTATACAGGCCCGATTGTAACAGGGAGAGAGCCTGCCGCGCATCAGCTAATGGAGCCTCCATCATTCCCCCCTCATCAGGCAAACGATATAGCAAAATCGCGGCGGTAATCCCTAAAGAGGCGAGCCAGTGCGCCGCAGGAAGGGCCTCTTGCGCCACCGCGATATGCCGATACCCTCCACCTGCGGCAATAATAACAGCCGCCCCATTGGGATGCTCAGGCCGCATAATATGCAAACCCGGCGCACTTACACGCACTATACGACCACGGCGTGATGTATAAGCAGGGCTTGCCATGCTACCCTCTGGCCATAGAGGATAGACATCGCGAGCATTATCTAAACGCATCCTATCTGCTGCCATACAGTCTTGCCCATATGCCCTATAAGCTAGAGATGACAAGGCACAGCATTCTCGTAAAAAAGAACGGCGTGTCCTCATCACCATCAACAGCTCCTTCACTCTTAAATGCATCTACCCTTAACAAGGTGCGCCACCCTGCGGAGATGAAATATTTATGACAACTACGTTAAATATAAGAATATTACCTTAAAAACGGCGGAAAACAGAGGTTTTTTGCCAGTTTCTCCACCTCTTGCGGCCTGTTCCCGCTCTTACAGAATTAGGCTAGTATCACGGCAAAAGGGAGAGGCTATGCCGCAACAAGGCCAACATATTGTACAACGTTATGGGGAGGACCTCCGCCGCCTACGCTCTTTTATGGAGGAGATGGGCGGCCTTGTGGAACATCAATTATCGCTTATCCTCACCGCTTTTACCGAGACCGATGCACAAGCCATCTCCCAAGTCATTCATCATGATAAAGCCATTGATGCTTTAGAGCATGAGGTAGAAACACAAGCCATCCGCCTCCTCGCTCTCCATGGCCCTATGGCCGCAGATTTGCGTGAGATTGTCGCTAACATCCCCATGGCTGGCACATTAGAGCGCGTTGGCGATTATGCGCGCTCCATCGCACGGCGGCTAGAGCAGATGGAGCAGCCCATCCCCCCTCATGACCGGCTCGCTTTAAGTGAAATTGGTCGCATGGTCCTCGAGCATCTCCGCCGTGTGATGGACGCTTTAGAGCATCAAGATGCAACGGCGGCTCATTCTGTTTGGCAGGCTGATCATCGTGTGGATGAATATTGCGCTACCATGACCCATAATTATCTGGAGCGCATGACCCAACAGCCCCGTGCGCTACGCTTTTATATCTCCCTCTTATTCATCATTAGGAACCTAGAGCGGATAGGAGACCACATAACTGATATAGCCGAGCGCATCATCTTCATCGCAACAGGTACGTTACCGCCGCCCACAGCCCGACCGCACGGCCATGCAGCACAGAGCATCGCCACAGAGCAAGAGGCCAGCACCCCGTGATGCCTGCTCCACCGGCTACAAATACCACTAAAGGCTTTGTCCTCGTTGTAGAGGATGATGCCGCCCTGCGCCTATTGCTTGAACATAGCTTGCAGCAACGTGGTTATCAGGTGCATGCTGTTGCAGATGCGGAACACGCTCTTACCTTTCTTGAGGGGACAAAACCGGATGTCGCCCTTCTGGACTGGATGATGCCCGGCCTCTCCGGCCTAGAATTATGCCGCATCATAAGGCAGAAGCCGGGTTTAAAGGACCTGCCTATCTTATTCCTCACTGCACGAACGGAGGAGCAAGATCTTATTAATGGGCTTGATCACGGGGCGGATGCTTACCTCACTAAGCCATGCAGTGCTGATAAGTTAGACGCCCGCCTCCGCGCCTTATTACGCCGCGCTCGCCCTAGCCAAGACCAAATCAGTTTCGGCCCCTTACTCTTAGAACCAGAAAATCACCACGTCACACGCGCTGGCCGCGTCATCACCTTAGGGCCAACGGAATATCGCCTCTTAGACATACTCATCCGCCAACCCCGTAAAGTCTTTTCCCGCGAACTCTTATTAGAGCGCATTTGGGGAGCCAATGTTCATGTGGAACTCCGGACGGTGGATGTCCATATCCGCCGCTTACGGAAGGCCCTAAATGAGCCGGGGGAGGCAGACCTTATCAGGACCGTACGCTCGGCGGGATACGCGCTAGATGATAGCCGCATGGAGCATGATGCCTCCCCTTCTGCCCCCACTGCGCCTTAAATGATAGGGCATATCCTATGGCTGGGCGGTGGTGCCGTTTTATGCCTCTGCTGCCTTTATATAGGATGGGTGCTAGCCCGTTATTATCAGGACAACCCACCTCGCAGTGCACACACAGCTCCATACTCATCCGCTAAAGCCCCCCTTCATCAGATGGCATTAGATGAGTTAGTGGAACTCATCCCCGGTATGGCTTTAATCCTTGACCCGATGGGGCAGATTCTCGCCTGTAATCAAGCCGCGCAAGAGCATTATAAAGAGAGCTTACGCGCCATCCTTCGTCACCCTAATAGCCGCGCTATATTGCACGAAGCCTTAGCGACCTCACCTTCTACCGGCCCGCATGCCATCCATACCGCCATCGTTCATCTGGATGTCCCCATCAAGCACACGATCCGCTTAGCGATGCGCCAGTTAAGTAGGCCACAAGGGCGGGATAAGATGGTCCTCACCCTCCTTACCGACCATAGCACAGAGCAAGCAATGGACCGTATGCGGGCCGATTTTATTGCCCATGCAAGCCATGAGCTACGCACCCCGCTGGCCTCACTCAGTGGGTTTATCGACCTCCTAAAAGACAATGAGGGCACAACAGACCAAGCCTCCCGCACGCTTTATCTACAGATAATGAGCCAACAAGCCACGCGTATGCAACGGCTAGTGGAGCGACTTTTATACCTCTCTCATCTCCAACTCCGCAGCCATAACCGCCCTCATACACGCCTTGATGTTGGGGAGTTATTCGCCCTTATCGTGGGGGAAGTCCTACCTCGTTTTACCGATAACACGCGTAACCTCACTGTAGAGCAAGAGGAGGATCATCTTACCCTCCTTGCTGATGAGGATGAGATGATCCAGCTCTTTCTCAATCTCATCGAAAATGCCATCCGCTATGGTACGACACCAGACCACGCTTTGCAGGTCCGCCTCTGTGCGCGTAAGGAAGGTACGGGCATTTTATTATCTGTAAGTGATAATGGCCCCGGCATTGCGCCTCATCATCTCCCCCGCCTTACCGAGCGTTTTTACCGCGTTACCGATAATAAGCAGACCAATCCCGCGGAAGTGGAAGAAGGCACAGGGTTGGGATTGGCCATCGTCCAACAGATTGTAGAACGCCATAAAGGCCATCTACGCTTTCTCAGCCCCCCTCATGAAGGCACGATATGCCGTATCTGGCTCCCTGCCGCACCCGCTTTGTAAGGTAAAAACATTACAACATCATCACCCCCCTTGCAGGGAAAAGAGGCTCCACACCATCTTACATGAAAGACGCCTAGTGAAGGCCGTATTAGGGAGATTCTTCGATGCCCCATATTACCACGAGCGACCATGTCAAACTCTATTATGAGGAGCATGGCCAAGGGCGGCCCCTTGTCATGATTCATGGTTGGACATTTTCCGGGCGGTTCTTCCACCGTAATGTTGCCGCTTTTGCACAAAAATACCGTGTCATTACGCTGGATTTACGCGGGCATGGGCACTCTGACAAACCGCATCATGGCTATCGTATCGCCCGCCTCGCAGCGGACCTCCGCGATGTGTTGGAGGCTTTGGACCTTCATGATGTTACGGTTCTTGGCTGGTCCATCGGCTCACCCATCATCTGGTCTTATATGGAGCTTTTTGGCACAAAACGCCTCCGCAGTGCCATTTTCGTCCAGCAGACACCAAAGCAATTCTTCTCGCCTGACTGGAAGCTAGGCCACGCTACATGCTACGATGAGGCCGGGTTAACCTTCCTCCAACAACAGCTTACCTTTAACCGCAGCGCGTTTGATCAACAAAATCTCGCTGATTGCCTCAGCACCTCCCTGCCTGAGGATGAAAAAACCATGCTGCTTAACGAGATGGCCGCATGCCCTAGCTATGCCGCTTCCCTCATGATGGCTGACCACACAACGCAAGATTGGCGAGATGTCCTCCCCCATCTCTCACTACCCTCCCTCATGATGATTGCTGGGAAGGATAAAGTCCTCCCCGCTGCTGGACCTCGGTGGGTGGCAGAGCATATGCCGCATTGCCAAGCCGTAGAGTTTGAGGAAAGTTCCCATATGGTGTTCCTTGATGAGACAGAGAAGTTCAACCATACTGTTCTCACCTTTATGAAAGAGGAAGCCGCCGCATGAGCCACTTTCCCTTCGCCTTTGGCATGAACGAGTTTACCACCCAACCGTGGTCTTTTGAGGAAGATATTCAGCATTATGCAGCCCTAGGGGTTGAGACGATCGAACTATGTGAGAACAAACTCGACCCCCATCGGTTGGATGAGCAAATGGCATTGCTGAAGGAAAGCGGGCTGAAGCTTAGCTCCTTCCAACCATTAGTCCGCACATTTGGGGCCAGTAAGATGGTGCCCTATCCCCAAGAGGCTGAACGCCGCTTCGCCCGCTTAGAAGAAAGCCTGCATCGCTTTGCGCCTTACGCCCAAAATGTACCGTTTGTCGTCAATACAGGGGCACCTGATAACGGCGATGTATATGGTTGCATCCACCATACGATAGACTCCCTCCATCGCCTCTGCCCCCTAGCGCAAGAACTCGGCGTTACGCTCTCCTTAGAGCCGCTCAACCCCACATCCATCAATTATGAGACCGCTATTTGGACGATTGACCAAGCCTTAGACATCATCAAAGCCGTCAATCATCCTGCCCTAGGGCTATGCCTTGATTATTGGAACATCTGGCAACAACCTGATGTATGCGC
Organism: Bombella pollinis; assembly: GCF_026385485.1. Classification (NCBI taxonomy): domain Bacteria; kingdom Pseudomonadati; phylum Pseudomonadota; class Alphaproteobacteria; order Acetobacterales; family Acetobacteraceae; genus Bombella; species Bombella pollinis. The sequence continues at coordinate 58,643 of NZ_JANIDX010000001.1, forward strand.
CGCCATCCGCCGGGCGGGGACGCTGATTAATGTTGTGCAGATTAGCGACTGGCGCACACCACGCTCCGCTGCAGATAGGCTCATACCGGGAGCAGGGTGCATCCCCCTCCATGAGATGCTCCATGCTACATGGGATGCGGGATTCCGCGGGGCCTGCGCGGTGGAGATTTTCTCCTCCGATGTCAGCGATAGCTTGTATCAAGGGGACCTATCCGCCCTCATCACACAATGCCGCCTTGCTTTGGAGACACTCTGGGCACAACCAACTTCCCCCTCTTAAAAAGAGGGGGCATAGTGGGGAGTGTCCCTTATAGCAAAGTTTCTTATTTGTTGCATTATCAGAATAATTTATTTTTTAAGGCTTATAACAGAACGGTTTTTACCCCATAAAGGAAGAAGGATTCACAGGACCAAGGGCCCGTTTTCATGCTCAGCCTCTTTGACCTATTCAAAATAGGGATTGGCCCGTCCTCCTCCCATACAGTCGGCCCTATGCGTGCAGCACAACGCTTTACCGATGTGCTGGCAGACCTCCCTGATGGCCCCTTAGAGAAAGACCCCGCCCGTATTGTCGTCACCCTTTATGGCTCGCTCGCCCTCACTGCGGAAGGGCACGGCACCATCAAAGCGATTCTGCTTGGCTTAGCGGGCGAAACGCCAGAGCATGTTAACCCCGATACAGCCCAAAAGCTCGTCCAGCATATTGAAAGCACACATCTGCTGAACCTCAATGGCACGAGCTTCTCCTTCGATTATCAAAAAGATATTTGCCTTGATACCAGCACCATCCCGCCCATCCATCCCAATACTATGCAGTTTGAAGCTTTCAGCCGAGATGGCAGCCTCATCACACGTCAACGCTTTTGCTCTGTCGGAGGTGGATTCATTACGCCAGAAGAACAAGCGCGCACTATGTCTTATTCCCTACCGGATGTGCCTTACCCTTTCCGCAGTGGGGCGGCTTTGCTAGCCCATACGAAGAAACATCATACCGATATTGCCAGCATCGTTTTAAAAAACGAAACCGCCATCCGCCCCCTATGGGATGTTGAGCGAGGGATGGACCGCATTACTGATGTTATGTTCGCCTGTATTGAGGCTGGGTTACATCATACCGATACACTCCCCGGCCCACTAAAAGTACAAAGACGTGCAGCAAAATTATATGCCCGCTTACAAGCCAAAACAAACGCCGCCCCCTCCCCCCATAATGTGATGAACTGGATCAGCCTCTTTGCCATTGCGGTGAATGAGGAAAATGCCGCTGGCGGGCGTGTTGTCACCGCCCCTACCAACGGGGCCGCTGGCGTTATCCCCGCTGTAATGCGCTATTATCGCGACTTCTGCCCCGAATATAGCAAGGCTGGGTTACGCACCTTCCTCCTCACAGCAGCAGCGATTGGGGGGCTGTTTAAACTCAACGCTTCTATCTCCGGGGCGGAGGTTGGCTGCCAAGGTGAAGTTGGCGTTGCCTCCTCTATGGCTGCTGCGGGCCTAACCGCAGCCCTTGGTGGCTCACCAGAGCAATGTGAACATGCTGCTGAAATCGCTATGGAGCATCACCTCGGCATGACATGCGACCCTGTGGCAGGGCTTGTGCAAATCCCCTGTATTGAGCGCAATGCCTTTGGGGCTGTGAAAGCCATTAACGCATCCTCTTTGGCGATGAGTGATGATGCAAACGCGCATTATGTCTCCCTTGATCATGTCATCAAAACCATGGCGGAGACAGGACGGGATATGAATCATCGTTATAAAGAGACCGCCTTAGGCGGCCTGGCAGTGAATGTCCCTGCTTGTTAAGGGAGGCCATTCCCTTACCGTGACGCATACAGTATTGTGAATCTACATCGTCTCTTTTTTGCGTTACGGTCGGCTTTATGAAACGCCTTCTCCTCCCTGCTCTGATTTGTGGGGCTGCTAGCCTCCCCCCCCTCTCCCCTCTCTATGCTGAGCCGGGCGACCCTTTGCCAGCCTCCCAACGCCCACCGGCTCCAGCCCTTTTGGAACCAAAATTACCGTGCCAAAAGATGGCCAGCGCGCCGATTATCTTTGCCTCTAAACATAGTGATGATGCCCTCCATATGCGGGTACAATGTGTGATGGATAAAGGCCAAGATGGGTTATGGCGCGCCCAGAGCTGCTCCTACCATTCCCATTGGAACGGCTTTTACATGCCCCGCCCCCCAAAAGTGCGCCATTATCGTGATGTCGTCACAAATTATATGGATAATGCTTGCTTTACTGATGGGCAGCTCACCCCTTATCTCTCTGATGAGCAAAATGAACAGCCTGATTCTATCTCTGATGAAGATGCTTGGACCTCCCGCACCATCACCCCATGGCGTGAGGACCAATTTGCCCATGGCATCAGCCCCGCGCAGGATGAAAAATTGGGGGCGATTTACCTCAATAATACGCGTGTGATGCTCAAACTCAGCTTCACTCATCGTCCCCCCGTCACGGCGGAGGAAAATGATACAGATAAAGCCGCACATTCACCCCACCGTTTTGAGCCTGCACCAAGCATCATCAATCTTGATGCCGTCTCGGCAGTAACGAAATAAGCCCTCCCCTTACCGTACAGTGCGGAAGGTGAGATTATATCGCCAGCCTAGCCCCGCAACAGCAGGGCCGGGCTTAATGGGCATAATCCCGTGGAAGTTATGCCGGCTTGGCCCGCCCCACACCACTACATCCCCATGATGGAGGGGCACTTTACGACATGGGGCGTTGCGCGTCGCCCCACCCCATTGGAATATCGCTGATAACCCAAGAGAGACCGAAATAATCGGGGCTTCAACGACCTGTTCATCACAATCCTGATGCAGCCCCATGCCTGCACCGGGGGCATAGCGGTTAATCAACCCAGATTGCGGCATAAACTGCTTATAGCCTGCCTCTTGCGCCGCTCGCACCGCAAGTGATTGGAAGATAAGCGGCATAGTCGGCCAAGCACGCCCGGTCAAAGGGTCTAGCTCATCATAACGATACCCTCGGCCATCACTCACCCAACCATAACGACCACATGCCGTCATGGCCGCAGCAAGCTGGCCTCCTCGGGCTGTTTTATACCGCCGCAAAGGGGCTTGTTTTAGAACATCCTCAATCGCCTGCAACAAAGCGGGAGCATTTGCTTTAGCAAAACCACCCAACACCACAGCCCCGGGGGCTAAAACCTGCCGGGTGCGTGTCTCTGGGAATAAATCATCCATCATTGCCGATGGAAGAAACGAATCTGCCTTGTTGTAATGGCAAGCTCCTTCAACGCATTACGAAATACCGCAAAATGAGGGGCCGCCTCATGCGCTTGGAAGGCCTTCTCATCCTTATACACCTCATAAAGAGCGACAAGATAAGGCTCCTCAACACTGCGTTGGATGAGGAACTCCAAACAGCCCGGCTCATCCGTTTTGGAGCGCAGCGCATCATACTGACACACCTCAAGGAACTTCGCCAAACTAGCCTCTGTTGCTTCAAACTCAGCAAACACAACGAGCGGTTGGGACATCGACTCCTCCTGCGTAATAACGCCTTATCCAGCCTTTATGATACGCCTTGCCCTGCGCCCCAACAAGGCAGGGCTGCATAGGCCTCGCTTGTCCCGCCGGCTAAAACACGCTTGATAATGGGCGATCATCATATCGTTGTAGCGTTCCACGCGATTGAAAGGGTTGCATGATGCACATAAACACCTCCCAGCATGACGAGACCGCCGCTACGCTGTTCCTCGACCAAGCGGGGGTTTCTTACGAGACGCGCCATTATGATTATGCCCCGCAAAAAGGCCATATTGGCGAGCAAGCAGCCCACGCCATTGGGGCCAAACCATCGGCTGTGTTTAAAACACTTGCTGTTAAAATAGACCGCAAACAGGCGGCTTTTGCTGTCATCCCCGTAGCCAAACGCGTCAATTTTAAGGCCTTAGCCGCAGCCTTAGGCGGCAAAAATGCTAAAATGATGCAAGCGGAGGAAGCTCACGAACGCACCGGTTTTGTCTCTGGTGGGACAACGCCTTTTGGCTCCCGTGAATCATTTCCCACTATCATAGACCGCAGCGCACAAAAGCATAAAACAATTTGGATTAATGCTGGGGCGCGGGGATTTTTAGCCTGTATGACCCCGCACGATATTCAAAATGTCCTGCAAGCCCATTTTGCCGCGATTGCCGAGTAAGGCACGGCCTATTCTACATGACTATTTCGTGACGTTTTTTTCACTACCCTTATACCCTATTCCAGCGTTACTATCTGATGCGTTGAGGTTAGTCCCACACAGGGGGAGAAAATGCGGTTTACCATCGCTGGGCTTATCTGTGCTCTCGCCTTTGGGGTGTTAAGCCCCCATGCGGCAGAAGCGCATCGCGGCTATTACCATCATGGTTATTATTACGGCCATCATCACAGCTTTGGCCATAGCTTCGCCCGCGGCTTTGGTTATGGCGTTGGCTCAGGCCTCGGCTATGGTGTCGTTAATCGCGTTTTTTCTGGCGGGCCTTTTGGGTACGGTTATAGTGGTGGTTATTATGATGGTGGCTATGCCATCCCATATGCTGTCCCTAGCCCTAGCTACAGCTCTCCGCCGCCGCCCAGCACCAATGTTGTTATTGTGCAACCACCTGCACCCCCCGCAGGTCCCCCCGGCTATCCTTATCCCGTCCCCGGCTATACGCATTACCAACCGGGGCAGGGCTATGTAGCTCAGACAACGACCTATGTGCAGGGCTATGGTTATGTCCCCACACCCCAACCTATTACGCCTTAATCATAAAATATCTGGCTTTACAAAGAGTTAAGAGTATATTACCGCACGGCATAATCACCCATCCTTTATACTCAATAGAGTAACACGAAAGGGCATATTGCGAGCTTATGGTCTTCTGCCGGCTTTTTATTGATCGCCCCGTGGCGACCACTTTGCTGGCCTTAGCCATCTTCCTCTCCGGGTTAGTGGCGTTACCCTTTCTCCCTGTTGCGACCATGCCGGACATGACGGCGACCGCCATTATGGTGGTAGCCAGCCAACCCGGCTCAGACCCGCAACAAATGGCGACTTCTGTCTCCACCCCGTTAGAACGCCGCCTTGCCACGATTGCCGATGTCCAATCGCTAGAATCCACTACAGGCAGCGGCAAAACCTCTATCTTTATTGATTTTGCCCCATCACGTAATATTGATGGGGCATTGCGGGATGTCCAAGCCGCTTTACGTGCCGCCCGAAGTGACCTGCCAACAGGTACATTAGATTCAGACCCACAAGCCTTTAAGCTTGATGGGGATAGGCCTATCTACCTCCTTCATTTAACCTCTAAACAACAATCACGCGACCAGCTTTATGACCTCGCCCTCATCCGCATACGGCCCATATTGGCCCAAATTGGCGGGGTTGGCCGGGTGGAAATATTCGGGGCCTCCAACCCTGCAGTGCGAGTCGAGCTTAACCCTTACCCCCTGTATAAATGGGGCTTAAACCCAGAGGATATTCGCTCCGCTCTGGCCTCTGCTAATGCCTATACACCCAAGGGTTTTTTCACCCTTGGTGACCAACGCATCCAACTCCAAACGAATGACCAAGCCATCAATGCGGCACAATATCGCAACCTCATTGTTGCCTATCGTAACAAGTTCTACCCTATCTATCTGCGCGATATCGCTAGGGTGCATGATGATGTGCAGGATATTTACCAAGAAAGCACATTAAACGGGCAAACCGCTATTACACTTGCTGTTATGCCACAACCCCACGCGAACACAGTCGCTATCGTCAACGATATTACTCATCGTCTTCCACTTCTCCAACAAACAGTCCCAGCGACTGTGCAGATCCATACAGGGCTGGACCTCTCTCGTACAATTCGCTCCTCCCTGATTGATGCGAAGCTCACACTTATTGTCTCTATTATCTTAGTCGTCCTAGTTATTGCTCTCTTTTTCCGCCATCTTTTTAGTACACTTATCCCCGCTATTACGATCCCCATTGCCCTCTCTGGCACACTCACAGCAATGGCGTGGTATCACTTCTCACTAGATGTTCTCTCCCTTATGGCCCTAACGATTGCCGTGGGTTTTGTCATTGATGATGCCATTGTCGTGCTCGAAAATATCGCTCGTCATATGGAAGCAGGGATGGATCGTTACCAAGCAAGCCTTATTGGAACAACTGAAATTACCTTTACAATTCTCTCTATTAGCCTCTCTTTAATTGCGGTTTTTATCCCTCTCCTTTACATCCCCGGAACATTAGGATCGATTTTTAACGAATTTGCCATGACGATGATTATCGCCATCATCATCTCAATGGTTTTATCCCTTACCCTTACCCCTATGCTATGCGCCCATTTTCTCACAATACACACACAGCCGCACGCCACATTACCCTCCCGCCCCCAACGCACCATGTGGCGCGCTCCATTGGGATGGCTACTCTATAGGGGCCATCAGCTCTTTCACGTCACAGAAACAGGCCTCCAACGCCTCACACGAGCTTATGAAAACTCCATGATCTGGAGCTTGCGGCATCCCATCCTTATTGGTCTTACCTTACCAGCTAGCCTCCTCTTACTCATCGGGGGCATTACCATCCTACCTAAAACAACTCTTCCAGCAATGGATTTGGCTATCCTACGAGGGCGCATAGTTGGGGAACCGAACCTCTCCTTCCAAGCATTATTACGCCGCTTACGGCAGGTCGAAGCAATTATCCAAAAAGACCCTGCTGTCCAAACAGTCGTTACATTTAACCGGAATAGCTACACGGGCGATCTCTTTATTTCCCTCAAAGATAAAGCCCAACGCGCTAGCCCTCGGACGATATTAGCACGGCTCCATAAAAGCATCCCCCAACAAGCTGGGGCAGAAGCCTTCTTCTGGGCATTAGGGAGCGACCGTCAAGGGGGGGGCGATACAAGCAATACAGGTAATTATCGTTATGTCCTCCAAAGTGATGACAGCACCCCTCTTTATAACGCGACCCCGCCCCTCCTAGCGCAGCTCCGTGCTAGCGGGGTCTTTCGTAACCTTTCAACCAATGCAGAAGATGTTGAAATCTCATCCAATATTATAGTCCATCGAGACCTTGAGGCCCGCTATAATGTTACACCACAATTAATCCAAAATGCTCTTTTTGACTCTTTTGGGCAAAGCATTGTCTCGACCATTCATCTTCCCCTTACCAACCACAGAGTGGTCATGGTGGTTGATGCGCCTTTCCGCCAGTACCCCAACACACTCCATCATCTCTGGCTTTCCACCTCTGCTGGGACAGCCGCCGGGGGGATTGCCTCTAACCTGATCCGTGTCCGCAGCAAAGGGACATTGAGCGCACAAGCCTCCATCGCCCAAGATTCTGTGACGAACTCTTTTGCCAATAAACTCTCGGGCAATAATTCCAACGGTGCAGCGGTGTCTTCATCCCAAGAAACGATGATCCCTCTTGATAATGTGGCCAGTATTGCCAAAGCACCTATGCCCCTGACTATTGCTCATCACAATGGTTATTACGCCACAACCCTCTCTTTTGACCTCACAGCAGGCCACACATACACTGATGCTGTCGAAACGATCAAAAAATCCCTCGTAAATCTCCATGTCTCAGATGTCATCCATGGGGAGTTTACTGGCACAACGGGGGAAACCTCATCTCTTATGAACAACGCCTTAATCGCGTTTATGGTCGCTATTGCTATTATGTATATTACTTTAGGTATTCTCTATGAAAGTCTCATACACCCTATTACCATCCTCTCTACCCTGCCTTCTGCCGGGGTGGGAGCTGTTCTAGGACTTTGGGTTGCAGGGGAGAACTTTAGCTTAATTGCCGTTATCGCCATTATTCTCCTCACCGGCCTTGTGAAAAAGAACGCCATCTTGGTGATTGACTTCGCCTTACAAACCCATAAATCCAACCCTGAGATGACAGCCGAGCAAGCCATCCAGCAGGCCTCTATCATCCGCTTCCGCCCCATCCTGATGACAACATTAGCCGCGGCTTTAGGCGGGGTGCCTCTACTCATCGGCGATGGATATGGATGTGAGTTACGCCGCCCCTTAGGGGTAGCGATTTTAGGAGGGATGGCTGTCAGCCAATTCTTAACCTTCTACACCACACCTGCAATTTATCTTTTGATGGAACGGCTAAAACATCGTTGCCATCATCTCACAAAAAAGCTGATTGCACGGGCCTAATACCCCATAAGGCGGCTTCTCTACATTGCGTCACTTTATCGCTATTTCTATAAAGAAAAGCCTGATAAGGAGCGCGCCCATGACCCAGCAGAACGATACCCCCCCGCCGCACCCAGCTTTGGATGACGCCCCCCTTTTCCCTCGTCCTACGCGGCGGCGGATCCTAACGGCAAGCTCTCTCGCTTTAGGCGGAGCTGGGGCCTGCACGCTCGCTGCGCCCTTCCTCAATAGTCTCCGCCAGACTGAAGCACGCTCTGCGGAGAACACGCATGAGCACGCCATTCTTGATGTCACTGTGCAGGATTTAGAGCCGGGTAGCCACAAAATAGTCGTTTGGCAGGGCCTTCCAGTGGCTATTCAACGCCGCACGCCAGAGATGCTCCGCGCTTTGGAGGACCCTACCCTCCTTGCCCAGCTGGCTGACCCGCACTCACACATCCATCAACAACCCGCCGAGGCTGCCAACCCCCATCGCTCCCTGCGGACTGACTATGGGGTTTATATCACCATTTGCACCCATCTAGGCTGCGTCCCCAATTATCAAGATAGTGCAAACTTACCGGCCTCTGGTGGGTTCTTCTGCCCGTGTCATGGCTCACAATTTGATGGGGCGGGGCGTGTCCTACGCAATATGCCCGCCCCTTATAATTTGCCCGTCCCGCCCCTTCATTTTGTTGATGATAACACCATCCGCTTAGGGGAAAGCCTGCTCTCCCCTCATTACGACATCACCAAAATCCAACAACTGTAAGGGACGGCCTCTATGATGAATCACACCCCCACACCGCCTTCCCATTGGCTTGACCGCCGCTTGCCTTTCCTACGGCCTTTCTGCCGCCATATGGCGCGCTTCCCCATGCCGCCGGTAAATCTGCTCTGGACTATCGGGGCCTGTTTGATCGCCGCCTTCGGCCTCATGATTGTAAGCGGGATTTTTCTTGCCCTCCACTACCAGCCCGATATGACGCAGGCTTTTGAAAGCATTGAAGCGATTGAACGCCGCGTCCCCTCTGGCTGGTTGGTCCGTAGCATCCATACAGGCGGGGTCAGCATGCTCTTTGCAGCCCTCTATCTCCATATAGGGAGAGGGCTATGGTATGGCTCCTACAAAGCCCCGCGAGAGCTTGTCTGGCTCTCTGGCCTTATTGTGATGCTCCTTTTTATGGTTACAGCCTTTGCAGGGTATGTTTTACCATGGGGGCAGATGTCCTATTGGGGCGCAACCGTTATTACCCATGCGGTGGACGCCGTGCCAGCTATTGGGCATCCGCTGCTTGTTTATCTCCTTGGGGAAGAGACGTTAGGCAATATTGCGCTGCACCGCTTTTTCATCCTGCATTTTACCCTTGGCTTCATTATCGCCACTTTGATTGGCCTGCATATCATCTGCCTCCACGGGACAGGCTCTAGCAATCCAACCCTAGATAGCCCCCAGCCTGACAAAACAACACGGCCTTTCGCACCGTTTTATGTTGTCAAAGATAGCTTAGCCGTCTGTATTTTTCTGGCGTTATTGGCGGGGTTAATCTTCTTCCTCCCCGGTTTATTAAGCAAGATTGATAACATTACCCCTGCCAATCCCCTCAAAACCCCTGCTGATATTACGCCAGAATGGTATCTTGCCCCGTGGTTTGCCATGCTGCGCGCTATTCCCTCCCGCCTTGGGGGGCTTATCATAGCGGCCTCTAGCTTACTCGTCCTTTTTGCTCTCCCTTGGTTGGATATCTCCCCCCACCATAATGCGACCTATCGGCCTTTTATCCGCATCGGGATGGGGCTTTTCTTCCTCGCCTTCCTCACCCTCATCGTAGCAGGGCTACAACCAGCTACCCCCCTATGGGCATGGATAAGCCGAGGCGCATTGCTGGTATGGTTCCTCGTGTTTCTCGTTCTGCTCCCCTTCACTGCATGGCAAGAGCGCAAAGCCGCACAATCCTCACAAAAGGATGTACAGTCATGATGCCACACCGTCTGTTATGGGCTCCTTTTGCTCTATTCACCCTCATCAGCGGGGCCGCTAGCCCTGCTCTCGCCGCCCCTATCACGGCGGCATCCCCTACTCCGCCCCCCATTATGAAGCCGGAAGAACGCGGGTTGCTTATCTTCCAGCAAATATGCAGCTCCTGCCATAGTATGGACCATGCCCATTATGGGGATATGATTGCGTTACAACCAGATGTTGCCGCCTTGCAGCATTGGGCACAACAACGCCATACAGGGTTAGAAAGCCCCATTGCCTCCCCTTATCCTAGTGTCGCTGTGGGCAAAGCGAATAATGGGGGGGACTACCCGCCAGACCTCTCCCATATTGTCCGCACAATACGCGGTGGGCCGGATTATATCCGCCACATGCTTGCAGATTATCGCCCTGCTCCCCCCGGCGTTACACTCGCCCCACATACTTATTACAACCCCACGGCACTCACGCATCATCACAAGTTCAAAATGCGGCCGCCTTTGCAAGAGGGGGCTATCAACTTCCCCGATGGGACAAAAGCGACCATCCCCCAAATGGCCAGCGATGTCACAGCCTTTCTCCAATGGGCTGATGATAGCCATAAACGCACCCGCCATTTTATCGGCACGGCTGTGCTGCTTTATCTCGCACTACTAAGTGGGATTTTGCTTGCCCTGTGGCGCGTCTTAAAAAAGGATGCCCCCTAAAAGACGAGCCGGAACATAATGATGCTCCGGCTCTACCGTTACTTTATATACTTCCCCTTAAGGGGCAGGGTTGGCGTTTAGCTGATGGATGGCGTTAATCTTCTCCTCCAGCTCCGGCGTAATGGTGAGATTGACGGATGTTAGAGCCGTCTCAAGCTGCTGCAAATTAGTTGCCCCGATGATGTTAGAGGCCACAAAGGGACGGGTGGTTACAAACGCAATCGCCATTTGGGCGAGGTCTAACCCGCTCTCTTTCGCAAGGGCCTGATAAGCACGAATCGCATCATCAACGCCCGGTTTTTCGTAACGCTGCCCCCGCTCAAAGAGGGTTGTCCGCGCCCCCGGTGGGCGGGCACCATCCAGATATTTGCCCGTTAAATAACCCTGCGCGAGTGGAGAATAAGCCAATAAGCCGACATCCTCCCGCAAGCCCATCTCGGCAAGGCCAATCTCATAAGTGCGGTTCAACAGATTATAGGCGTTTTGGATAGAGGCAATACGCGGCTGTTTTTCCTCGCGTGAAACACGCAAAAACTCCGCCACACCCCATGCGGTCTCGTTAGATAAACCTACATGACGGACCTTGCCTTCCTTCACCAACTCCCCCAATGCGCCTAATGTCTCAGCAATCGGCACTTCATCAGCATCAGAGAGGGTTTGGAAGGTCGTCCCTCCCTCACCAAAGATGTTAATCTTACGGTCTGGCCAATGGAGCTGATAAAGGTCCAAATAATCCGTATTTAACCGCTTGAGCGATTGCTCGATCGCATATCGAATCTGCCCCGGTGTCAGACGTGGTTTCTCCCCATCGGGGCGGAACCACTCATTCTGGCTACGCCCAACCACCTTACTGGCTAGGATAATTTTATCACGATTACCGCGTGCCTTTAGCCAACTCCCCACAATGCGCTCGGTCGAGCCTTGCGTCTCTGCACGCGGAGGGATGGAATATAATTCCGCCGTGTCGATGAAATTTACGCCATGTTCGAGGGCCATATCGAGCTGGGCATGACCTTCTGCCTCGGTATTTTGTTGTCCAAAGGTCATGGTTCCTAAGCATAGTTCACTTACTTTAAGGCCAGTTCGCCCTAAGGGTCTATATTGCATGGCTATTCCCCTCTCCTTACAATCACAGTGTCTCCAGCATCCTAACATGCCCGTAATATGAGGCAAGAAAGCCCTCTATGAGTGACCTTCCCTTTTCCCCCAGCTTACCGCTATCCTAGGCGCACAAACGCTCTAATAGAGCAGACTAGACGAAACAGGCAGGACCAATGCATATCTTACTGGTTGAGGATGATCCCACCGTTCGCTCCTTTGTCCTTAAAGGCCTTAAAGAAGCAGGGCATGATGTAGACCATGCCGATAATGGCAAAGATGGGCTCTATCTCGCTGTGGGAGAAAAATACGACATCATCATCTTAGACCGGATGCTCCCCGGTGGGGTTGATGGCTTGCATATTCTTGAGACCCTTCGCAGCCAGAAGAACAATACCCCTGTGCTCTTGCTCTCTGCCCTCTCTGATGTAGATGATCGAGTCGATGGGTTGCGTGCCGGTGGGGATGATTACGTCACAAAGCCTTTTGCCTTCTCCGAGCTTCTCGCCCGTGTGGAGGCTCTCGGCCGCCGTGGGCATAATGAAACCGCCCCAGAGACAACCCTCACTGTAGGCGACCTCACATTAGACCTCCTCTCCCGCGAGGTACGGCGTGGAGGCCAAAAGATTGACCTCCAACCGCGTGAGTTCCGCCTCCTAGAGTTCCTCGTCCGCAATGCCGGACAGGTTGTGACCCGTACCATGCTGCTTGAGAAAGTCTGGGATTATCATTTTGACCCGCAGACCAACGTGATTGATGTCCATGTCTCCCGTCTGCGGCAGAAGGTTGATAAACCTTTTCAGACCGCTATCATCCATACAGTCCGCAATGCAGGCTATATCCTCCGCCCGACACAAAGTTAGCGCGAATAAGAGGTTAGCTACTTTATGAAGAAGGATAAGAAAGCCCCGCGCCGTTGGCTCCAATGGCGGCGGGGGGATGCCAGCAAAGTGGGGCGATGGCATTGGCCGATCCGCTCCGCTGGAATTAACTTCGCCCTCGGTTATGGCGTGTTATTTCTTATCTCAGCCACGCTGTTCTTATCCTTCATCTGGTGGAGTAGTACCAACCTCCTCACCCAGCATGTCCGTGCCTTTATAGAGACCGATGCACAGGAGCTCACACAGCGGTGGAACTATGGCGGCCCCCCTGCCCTGAGCAGTGCCATTACGGACCGTTTAGAACAGAATATTGATGATGATGCCCTCTATTTGCTCATCGACCGCCACGGGCGACGTTTAGCGGGCAATTTACCCGGCTGGCCCGTTGCCATCACAAAGATGGATCATTTTTACGAGCTTACCATCCGCCGTTATACCTTCTCCACCCCCGCGCAATTTAAGGCCTACCACCTCACCCACGGCTTTAAGCTCATTGTCGGGCATGACATCAGGGGCCGCGCCCTCCTCAGTACGGTCATCACCCGTACCCTGATTTGGTGTGCTGTAATGATTGCCCTCCTCGCTATTGGCGGGGCTTTAGTGGTGCGCAATCTCTTCCGCCGTATTGTTGGCTCCATCGCTCGCACGGCCTCCGCTGTAGCGAGTGGGGACCTTAACCACCGCATCGCCCTCACAGGGAGCGAGACGGACCTTGTTGCTGAGACGGTCAACACCATGCTGGACCGAATCAACCGGTTGATGGAAGGGGTGCGCCAAGTCTCCAACGCCATTGCTCATGACCTCCGCACCCCCATCACTCGCGCCCGTAACCAACTGGAAGAAGCCCTCTTTTCCGCCTCCTCACCTGATGAGTTACGCCTAGCGGCGGAAAAAGCGATTGGAGACCTCGACCATATTACCGGTATCTTTGAAGCCCTCCTCCGCATTGCCCAGATTGAGGCCGGGGCACGCCGCTCCGCCTTTACTATGGTGGACCTTAACCAACTCCTCACCAATATAGCGGAATTATATGAAGCCTCTGCTGAAGAGGCAGGATTAAGCCTCCATATGGATATCAGCCCGCTTCCCCTTCTTTATGGAGATGAACGGATGCTCCAACAAGCTTTAGCGAATCTATTAGATAACGCGATTAAGTTTTCCCCTCCTCATAGCGCACTCTCCCTTACAGCCCACCCTGTTACAGCTATTACACCGCGTGGTCATACAGCGCACACAGCCCCCACTGGGATAGAAATTAGTGTACAAGACCAAGGGCCGGGGATGAATGAAGCTGATATTCTCCGCGCGCATGAACGCTTCTTCCGCGCAGAGAGTGCCCGCCATACACCCGGCTCTGGCCTTGGGCTTTCTCTCGTCCAAGCGGTGACGAGCTTACATCATGGTCGTCTCACCCTCACGCGGATGGATCCGGGGTTACAGGTCACGCTCTCTCTGCCACTCATCCAGCAAGAAACAGACCGTACAAAAACGGTAGTCCCTTTATGACCCTACCGCTACGTCTTACGAAAGTTTCATACCTTGCTCATCTTAACCGCCTATTTTCTGTGATAGCGTCATGATCATGCGCACTTTATGCTTTCTCACAGCTCTGATTCTTTTGGCTCCGCTGACAATATGGCCAGAGGTTGCATGGGCCTCTCTCTTGCCGGGTAGTGAGGCAACCCCTCCCCCTCAAGACCTTGTCATCACCAGTGATAGCCCTGATTATTGCGCCCAGCTGAGCGAGCATTTAGCTGAGAAAATACGTACCCCCCATAATGTACCTGTTGGTGCCATGGATGATGCCCAACATTTGTTGGAAGAAGGCCGGGAGCTCTGCCAACAAAATCACATTCGCGCAGGGATAGGCCGTTTGCGGCGCGCGCTTGTTCTCCTCAAAAATCAGGAAGAAGGACCTCATCAATGAGCCTACGTCACCCCCTTACCGCATTGAGCCTAGCGACATTCGCCGCGGGCTCTCTGTTGGTAACCCCTCTCTCCGTTGCCTCCGCCGCGCCTGAGGGGGAGACCGTGCTTCCCTCCCACCAAATGCCGCCACCCCCGCCTATGGCTTATCCTCACGGTACAGAACTCAGCTTTACTGTCTCTGATGAAACACAAGCAACAGCCGATACGCTCATGATTCATCTCTCTGCTAAGGCTGAAAGTGCCACCCCTAGCAACGCGCAGCAGCAGCTCAATCAACGCGTTAATGCGGCAATGAAGCTCCTTAATGGTCAATCCGCTATTAAAAGCACGGCTGATAACTATATGGTTGGGGAGGAATACGGCCCCCATAACAAACATAGCTGGGTTGCCCAACAAAGCCTGACATTAAGCAGCCAAGACCGTGAGCAACTCCTCGCTATGACAGAGAAGCTCCAACAGCTTGGTCTGAGCATTGAGAGCATGCAATGGACCCTCAACCCCCAACTGCGTGAAACGCTGGAGCAACAAGCCCGCCTTGGTGCGCTTAAAAAACTCCGCCAACAGGCAGAGGATGATGCCACTGCCCTTGGTCTCTCCTTAGTCCGGCTAGAGCGCGTCCATATTGGGGGACAAGGCCCCATAAATCCGCTTGAGCCTCGCCCCCCCATGCTCATGATGGCCGAGATGCGCAGTGCCGCTACACCCCCTAGCAGCACGGCAGAGGTACAAACAATCCGTGTTACCATCCATGCTCAAGCCTTGTTGGCTGATAAGCTGGAGAAAACCTCTCCTACTCCTTGAGAGGAAAAGAGGGCGCATGAACGCGCCCCCTTTTAAAAATCTGCTACGGGGCGTTTGCCAAGCGTCACGGGGAGGGTCATCTCCTTCCCCTCCCGGCGGATGGTAAAGTTAAAGACGGTTCCCGGATGTGCTGCTGCGACACTGCGTAATACTGTCCGTGCATCATGCACAGGCACATCACCAATAGCGAGGATGGCGTCTTTTTTCCGCAAACCGCCCTGCCAAGCCGCCCCGTGTGGGTCCACATCCTCCACCCACATAGGCGCGCTTGCGTCATTCAATGTGACCCCAAGCCAGCCATGCTCCACATGACCAGTCTTACGAATCGATTCCACAACCGGGGCTACAATCTCTGAGGGGATGCCAAAGCCAATCCCCACCGAGCCATCACTCGGCGAGGCGATCGCCGCATTCATCGCCACAACCTGCCCTTGAAGATTAAAGGCTGGTCCGCCGGAATTACCGGGGTTAATGGGAGCATCAAGCTGCATGAAATCATCCAGCGCACCACTGCCTAAATCCCGCCCTACAGCGGAAACAATCCCCGCCGTAACGGAGGAGCCAAAACCAAAAGGATTCCCAGCAACCAAAATCCAATCGCCAATCTCTACCTGCCGGCTATCCCCCCATGTCACAGAGGGGAGCGGGGTCGGGCTATCGACCTTGATAACAGCGATATCAGTCATGGGGTCCTCCCCCAAACTCCGCGCTTTAAGCGACCGCCCATCAGAGAGCGAGACCATAATCCGCGAGGCATGGCCTATCACATGCCGGTTCGTCACGATAATGCCCGAGGCATCCACGACAAAGCCGGACCCTGCGCCGGTTAAATCATCATCAGCAGGCCGTACGGTATGGTGTTTCTGCCTCCGATGCCGCCGATGAGGGGCCGGGATAGGAACAACCTTCCGCGCTGCTGGTGTTTTAGGCTGTGTAGAAGGCTCATCATCTGTTGGGGGAGAGCCACGAGAGACGGAAATATTCACCACAGCCGGAATCACCTGATGCACCAATGGTGCAAAGCTCGGCAAATTTAATGCCTCCCGCGTAGCTATAGGGTCGTGAGCTGAACTAACAGGCAAAGACGGCGCAGCAGGAACAGGGGCCGAGGGCAACACTAAAGGGGACGATACCGGCACAGGCGGGTGATGCACAGCTTGATAAAGCCGCGTATTACGGATGGGCGTAGGGACTTTCTCCCCACCGGGGACCCACCATAGGCATATGCCCATCGCCGCCACACTCCCAACAGCCGCTGGGACTAAAACAGACCAGACCACATGCCTTATTACCGGCTGCATGAATACCCCATCCCCTTCCATAACAGCCATAACACGGCCAAACGACTCCCTATACCCCCTATCACACTCCCTCACACAATCCTACAGGCAGCCCCTCTATACCGCCTCTTAGGACGTCTCATCAGCGGGGTTTTCTGGCCAATGATGTTTAGGATACCGCCCACGCATATCCCGCCGCATATCCAACCAACCCGCCTTCCAAAACTGCGCTAAATCCGCTGTAACAGCCTGCGGACGCCCTGCCGGGGAGAGCAAAGTCGCTTGTAAGGGCACCTTACCGCCTGCCAATTTTGGCAGCGACATTATCCCGTAAAAATCCTGCGCACGCGCTGCAAGAGAGGGAATGACCGTTGTATAATCAATCCGCCTACGTCCCCCCTTTAATGCCACATGAGTAGGAAGCTGGCGCGCAAGCTCTTGTTGGTCCTCATAAGATAATAAGCTCGTCAGAATAGCCGTCATATCCAACTCTTTAAGCTGAGCGAGGCGATCCATCCCCGCAAGCCACGGCTCTAGCCATTCCATAGACTGCACTAACGCATCATCGCTTATATCCGGTAAATGAGGCGCGTAATGTCTCCGCGCAAGGGCGACGCGCGCTTGCATCTGCCGCGCTGTATCGGACCATTCCACATAACGAGGAAGGTCTGCCTGCACTTTGGCAAGCAAGGCCGTGGTAATATCCTCTGGCAATGGGGGTACATTTTTATCCCTTAGGATAAGAGCCCCCAACCGTACTCTCTGACGTACAATTACCTTGCCCGAAGTACCATCAAGAGCAGGCTCCCGCTGCTCCTGCATACAGGCTTTAACGGAATCAGGCAGCTCATCCATTGTCACGGGGGCAGCAAGGGTCATGCTCGTACCCTTACCACTATGAAAGGCCGCCCCCGCTAAAAGCTCCTCCTTCACTAAAGGGTCCGCCGCATTGAGCCGCGCACTCCCACCCCCTGCAAGGCGATAACGTCCTTCCGCATGGGTCCGCTGTGCGAGACGATCAGGGAAACCCGCCGCGATCAAACGCCCCACGCCATAGCCCTGCATACCTGCCGTCACATATTCTGCTAATTGGCGACGGCCGCCCTTTTGCCCACCACGCTGCCAAAAACGCTCCGCCGCTTGTTGGAGCCTACGCATCACAGGGCGCGGCACACGCCCATCATCATGGGTAAAGAGCCTCAAACGCAGCCGAATATCTGCCGAGAGGGCCTCCCCCATACCCTCGCGCCCTCTCAAGGGGTCACGCTCCTCCAACAAAGCAGCTAAACACGCTGCTACTGCTTGCTCCTCCACCGTACGCGCAGCGCACAGCAAGGCAGCTAAACGAGGATGCGTGCCAAAATTAATCATCCTCTGCCCAAGAGGGGTTAAAACTCCCTCTTTATCCAACGCCCCTAACTCATGTAGCAATGCTTGTGCCGCTGCAAGGCCACCAGCAGGGGCAGGATCGAGCAACGGTAGAGCCTTTGGCTCTGTCCCCATCGCTTGCTGCCATGCCGCTGTCAGGAGGGCAAAATCACATAAATCAGCCTCTAAAATGGCGGGGATGTCCTGCACAATCAAACTGCGCTGTGTCATCTCCGACCATAAACGAATAGCCACACCGGGGGCTTGCCGCCCTGCGCGCCCTGCCCGTTGCTCCGCCGTAGCGCGGGAGATGCGGCGTGTGTGCAACCGCGGTAAGCCCGTACTGGCATCACGCTGTGGCAAACGCCGCCACCCACCATCTACCACCACACGCACCCCCGGTACGGTAACGGAGGTTTCTGCAATGGAAGTTGCCAATACAATCCGCCGTCCTGAGGTGGGGTCTAACGCACGGGCTTGGTCCTCAACCGATTGTTCCCCATAAAGAGGATAAAGTGGAGCTTGCTCGCCCAAAAGACGCTGCAAAAAAGCCTCTGTGCGACGTATCTCCCCGATACCGGGTAAGAAAGCTAGAATAGAGCCCTCTTCCTCCTGCCATGCTTGCGCCACGGCGTGCGCGCATGCCTCTGGTAAATCCCGCAGATGGCCTATATCCCGCCTATGGCGAATTTCTACAGGGTAGTGCCGCCCATCACTCTCAAGCAATGGAGCCTGCAAAGCGGTTGTAAAAAGGCTAGCCTCTAAGGTGGCAGACATCGCTATGAGGCGTAAATCCGGCCGAAAGTTCTGCTGCACATCGCGGCAGAACCCTAAAGCCGTATCTCCATCGAGGGAACGCTCATGCACCTCATCGAAAATAACAGCAGCCACGCCTTCTAAAAGTGGGTCTGCCACAAGGCGGCGGACCAATAGCCCTTCTGTTACAACCTCAATACGCGTTTGGACAGAAACCGCACTCTCCAGCCGGGTACGATACCCAATCACCCCACCGGGGGCTTCCCCTCGCAAAGCGGCCATACGCTGCGCCGCAGCCCGCACCGCTACACGCCGTGGCTCGACCAACAAAATACGCCCCGCCCCCAACCATGCAGGGGCACGCTCTAACAAAAAGGGAGGGACGGTTGTCGTCTTACCCGCACCCGGTGGAGCTACGAGAACGAGATTCGGCCCCGCGAGCAAGGCCTCATGCAGCGCGGGCAAAATCTCTGTTACCGGTAAAGGCTCTGACATCACACCACGCTGCATACGGGAGATAACGCTTAATCCTCGTAGGTCAGCAGGGACGTCACCGGCACGTCAATTTTCTTACGCCCCCCAAGAGCTAGAAGCTCTATCATGACTGATGCCCCCACAACCTCCGCCCCGGCCTTGCGTAAAAGGTCGATCGAGGCAGCAAGTGTTCCACCTGTTGCAAGGAGGTCATCTAACACGACAACACGTTGACCGGGTGTGACCGCATCGGCCTGAATATGCAGCTCATCCTCGCCATATTCGAGGCTATATTTATGAGAGATTGTCTTACCCGGTAGCTTGCCCGGCTTGCGCAACATCGTAAAGCCACATCCAAGCCGCGTTGCGAGCGGGGCAGCGGTAAGGAAGCCGCGGCTCTCAATCCCTGCCAAAAGGTCCGGCTGAAAGCGAGAGACAGCCTGCGCTAGCCGCCCTGTCGCCACCTGCCATGCTTCTGGATTCCGAATCAAGGTCGAAATATCGTAGAAAAGAATCCCTGGCTTAGGGAAATCTGGAACCTCACGGATATAGCGTTTCAGCTCCAATGGGGCAGGGTCTTTAAAGGACATGAGCGCACTTCCCTCATAAATAGGGTCAGAATAAACAAAGGCCCCTTATAGGCCCTTCTCTTAGCGAGGGGGAAGGGGCATATGCCGCCCCATCCCATTAAGGAGCAAAACGAGCTGATAACAGCATGAAGATATAAGCCACAAACAGCATAATCCCCATGGGAATAGCCGTACCTACAGGCAACCAAGAGACCATCACACTCGCTGCAATCCCAAAGAGATATTGCCCTGTCCCAGCCAAAGCTGTGGCAACACCCGCATTACGGCCCTGCGTCAATAAAGCCCCGGCCATAGCATTCGGCCCGATGCAACCGCCGGAACCTAAAGCACACACCATCGCCCCAAATAATGGCCATAAATAAAGATGTTTAAGATGCCCCGCTGCGTCCACATCTATCGCAGACCACACAGCAATCGCTAACAAAATCACCGACCCTATCATGCTGATGGTCAAGCCAGCTTTTAACAGGGTCCGGCTATGATAATAATTCAACAACCACGCATTAATCTGCGATGAGGCAATCATACATAACGCCATCACCCCAAAAAGCATCCCATATTGGAAGGGCGTGAAAGCATACACGCTCTCAAATAAGAAAGGGGCGGCAGTAAGATACGTGAAGATAACAAAGCCCTGTATCATCCAAATCAGAGCATTGAAGCGATAATTCCTATCCTGCAAGGTTTGCCCGTAGCGGACAATAACAGGCCATAACCTGATAGGGTGACGGTCCTCCCCGGCCAATGTTTCTGGCAGAAAGAGAAAAACAATCACTAACCCCACAACCCCATATAATGATGTCGCCCAGAAAATATCGCGCCAGCTAATAAATTGTAGCGCAAAGCCACCAAGAGCGGGGGCCAAAATCGGCACCACACCTTGGATGAGAATCAACCGGGACATCAACTTCGCCGTGGCATCACCAATGGTCAGGTCGCGCACGCAGGCATTGGGCACCACGAGGCTTGCCGCCCCCATCAAGGCCGCAAAAGCACGAAAGAAGCACAACATCGGCATAGAGGTTGCAAGCGCGCAACCCGCGGCGGCTATGGCATAAAATAACGTCCCCACTAAAAGCGGACGACGCCGGCCAAAACGGTCTGTTATCGGCCCTACGAGAATCTGCC
This sequence comes from Bombella pollinis, assembly GCF_026385485.1. Lineage (NCBI taxonomy): Bacteria > Pseudomonadati > Pseudomonadota > Alphaproteobacteria > Acetobacterales > Acetobacteraceae > Bombella > Bombella pollinis. Next base: position 79,795 of record NZ_JANIDX010000001.1, read on the forward strand.
CAATCGCTAAGCCCGCCACCCAGGCAGCCATGGTCAAGCTCCCCGTCCCAGCAGCAGAGCCTAACTGACGCTCCATCTCTGGCAAAGCGGGCAGATAAATATCAGTCGAGACAGGGCCTACAGCGGTGAGTGTCCCTAATATTAAAGGCACCCACATGGGCAAATGCCCACCTCTTACCAAGGGCTTTGTAAGCACGGCTTGCTTAAAAACACTGCGTTGTGACATCGCCATAATGCGTTATTCTGCCTTCTGTCTATCCTGATGGAAGCCGCGTAACACCCAGCCTGCTAATCCAGCAGAGGATAGTGCCAAGATTATCGCCATAATCAAGGCCCCCCCGTGTCCTATTTCTACACCATGCCCAGCGAGGAGAAAAACAAGATTTTGTGGCACCCCACCGAGCATTGTCGCTAGCACAAACCGCCCGACAGCAAGCCTCATCATCCCTGATGAGACCGAGACAAGCAAAGCCGACCCTACTGGCAATAGACGTGCGCATAATACCGCACGAAAAGGAGCTGCCACCCCCGCTTTAATAAACCACGGCATAGCGACTTTGTTTACAGGGTGCCATCGTTGCCAAAGCCAGCCCCCGCTATAGCCCAAAAACGCCCCGCCCCCATAAGCGAGGCTCGCCTCTACCAAGCCGAGCTTAACACCAAGACTCGCCCCAAGAACAAAACAAAGCACCTGACGGGGGAAACCCAACGCACAATACGCTATTGTCGCCGGTAAAAGCCACGCTACCGCATAAGGCCGCCCCGCCCAACTCTGCAAGACGCACACACCTCGTTGAATGAAAGGCACATGCCATAACAGCAGTGGCCCAACTAATAAAAAGAGGGCAAAACCCATCACCGACATGAGAGACCTTCTACGGGAAGGACGCTGCCCCTCATGCTCCTGCGGTATATAGCGTTGGCCTATCAGATTAAGCCTCGTGCGCGAATTTGTGCAAAAGCTGCTAAGGTAACCATACACGTAATCTCGCCCTCAACAATCATACGCTCAAACTCCGCAAAGCTTACATCACGTACGACCATATCAGCCTCGCTTGCTTCCCGCTCTGCCGCACCTCGAATGAGATTACGCGCTAAGAAAACATGCCCCTCTTGCGTAGAATAACCCGCCCCTTGATAGAGCGTGCCAGCATGAATCAACTCCCCCGCACGCAGGCCCGTCTCCTCCCGCAATTCCCCTAAAGCGAGGGCCTCTGCCTCCGCATCGGGCCGTGTCTCCCACATCCCCATCGGGAACTCCCAAAGCCGCTTGCCCACGGGATAACGGAATTGCTGTACAAGAGTAACCCGCCCATCCGCATGCACAGGCATAATCACCGCAAAAGGCCCACGCTCTACAATACCGTAAAGACCTTCTTTCCCACCGGGATGGATGATTTTATCCTCCCGCACAGCCGTCCACGGATTTTTATAAACAAGCTCTGAGGAAAGAATACGGTATCCCGCCTCCTCACGAGCTTTCCTGATGGCATCATCAGTCATCATCAACACTCCTTCCTGTAAATGGCAGAGCCATAACCCAAAGAATCCTCACACAAAACAACCCACCTACTTGCTGCATGGCTGCCATTCATAACTATATCAGCAAAGCAAACTTTGCCCCGTGACGGAAAGGGTTTTCTCACCTATGGTCAAGACCTAAGCAAAGTTGTGCCTATATTAGCTATCGGTGGGCATGGCTGCAAAAACTGCAAAGGGGACGTTCATGTCTGACGAAGACGCAACCTATACGTGCTCACCGACTATGCGTGTGATGCCCGTTGTTTTCTTTAACCTCCTTGTATATTTCGTCATCGGGCTGCCCAACGCTATTATTGGTGCTCAGTTCGTACATAATACGCTCGGTTTTAGTACGGCTATTGCAGCCAGTACCATCTCCCTACAATATATCGGCACAGCCATGGGCCGTATGATTGTTGGTCGCCGCATCGACATCTTCGGCCCTAAAGCCGTCCTAAGATGGGGTCTGATTCTCTGCACCATCTCCGGCTTATTGATGTGCCTTGCCGCGCTCATTCCTACATCCCATCTGATGGGTATGAATGACACATCTCGTTATGTGGCGTTGGCTGTTGCTCTTATCAGCCGTCTCTTCATCGGTTGGTCAGAGAGCTGCACGTCTACCTCTGTAACGACATGGAACCTCCGCCGCGTTGGGCCAGCTCACTCCTCCGTTGCTATTTCTTGGAACGGCGTGACCTCCTACGGTGGTATCGCTGTTGGTGTGACAGTTGGGCAATGGCTCAGCGGCTTGCTGCCGACCATCAAGCTTCTGCCTGTTGGTATCTTTGCCGCAACATTGGGCATTTGCGGGTTCATCATCTTGACCTTCTATAAGGCCATTAAGCCCCTGCCGAGCAAGGGTAAGCCTATGTCCTTCGGTCTCGCAGTGAAGAAGGTGCTGCCTTATGGTGCCGCTCTGGCTGCTGGCTCTGTCGGCTTCGGGACGGTGAACAGCTTCCTCGCCCTGTATTATACCGAGAATCACTGGACAGGCCTTGGCATTGCCTTTGGCGTTTTCGCAGCATGCTTTATCTTCATGCGGATTTTCGTCTCTGGCCAAATCGACAAACATGGCGGTGTGCCGATTGCCTACATGTCCCTCGTGACAGAAGCTATCGCTATGGCCGTGTTCTGCTTAGTCCATAACAATACAGGCGGGTTAATCGGTGCTGCCCTAACCGGTGCAGGCTTCTCCCTCCTCTTCCCTGCTATGGGTACAATGGCCGTCAAGACCGATGGGCCAGAGTTCCATGGGATTCTCATCGCCGCTTACTCCATCTTCACGGATGTCACCATTGTGATTTCCAGCTGGTTCATGGGTGGTTTGCGCGACCATATGGGCTGGGGCGTTATGTTCGCCGTAGCTGGTGTACTCTGCGTTAGCGGTATCGCCTTTAGTGCTGCTTTCTCCCGTATCCCCGGGTGTGGTATTCCTAAAAATACCCAATAAGGCAGGGCCTTACAGCAAAGGCGTAGTCTCACCGCTACGCCTTTATGGGATTTATCCCATGCTAAATGCCGGGTTCTTGCACCCGGCATTTTTTATGCGAAGGAGACACATCTTTTATGGCCATTCAATTCTGCTCTGTCTTTTGTGGCTCTCGCCTTGGTCATGACCCCGCCTATATGCACACAGCCCGCGCCCTTGGCACGGCCCTAGCCCAAGCAGGCGTCACCCTTGTTTATGGGGGCGGCAAAGCTGGATTAATGGGGGCCGTTGCTGATGCAACATTACAAGCAGGCGGGCGCGTTAAAGGGATTATCCCCCGCTTTTTAGAAGCACGAGAAATCCTCCACGAAGGCGTAACGGACCTCGACGTGACAGAGGACATGCCTACACGCAAAGCCAAGCTCTTTGAAATTGCTGATGCTTATATCGTCCTGCCCGGCGGCTTTGGTACGTTTGATGAGTTTTCCGAAGTCCTCGTCAATCGCCAGCTTGGACTAAGCCAGCGACCCATCATCATCCTCAACGCTCATGGCTGGGCAGATGCGCTCATCGCTATGCTTCGTACAACCTTGGAGCAAGGATTCGCCGATGCTACTGCCTCAAGCCTCTATGAGGTTGTGGAGGATGTACCAAGCGTCATCCAGCTTTTGCAGGAGCCTTCACGCGCTTAATTTTCGCCCCACAGGCAGAGAGCTTTTTCTCCACATGCTCATAACCGCGATCAAGATGATAAACGCGGCTAAGCTCCGTTTCGCCCTCTGCCACCAACCCTGCCAGAATGAGGGAGAAAGAGGCCCGCAAATCAGTCGCCATCACCCGTGCGCCAGAAAGATGCTCCACCCCACGAATCACCGCAGCACGCCCTTGGATCGTAATATTCGCCCCCATACGATTCAGCTCTGGCACATGCATGAAGCGATTCTCAAAAATCGTCTCAGTGATCATAGAGGCCCCCTCCGCTACAGAGAGCATCGCCATGAACTGCGCCTGCATATCTGTCGGGAAGCCGGGATAAGGCTCGGTCGTTAAATCTAACCCGCGCAAACGGCCTTGGCTGCGCACCCTCAGCCCCTCAGCCTCCTGCGTAACCTCAACACCAGCCTGCTGTAGCGCATGGACTACCGCCTCTTGGTCGGCCATACGACCACCCTCTAGCAGGACATCCCCGCCAGTCATCCCGACCGCACAAGCATATGTCCCACATTCAATCCGGTCTGGCATCACCGCATAATGCGCGCCATGCAGCCGCTCCACCCCTTCTATCGTGATGGTGCCAGAATGTGCCCCGGTAATGCGGGCCCCCATGGCGTTCAAACACTTAGCGAGGTCTAAAATCTCCGGCTCCCGCGCGGCATTAACAAGCTCTGTCGTCCCACGCGCTAGGGTAGCGGCCATCATGATATTCTCTGTCGCCCCCACACTGGGGAACGGTAATACCACACGCCCCCCCTGCAAACCCTGCGGGGCACGCGCATGGATATAGCCTGCCTCTAACTGAATCTCCGCCCCGAGAGCCTCTAGCCCTTTGAGGTGCAAATCCACCGGGCGCGTACCAATGGCACAACCACCGGGCAAAGAGACACGCGCCTCGCCCATACGGGCCAAAAGAGGCCCCAACACCAAGATAGAAGCCCGCATACGAGAGACAATATCATAAGGGGCTTCTACAGAATGAATGGCCCCCCCAAGGCTCAGCGTGCCGGGGCCATCAACCTCCGCCACCTCATAACCAAGCTGGCCCAATAATGTCCGCATCGTGCGGATATCGGCAATATCAGGCACGTTAGAGAGAATCAAAGGCCCTTCAGAGAGGAGGGACGCTACCATCAGCTTCAAGCCGGAGTTCTTTGCACCACCAACAGGGATGCGCCCTTCCAAACGCCGCCCCCCCTCTATGAGGAAATAATCCATCAGCCTTGTTCCCCTCGCCTCTTAACCTAAAATATGCCGCTTATAAGCGCGGTGGTGTTACACCAGACTGCCGCATATATTTCCCTGCCCTATCAGCATAGCTCACCTCACAAGGGCTATCACCTTTAAAGAACAAGAACTGGCAAATACCCTCATTAGCGTAAATACGAGCTGGCAGAGGGGTTGTATTGCTTATCTCAATGGTCACTTGCCCTTCCCATTCAGGCTCTAAAGGGGTGACATTGACGATAATCCCACAACGCGCATAGGTCGATTTACCAAGGCAAACAACCAATGTATCCCGCGGGATGCGGAAATATTCCACCGTATGCGCTAGGGCAAAACTATTAGGCGGGATTGTAATATCCCCCCGGCGCGTGACAAAACTATCCGGGCTGAAGTTCTTTGGGTCCACAATGGCATTATCCACATCTGTAAAGATATGGAACTCATCCGCCACGCGGGCATCATAGCCATAAGAGGACAGGCCGTAGGAGATGACCTTCTCACGTTTTTGCGCCTCAACAAAAGGCTCTATCATGCCATGATCCTGCGCCATACGGCGAATCCAGTGGTCGGGCATAATTGACATAGCCGCTCTCCCTTATGATTAATAACCTCTACAGTCCCTCAAATCGTGCTTAAATCCCAGCCCGACCTCTTTTACCATATCATCTGCCCGCGCTAGGACAAAATTATCCCCTATCGCGGGTCAGACCCATTACGGATCGTCAAATCCGACATACTCGGCCGATAACGCTTTTTCTGCACAATCGCGGTATCGCGCACCGCACCACCACGCAATGTGCGGCGGAAACGCGGCCAACGCGGCTTAACCTCACTGGCTAAAACCCCCGCCACAATAAAGCCTGCCCCGACAAGGGTCGTTATCGTTAAAACATCCCCTGTAAAGAACCCTACAAGGCCACCCCATATTGGCTCACTCGCATAAATAATCGTTGCTTTTGTGGGAGAGACTGTCTTTTGCGCCCAGTTAAGCACAAGTTGTGTGGCTGCACTCACCACACCCATTACGAGCGCACAGCTCATCCAGCCCCAACTGAAGGCTGGAATATGCTCCCCAACTACCGGCATCAGCACAAAAGAAAGTAATGCCCCAGCAACCAGCTGCACAAAGGCCATACGGCGGCTATCAGTCTCTAAAGCGAAAAGACCAACGCAGATAATCTCAAAAGCGTAAGAGAACGTCCCCAATAAGGTCAAACCGTCACCGGAGCTCATCGTTAAGCCCGTCTTCCACGGTTCAGCGAGAAGAACTAACCCAACAAAGGCGAGGAAAATACCAATGATTCCGCTCGTATTAGGAGCCTTACGCAAGATGATCCATTGCAGAAGGGGAACAAGGGGAACGTAAAGAGCCGTCAAAAACGCAGAGCGACTACTGGTAATTGTCAACAAACCTTCTGTTTGACAAATATACCCAAAGGCCAGCACAAGGCCGATCATCCCACCACGCCAAATCTCCGAGCGTGGAATCCCCTGCAAAACGCGCTTACGCCCTACAAAACAGACCACAAACAACGCCGCAATGAGAAAGCGCACCCCAATAAAGAACATCGGCCCACTGGTCTTTAAAGCCAGCTGGATGATGTAATAGGTCCCCCCCCATAATATAGTGATAATCCCCAATGCAATTTCTTGCCGGGATGGGAGCGGTAAGGAGAGCTTATTCATTAGGCTTTCTCTCGGCTAGAGGCACTCGTAGGGCGGGCACGTTGCTGCTGCTTGCGCCGCATCAAATTGGCACGCAAAGCCTCTGCCTCGCGTAATTGACGCTCCTGCCGCGCTGTCATAGGGGCAGGCTCCATCTTTTTCGCCCTATCAGGCTTCATGCTCTACATCCCTCTCCTGATGGAAGCCTATAAAAGCCTCCTGCAAATGGCTGGATAGAAGCTCATCATACACACCCAACGTAGCTTGCTGCATATGTTGTTTTGTATAGCGCGCTAACGCATGGGCGCGTATTTCATCCTGCCGCTCTGCCATAAGTTCTGGGGGCACGTCCAGCACTTCCCGCAGGGCCATAGCAAGCGCGCGCGAATCCCCCGCAGGGACAAGCGTTCCCGTCTCACCATGATGGATAGTCTCTTTCAACCCCCCACGGGCAGAGCCTATAACCCAGCGTCCCATCATTTGCGCTTCTACCGGCACACGCCCAAACGGCTCTGGCCTTAAAGAGGGCACCACGACAATATGCGCTAATTTATACGCTGCTGCCATATCGTGACACACACCCGCAAAACGCAAACGGCTGGCTATACCGCGTTCTTCAACCAATTTCTGCAACATCTGCGCATAGGGTCTTTCTTCTCCCGGCCCAACCATAACACATATCCATTCTTGCTCTGGATGATGGGCTGCTAGATACCCCAATGCCTCGATAAGACATTCCTGCCCTTTCCAACGCGTGAGCCGCCCCGGCATCAAAATAATGCGGCTCTCATCCCCTACGCGCCAACGCTCCAACAAAGTATGCATCTGGGAGCCATGGACGGCTTCCAACGCAAAAACAGCCGGGTCACTCCCACGCGGAATAACCCGCAACCGGTCCTCCCCCACGCGATATTCTTTGCGCAAACGCTCCCCAATATGCTCCGACACCGCAATCACACGCTGCCCACGCACTAGGCCAGAATTATACCATTTCTTCAGCCAAAAACGCGCTTGATGGTCCCCATGCCATGTCGTCACAAGCGGGATATTCTCCTTCCGACAAGCCACCGCTGCGACAAGAGCCGGGTAACGAGAGCGCGCATGAACCAAACTTACCCCCTCTTGACGGATAAGCCTGCGTAACATCGCCACACGACTAAAAAAATACCGCAACGAGACCCGCTTATGAAAAGCCATCTCCACATGCTCACCGCCCACATAACGCAAGCGCGAAACCAACGCTCCACGCTCGGCAGCAACAAGGGCACGCCCCCCCGCTTGGTTAATGGCCTCGGCCATATCGACCGCCCCACGCTCTAACCCTCCAATCCCAAGAGCAGGTAGAAGCTGAAGAATCACTGGTTTTTGAGCCATCATCACGCCTCGTTCTGTCATCCTGCTGGGATTGTCACCACAGCACCACCACTATGGCTAGTTGCTGCAAGTGTGCTGAGGACTTGGACCATCGTAAAAGCTTCCTTACTCCGGAAGTCCGTGTCGGAAATCCAATACCAGCATTTTTTATAAAAAACAGCAGCATACGCGCCTTCTGGAGCTTCTTTACCAGAATGGATCACCACCTCCGGGCGGCTCTCAATCCCAACTTGGCCAATCGTTGGCAATGTTCGGCCAGAATGGACATCCTTCTCTGGCACTTCCATTTCGTAAGAGAGCTGCGTCAACATAGCGAGCATTGAACGCGTAAGAATGGCGATTTGCCCTTCCTTCTTCGGGTAGGGACCATACACAATCTCTGCTTCATTTATCTCGGCATTAAGGTGCAATAACCGCCGCACCTCACCTTGAATCGCCTGTAAGTTACTGTCGGCCGTACTGGTGAGGACAAGATATATATGCTCGTTCGGCTGGCCATTGCCCCCCTTGCCTCCATTACTATCCGTCCCTGAAGAAGGGCCTGCTTGTTTACCCCCCTTTGATGAAGACGGATCATCTGTCGCAATACGCACCGTCATAGCCCCAGCTAATTGAAGCTGACGTAAATCATGCAATAAAAGATAAAAGCGGACCGACCCTCCCCCAAAAGGCCCCACCCCCCGCACATTCGAGAGGCCATCAATAGATTGTGCTGTCAGCCGCAAGAGCGTATCAATCGCCATTCCCCCAAGGCTAAGCGGCATAATCGCTACAGGAGAAATAGGGCGAACAATATTTTCCGCATATTGCTCCCCTGTTAAAGGCTGGTAAGTGATAGTTGGGTTCTCCGCTTGGGACATAGTGCCTGTCCCAAAGAGGTAATTACTTACCGCAGATGCCGGATAACCATAATACCCGCCTGAAAAACTACGCGAGAAGTTATAGCCAGCAATCACCTGCGTTGTATCCAAAAAGGCCGGTGGCTCCCCATAACGCAACCGCACGATATTGAGCAGCATTTCCCGCTTTTGCACCTCACCAAGGGCGCGGGAATAAGCAAGTTGGTCATGCCGCATACGCTCTGGGCCAAGCGTCAAACACCCCCCAAGTGCGAGAGGCAATACACATGCCCACAACGATAATGCGACACGCCCCTGCCACCTGCTACAGTCATTTTTCCACCAGCATATGGAATAAAGCCGCGCCACAAAACCCAGCTTACAAGATAAAGATTTCAGGCCAGACAGGGGAGAACTCCTAATAAAGACAGCATGTTATAGTCACACTACCTCAGCTTAACGCAGATGCTACGCTTCTCCAACGAGAAAACATGCCCGTCCCTTATAGGAAAATCAGCTATCTTTTCCAGCTTTTCCCTCTTGAAAGAGCAATATAGACTTACCAAATCGGTCCTACGGGCCTGTAGGCTTGCCTACCAGCCCGACCTGATAACGTCACAATAGGGTTTCCACCCGATGCCTTGAGGGGGTTGGGGGACGCCGCTGAAAAGGGACAAATCGTCATGGGTAAAATTATTGGTATTGACCTTGGGACAACCAACTCCTGCGTTGCTGTGCGCGAGGGGAATGAGAACAAGGTTATCGAAAACAGCGAGGGTGCCCGCACCACCCCATCCGTCGTTGCCTTCACTGATAGTGGGGAGCGTTTGGTTGGTCAGGCCGCAAAACGTCAGGCTGTCACAAACCCTGCCAACACGCTTTATGCTGTAAAACGTCTGATTGGCCGTCGTTTTGACGACCCCACCGTTGCTAAGGACCAAAAGACCGTTCCTTACGAGATCGTCAAAGGCGATAATGGCGATGCGTGGGTGCGTGCCCGTGACGAGAACTACGCCCCCTCCCAGATTTCCGCCTTCGTGCTCGGCAAGATGAAGGAAACCGCTGAGGCTTATCTCGGTGAGAAAGTGACAGAAGCCGTCATCACCGTTCCGGCTTACTTTAACGATGCTCAACGCCAAGCCACGCGCGATGCTGGTCGTATCGCTGGGCTAGATGTTAAGCGCATCATTAACGAGCCAACCGCCGCTGCCCTCGCTTATGGGCTTGAGAAAGGCGATTCTGGCAATGTGGCTGTGTATGACCTCGGCGGTGGTACATTCGATATTTCCATTCTGGAAATCTCCGATGGTGTGATCGAAGTGAAATCCACCAACGGTGATACCTTCCTCGGTGGTGAAGACTTCGATAATAAGCTGATCGATTATCTGGCTGATGAGTTTAAACGGGAGCAGGGGTTAGACCTCCGCACTGATAAAATGGCTCTCCAACGCCTGAAGGAAGCTGCCGAGAAGGCTAAGATTGAGCTTTCCTCCGCGAAGGAGACAGAGGTCAACCTGCCCTTCATCACCGCTGACGCTTCTGGGCCGAAACATCTTGTCGTCAAGGTGACCCGTGCAAAGCTTGAGAGCCTCGTTGACGACCTTATTAAGCGGTCTCTGGAGCCTTGCCGCAAGGCCCTCAAGGATGCAGAACTGACACCGGCCGACATTAAAGAGGTTATCCTCGTTGGTGGGCAGACCCGTATGCCCAAAGTTGTGGAGAGCGTTAAAGAGTTCTTCGGCAAAGAGCCTGCCCGCAATGTGAACCCTGATGAAGTGGTTGCCATCGGTGCGGCTGTGCAGGGTGGTGTTCTCCAAGGTGACGTCAAAGACGTGCTGCTGCTGGATGTGACCCCACTCTCCCTCGGTATTGAGACGCTGGGCGGTGTCTTTACACGTCTGATCGACCGTAACACGACGATCCCGACTAAAAAGAGCCAGACCTTCTCCACCGCTGAGGATAATCAGCCAGCTGTGACCATTAAGGTCTTCCAAGGTGAGCGCGAAATGGCCGCAGATAACAAGCTGCTCGGCAATTTTGACCTCACAGGCATTGCCCCGGCCCCGCGTGGTCAGCCGCAAATTGAGGTGACATTCGATATTGATGCTAACGGTATCGTCAATGTCTCCGCCAAGGATAAGGCAACTGGCAAGGAACAGAACATCTCCATTAAGGGCGATGGTGGTCTCTCTGAAGCCGATATTGATCGCATGGTCAAAGAAGCTGAGGAAAATGCCTCTGCCGATAAGGCCCGCCGTGAGCTTGTGGACCTCCGCAATAGCACCGAGGCCATGATCCATCAGACCGAGAAGACCCTCTCCGAGGCTGGTGATAAAGTCCCTGCTGCTGATAAGAGCGAGGCAGAAGACGCTATCAAAAAGGCTCGCGAAGCCCTTGGTGGTGAGGATGCTGAGGCCATTAAAAAGGCCAGTGAGCATCTTACTCAAGTCGCTATGAAGGTTGGGCAAGCGGCTCACCAAGCTGGGGCTGGTGAGGCAGAAGGTCAGCCTGCTGGCGGCAAGCCAGAGGAAGATATTGTCGATGCCGAGTTTGAGGACGTTGACGATAAAACAAAGAAATAATCGCTTATAATAAGGTGGAGCCCGGCCCTTTTTGCGGGGCTCCCCTTCCTGCGATTGGCGTCAATTCCCCCACTCACTGGGGGGTGACGCCTTTTTGCATAAGGGACAGACCATCATCACCCGGCCCTTCCTTTATCCGGGTGCCCGCTCCCCTGCGTGACTGAGGACCATTATGGCTACACGAATGGATTATTACGAGACACTCAGTGTCTCCCGCACAGCAAGCGGTGCAGAGATTAAAAAAGCGTATCGTAAATTAGCAATGCGCTACCATCCCGACCGCAACCCCGATGATGAGGAAGCGGAAAGAAAGTTTAAGGAAGTCAACGCCGCTTATGAAGTCCTAAAGGACGAGCAAAAACGTGCTGCCTATGACCGTTACGGCCATGATGCTTTCGAAAACGGCATGGGCGGTGGAGCAGGTGGCTTTGGCGGTGGCTTCGGCGGGTTTGATGCTGGTGGCCTTGGCGATATTTTTGAGCAAATGTTCAATATGGGTGGCCGCCGCGCCCGCCAACAACGCCAAGCTGAGGACATACAAGTCCAAATCGACATCACCCTAACAGAGGCCTTCTCTGGCGTGCGGAAGGAAATTGAAGTCCCCACCCGCAAGGCCTGCTCCAGCTGCCAAGGCTCTGGCTCGGCAGACCCTAACGGCAGCAAACAAACCTGCCAAACGTGCCACGGGCAAGGGGCTGTGCGTGTACAACGCGGCTTCTTTGTAGTGGAACAACCCTGCCCAACCTGTCACGGTGCAGGGCAAACGGTGAGCAATCCGTGCCGTAGCTGCCATGGCAGCGGGACCGAAGCCGCAAAAGAGACTGTCGCGGTTGATATCCCCGCCGGGATTGAAGATGGCACACGCATCCGCCTTGCTGGCAAAGGCGAAGCCGGGGGCGAGGGTGTCCAACCGGGGGATCTTTATGTCCTCATCACAGTGGATAGCCATAATATCTTCGAGCGCGATGGGGCCACCATCCAATGCCGCGTCCCCTTACGAATGACCCAAGCCGCCTTGGGTGATGAGATTGAAGTCCCGCTCATTGATGGGGGACGAACAATGGTGAAAATCCCTGCCGGGACGCAAACAGGCGATAATTTCCGCCTACGCGGGAAGGGCTTCTCCGTCCTGCACTCCAAAGCGCGGGGGGATATGTATATCCGCATCACGGTAGAAACCCCAAGCCACCTCACCAAACGTCAACGCGAATTGCTTGAGGAGTTCGAGGCAGAGAGCAAAGACCATAGCAAGGGCAGCCCCGAGCATGATGGCTTCTTTGCCCATGTTAAAAAGTTCTGGGAGCGATAAGGGCAGAGCATCATGAGCAACATTCTCTCTCCCCGCATCGGCATTGCGGGCATTACCGGGCGGCTAGGGCAGCTTTGTGCGGAGGAAGCAGGCCCGCATCTCGCAGGCGGGCTGTCCCGCACGGCTGACCCTGCGCGTCATATCACCAGCGAAGCCGATGCGCTTGGGCGTGAATGTGACGTGATTATTGATGTCAGCCATGCAAGCCTTGTCCCCACTCACGCCCGTGCCTTTACGCAAGCAGGGTGTGCGTGGGTCCTCGGCACAACGGGGTTAGATGCCGCAGCACAACACGCTGTAGAACAAGCAGCCGAGCATATCGCTGTCCTCCAAGCGGCGAATTTTTCTCCTGCGCTTACTATGTTGCTCTCCCTCGCACGCCAACTCGGCGCAGCCTTGCCAGATTATGATGCGGAAATTGTGGAGACACATCATCGCCAAAAGCTAGATGCCCCCTCCGGCACAGCTCTCGCCATTGGGCGGGCTGTTGCTGCAGGACGAGAGGCAGAGTTTGAGCAGGTTAAACGGTTAGACCAAAATGGTAAGCGGCCTGATGGGGCCATCGGTTTTGCCTCCCTCCGCGGGGGGCAAGTTATTGGCGAGCATGAGCTGCGCTTCCTCACCACCGATGAAGAAATTACCCTCTCCCACCGCGCATTAGACCGCCGCGTCTTCGCCCGTGGTGCGCTTAAAGCAGCCCTCTGGTTAGCACAGCCTCACCGCAAAGCAGGGCTATACAGCATGCAGGATGTGCTCAACACACCGTAATTGTTCCCCCTCATGGCCATGTTGCGCGTCTTTTTTCCTACCCTGCCAACATGGCCTAACAAGCGGAAAATACGCACTTTCTTTACAATCCAATCCCACGCGTTGAAATGTAAAGAACGCGCTAACCCTTGACCTCAGAGCGTTTTTCAGCCAAGCGATTAGGTTCTTCATGTCCTGTCGCTTGTGCCTTTCGGGGGGCAGGGGCAGCCTTTTTTTCACCACTCATTCCCTGCGAGGTCCCTGAGTGCGCAATCACGGCGATTTTCTTTTTACTTCTGAATCCGTTTCCGAAGGTCATCCCGATAAAGTAGCAGACCGTATCTCCGATACCGTCCTAGATGCTTACCTTGAGGCCGAGCCAGAAGCCCGCGTAGCTTGTGAAACACTGGTTACTACGAATCGTGTCATTCTTGCTGGCGAAGTTCGCGGCCCTAAAGCTGTCGAAGATACATTGATCGACCGCGCCCGCGAGGCCATCAAAGATATTGGTTATGACCAAGAGGGCTTCTCTTGGAAACATGCTGAAATCACCTCCCTCCTCCACGCACAATCTGCCGATATTGCTGTCGGTGTTGATAGTGCTGGCGATAAGGATGAAGGCGCAGGCGACCAAGGCATTATGTTCGGCTTTGCTACACGTGAAACAGCAGAGCTTATGCCTGCTCCGCTCTTTTACGCCCAAAGCATCCTAGAGCGCATCCGCGATTATCGTAAGCAAGGCGATGCACGCGGCGTGGGCCTACTACCTGATGCTAAAAGCCAAGTCACGCTGCGCTATGTGGATGGCAAACCTGTTGGGGCGACCTCTGTTGTGGTCTCCACCCAACATGCAGAAGGTATGCGCCAAAACACCATCCGCGAAATGGTGCGTGAGACTGTCCGGGAGGTCCTGCCCGAAGGGTGGATGTGCCCAGAGCATGAGTTCTACGTCAACCCGACAGGCAATTTCGTCATCGGGGGGCCAGATGGCGATGCCGGGCTAACAGGCCGCAAAATTATTGTGGATACTTACGGCGGGGCTGCCCCTCATGGCGGCGGAGCTTTCTCCGGGAAGGACCCGACCAAGGTGGACCGCTCTGCTGCTTATGCCGCACGCTATCTGGCTAAGAATGTCGTTGCAGCGGACCTCGCAGACCGTTGCACCATCCAGCTTAGCTACGCGATTGGCGTCTCCCGTCCGCTCTCTGTTTATGTGGACCTGGATGGTTCTGGCAAAGATGTGGATGAAGTTCGCCTCGGCGCGTTGCTCAATGAGATTGTAGATCTCTCCCCCCGTGGCATCCGCGAGCGTCTGCGTCTTAACCGGCCTATCTACAGCAAAACAGCCGCTTACGGGCATTTTGGCCGTATTCCTGACCCTGCGTTAGATAACTTCACATGGGAAAATACGGACCTTGCCGAGCAGCTTAAAAGCGCGCTCAATCGCTGAAGTCCTACAGGGAGGGGCATAAGCCCCTCCCCCTCTGCCAGCCTCCGCTTCCTCTCCATGTTCAGCATGAAAAGGGAGTGGGGGCTTTTTATCATCCTCAACTTTAGTGCCCGATTGTGCTTGAAGACCTCAAACCCCAGCCCGAACGCCTCTATGGCCGCCAACGTGGCCATCCCCTCCGCCCACGCCAGCAACGCTTGCTCGATGAGGCCCTCCCGCGTGTTCATTTCCGCAATATGGCCGCCCCGTTGGAAGGCTTCGGCAAGCCTGTCTCTCAACTCTTCTTAGAGATTGGCTTTGGTGGTGGTGAGCATGCTTATGACCAAGCCGCTCGCAACCCAGAGGCTGGCTATATCGCAGCGGAAGTGTTTGATAATGGCGTTTGCTCCCTCCTCTCGCGCATCATCCCAGAGGGGGAAGAAGCCACAGCCTTAGGGCCGGATAATCTACGCCTTTGGGCAGAAGATGGCCGCCAATTATTAAAAGGCCTGCCCGATTCCTGCTTAGACCGCGCCTATCTCATGTTTCCCGACCCGTGGCCTAAAGCCCGCCATGCGAAGCGGCGTTTCATCCATCCAGAGAATCTGCGCCATATGGCTCGGCTGCTTAAACCCGGTGCGCCGTGGCGTGTCGCAAGTGACCACCCTGTCTATCAAGACTGGGTCACAGAAGTGATGAGCCAGCAAACGCTCTTTGAGGCCCCACCGCCCGCCTTAGAACGCCCCGCAGATTGGTCCCCCACACGCTATGAGGCCAAAGCCTTCCGTGAAGGGCGGCAGCCTTTTTACTGGACCTTTACACGCAAAGGGTGAGATACCTTCTCTGACCACTCTTTATGTTCCCTGTAAGCAGTAGGAGTCCCCTCATGTCACAGACCCAAAGCGATAACACAACCGCTATAGAGCGGGAGGAAATGGCCTTTGATGTCGTCATCGTGGGGGGCGGGCCTGCCGGACTCACTGCCGCTATTCGCCTCCGTCAACAACAGCCAGAACTTTCAGTCTGCTTGTTGGAGAAAGGCAGCGAAATTGGCGCGCATATTGTCTCCGGTGCTGTGCTAGAGCCTAGCGCGTTGACAGAGCTTTTCCCAGATTGGCCGGAGCGCGGTGCCCCACTTCACACACCTGTCCGAGATGAGAAGCTCCTCTTTCTGACAAAAAAAACCGCCATCCCCATCCCGGCTCTCCATCTCCTCATGCCGCAAATGGATAATCGGGGGAATTACATCATCTCTCTTGGGACATTCTGCCGTTGGCTCGGGGAGCAAGCCGAGGCTCTGGGGGTGGAAATCTATCCCGGCTTCTCTGGCGCAGATTTGTTTATTGAGGATGGCAAAGTTTGCGGCGTTATCACTGGGGATATGGGCGTCAACCGCCAAGGTAAGCCAAAGCCTGACTACACACCGGGGATGATTCTCCGCGCGAAACAAACCATTCTGGCAGAAGGAGCCAGAGGTTCGCTCAGCAAAAAAGCCATGGCCCGCTTTGACCTCCGCAAAAATGCCGACCCGCAGACCTTTGGCCTAGGGATTAAGGAAGTATGGGAGATTCCTGCGGAGAATCATCGCCCCGGCTTTGTGCAGCATAGCTTTGGCTGGCCGCTTGATACCCACACTTATGGCGGGGCCTTCCTCTATCATTTCGGGGAAAATCTGGTGTCTTACGGCTTCATCACCGCGCTAGATTACCGCAACCCATGGCTCTCCCCTTTTGAGGAAATGCAGCGCACCAAGCAGCACCCCGCCTTTAAGAAACATTTTGAGGGCGGACGGCGCATCATGTACGGGGCGCGGGCTATCTCCGAAGGGGGATTACAATCCCTCCCCCATCCTATCTTCCCCGGTGGGGTTTTGACAGGCGATTGCGCGGGCTTCCTCAATATGCCCAAGATTAAAGGCATTCACACAGCTATGAGGTCCGGCATGATTGCCGCAGATGCGGTGCTAGAGGCCATCCAAACTGAGCAAACTGAGGCCAGCACCTACATGCGTGCCCTAAAGGCCTCACGGTTATGGAAAGAACTCTCCGCTGCACGCAATATTCGACCAGCTTTCTCTCATTGGGGGATGCTCGGCGGAGCTGCCTATAGCGGGATTGATAGCATGATCTTCCGTGGGCGCGCCCCTTGGACCTTGCATCACCGTCATGCTGATAACCACACCCTCCTCCCTGCTGATAAAGCCCCCAAAATCGACTACCCCAAAGCCGATGGTAAGCTAACCTTCACCCGGGCCGAGTCCGTCTTTCTCAGCAATATCAGCCATGATGATGACCAACCTGTGCATCTACATGTAGGCGATATGCAAACGTGGAAAGAGGTTAATCTTGCGCGCTTTGCCGCCCCAGAAAGCCGCTATTGCCCTGCCGGTGTGTATGAAACCAATGAGGCAGAGGAGCTTGTTATCAATGCTCAAAACTGCGTGCATTGCAAAAGCTGCGACATTAAGGACCCGGGGCAAGATATTAACTGGTGTACGCCAGAAGGCGGTAGCGGGCCAAATTATCCTTCTGGGATGTGACTTTTAGGATAAAAGCAGATAACCTAGCCCCAGTTTCATTTTAAGCTGCGACAGCAACAAAGGATGACCATGAAGGTTCTTGTCCCCGTCAAACGGGTTGTTGATTACAACATCAAGCCACGCGTTGCCGCAGATGGCCGTGGTGTCGAAACGCAGGGCGTAAAAATGTCCATGAATCCCTTCGATGAAATCGCACTGGAGGAAGCCCTCCGCCTGCGAGAGAAGGGCCATGCTAGTGAGGTCATCGCGGTGACCATCGGCCCGCAAGTGGCTCAGGATGTCCTCAGGACCACCATGGCCATGGGGGCAGACCGTGCCATCCTCATCAGCACCGATGTAGATTGTGAGCCGCGCGTGGTCGCTAATCTCCTCAAAGCCGTTGTGGAGAAAGAGCAGCCGGGCCTTATCTCCATGGGCAAGCAAGCCATTGATGATGATATGAACGCCACTGGCCAGATGCTCGCAGCCAAGCTTGGCTGGCCGCAAGGGACATTCGCCAGTCAGATTGACATTGCCGATGGCCACGCCACCGTTACGCGGGAAGTTGATGGCGGGACGGAGACCCTTGCCCTCACCCTACCTGCGGTCATCACAGCGGACCTCCGCCTTAATGAGCCACGCTATGCCTCCCTGCCTAACATTATGAAGGCGCGTAAAAAGCCACTGGAGACGCTTGAAGCAGCCTCCTTAGGCGTTGACCTGACACCCCATCTCACGGTGGTAAAGGTCGCTGAGCCGCCCCAACGCACAGCGGGCATCATTGTCGAAACCGTGGATGAGCTGGTCCAGAAGCTCAAGACAGAAGCGAAGGTAATCTGATGACCGCACTTGTTCTGATCGAAATCGAGAACGGCAAGGTCCGTCAGGCTTCCCGTTCTGCCATTGCCGCTGCCTCCCGCTTTGGTGAGGTTGATGCGCTGCTCCTTGGGGACGCTGGGGCGGAAGCTGCCAGCACATTGGCTGGTGTACGCAAAGTTCTGCATGTTCCCGCTCTCACCCATGCCCTCGCCGAGCCTACGGCAGCTCTGCTAGCCACATTGGCCCCCTCTTACAGCCATATTCTTGCGGCATCATCCTCCAGCGGGAAGAATATCCTCCCCCGTCTAGCAGGGTTGTTGGATGTTCAACCTATCTCTGACGTGGTGAAGATTGAGGATGAGAGTACATTCATCCGGCCTATCTATGCGGGCAATGCCCTCGCCACTGTGCAATCCAGCGATAGCGTCAAAATCCTGACCATTCGCTCCTCCAGTTTTGACCCTGTGGCTGAGACCGGCGGCAATGCAAGCCTTGAGGTGCTAGACGCCCCTGCTGATGACGGCAAAAGCCGCTTTGTAAAGTTGGAACAAAGCCAGTCCGACCGCCCAGAGCTAGAGGTCGCCCGTGTGGTCATCTCTGGTGGTAAGGGCCTTAAAGATGCCTCTAACTTCCATAATTTATTAGAGCCGATTGCCGATAAATTAGGGGCCGCTATTGGGGCCTCCCGCGCAGCGGTGGATTCTGGCTTTGCCCCCAATGAGATGCAGGTGGGCCAAACGGGTAAAGTGGTTGCGCCAGAGCTTTACATCGCTACGGGCCTCTCTGGGGCTATTCAGCATCTTGCTGGGATGAAAGATAGCCGCGTGATTGTTGCCATCAATATCGACCCAGAGGCTCCCATCTTCAAAGTGGCGGATTACGGCATGGTAGGGGACCTCTTTGAGATTCTACCTGCTCTTACCAAAGCTCTGTAAGCTCTATCGCGCCTCTTTTAAGACGCCCACTTTCTCTTTCGTGAGAGGGTGGGTGTTCTTTTAGCAAGAGCTTGAGCAATCATTTCTTTATTTTTCTGCAAAAACCGCGAGGCTCCCCCTTGCACCCCTGTTAGAGGCGGGGTAGGTATAACCCCACAAATCGGAGTGTAGCTCAGCCTGGTAGAGCACTGTGTTCGGGACGCAGGGGCCGGAGGTTCGAATCCTCTCACTCCGACCATTTTCCTAAAAAATAATAATGTTAGGGGCCTTCAATGATGAAGCGCGCAATCTTCTCTCTTTTCGCTACCAGCATGCTTATTGGCATGGCTGCTCCTGCCATGGCAGAGCCGGGCGGCTGCATCAAATACGGTGCCGCTGGGGCTGTAGCGGGCCATGTTGCCCATAAGCATGCTGTGGCTGGGGCTGTTGGCGGCTGTGTTGTGGGGATGTATCAGCGGCATAAATACCGCAAATCCATCGCGGAGAAAGCCGCTCTTTGGGATAAGGAACATCCTGTAGAGAGCAAGCAAAATGGCAGCGGCTGGTGGCAGAAAAACAACTCCGCCGCAGCTAAAGCGCAAAAAGCCCAATGGTACGATGCTGAGCATGCTAATGGGGATGCCCAAGCCGCCCATTAAGGCTAAGCGTATATCGCTTATGAGAAACCCGGCTTTTTAGCCGGGTTTTTTGTGTCAGGGTTGGAAGCCTTTCATCGCCTGCCGCGCTAAATGCTCCAAAAGCGTGATAGCCTCTGGCGCGTCATTCAAACAGGGGATGAAGGCGAACTCCTCTCCTCCTGCCTCCATGAACTCCTCACGCACCTCCCGGCCAATTTCATCCAGCGTTTCGATGCAATCCGCCATAAAGCCGGGCATGATGACGGCAATCTTTGTAACGCCTTGTTTGGGTAAGGCCGCGATATAAGGGGCCGTATAAGGTTGGAGCCATTCCATCGGCCCAAAGCGGGATTGGAAGGTCAAAGGAACCTCCTCATCCTTCAACCCTAATGAGGCAGCCAAGGCTTTGGTCGTGCGGGCACATTCCTCTTGATACGGGTCGCCCTTCTCCACAAAGGCTTTTGGCAGGCCGTGATAAGACGTCACAAGCCGTTGCGGTGTAAAGGGTAGCCCTGCATAAACACGCCGCACCGAAGCGGCTAACGCCTCAATAAACTGTGGATGGTCAGGAAAAGACGGTACCGTCAACACCGAAGGTTGCCGCCGCAAGCGCATCAAAGCCCGAAAGAGCTGGTCATTCGCTGTGGCTGTCGTAGTGGCGGAATATTGCGGATAAAGCGGGATATTGATGATGCGGTCACACCCTTGGTCCAGCAACTCCTCCAAGGCCTGCTTTACGGAGGGCTGGCCATAGCGCATCCCCCATGCCACCGGAATCCCCTCCGGGGCGAGGCGTTCAGCCAAGCCTTCTGCCTGCTTACGGGTAAAGACACGCAGAGGGGAGGCATCCTCCTCCTTATCCCAGATGCGGGCATAATTCGCCCCACTCGCAAAGGGCCTACGCGACAACACCAGCGTGTTAAGGATGGGCTGCCAGATAAGGGGATGAGATTCGATCACCCGGCGGTCTGAAAGAAACTCCTTCAGATAACGGCGGACGGAACGATAACCCGTATCATCTGGCGTACCCAGATTCACGAGAAGAACACCAACCCGCCCCCCGGAGGGAACAGGCGTGCGCGGAGGGGTATAAGTAAAATAAGACATAGCCCCTCCACTATGGGGACGACATCCTTTTTTGGAAAGAGGATTTCACCCCAGCATTGCGATAAGCACCATCTATTAACCCACCCGTAATTACGATGGCTCTTCTGGGCGGGGAGCTGGCTTCCAAAGTGGGGAGTCCTTGCCAATCAAATGCTGCTCATGCAGGCTCTCGGCAATTTGTACAGCATTAAGGGCCGCCCCCTTACGGAGATTATCCGACACACACCAAAAGGCCAGACCATGCTTTACAGTCGGGTCAATCCGCAGGCGGGAGATGTAGGTATCATCCTCACCCACACATTCGATTGGGGTGACGTAGCCACCATCTTCACGCTCATCACGCAAAATCACACCGGGGGCTTTCCGCAACGCCGCGCGGGCTTTCTCTAAATCCACCGGCTTACGACATTCAATGCTAATCGCCTCAGAGTGACCAATAAAGACCGGCACGCGCACGCATGTGGCAAGGACCTTGATGTCCGGGTCCAGAATCTTACGAGTCTCGACCGCCATCTTCCATTCTTCCTTGGTGGAACCATCCTCCATAAAGCGATCAATATGCGGGATGAGGTTAAAGGCAATCTGCTTTGTAAATTGTGCAATGGTGGGCGCATCATTCACAAAGCTACCTTTTGTCTGGCTAAACAGCTCATCCATGCCGGACTTCCCTGCCCCAGAGACAGCCTGATAGGTCGAGACCACCACACGCTCAATGCTGAACAAATCATGCAGTGGCTTCAACGCCACCATCATCTGAGCGGTAGAGCAGTTAGGGTTAGCGATAATGCCTTTACGCGCCTTCTTTAAAGCACTGGCATTGACCTCCGGCACAACGAGGGGGATACCCGGCTCCATACGGAAATGGGATGTATTATCCACGACCAAACATTTTGCCGCCGCAGCCTTAGGCGCGTATTTGGCCGATACAGCCCCGCCAGGGGAAAAGAGCGCAATATCCCACCCTGTGAAATCGAACGTCTCGAGATTCTGAACCTTCAGAACCGTCTTGTCTCCAAAGGAGACCTCCCGCCCTGCCGAGCGAGCAGAGGCGAGGGCTACAATCTCATCAACTGGGAACTGACGCTCCGCCAATGTTTTGAGGATCTCACGCCCAACAGCCCCCGTAGCCCCAACAACAGCAACTCTATACCCCATCGTCTCACTCTCCTCTTATCAGCAAAGGGTATGCCTTTGCCTTCATCTCCGCCTCAACGGCCTCTTACAAACCAACTTATTTTACGAAACCAACCGCTTCCAAAAAGCAGAGACACGATGCCGTAAAAGCTCATACTGGGCGCGTTTATCCCGTGCCATGTAATTCAACTGAATTGTATAGCGCGGCCCTATATAAGGGCGATGCCCGTGCCATGTATCCGGCCCATTGGGGAAAATAACCAACGTCCCCCCAACAGGTGGAATCTCACTTACATAATCCTCCACATCATCCGGCCCATTCAAAAAGCGCAAACACCCGCCCTGATGCGCCCAATCCTGTGTAGGGTCATTAAGATAAAGAAGAATTGTCACCCGCTTAGAGGCACTATCACGATGAATCCGGCCATCTTTAGCGCGCGTTTGCCCGCGCATTGTCACCATGCTTGGGGCGGTTTGCACATCTAGGCCAAATCTCTCTGCCACAATGGCTTTTAAACGCGGCCCAGCGAACTCCTCCATCATGCTCTTTAGCTCTGGATGGAGCGACAAAGCCGCTAAGGGGTAAGACCCACCGGCTTTTATCTCTGGCAATAACGACACCGCCCGCATAAGAGACGGCCCTGCCAAAAAATCCGGCACCACAAGATGCGGGCACGGCTTATGCTGGAGGCGTGCTTGCTGCACAGCCTCATAATTGAGAGAAATAGCACTCATAATAGAAAGCAAGCTACCCCTCCCCGGCAAGGCAAGCAAGCCATCATTCTCGCTCATGCCCTTCACATCAAAGAGAAGATTTTGCCTTCATCGCAGGATGCGTTAAAAATACACCCCAGCGAGGCGAAAAGGAACCATGCCATCATGACGGGCTCACCGAACCATCACCATGCCATTAATGGCGAGAACATCGCTTATCTCGGCGAGCTATACACCCAATGGGTGGAGGACCCGACCTCTGTCCATCCTGATTATGATGCGCTTTTTACCACCATGGGCAACCCCGCTTCGGAGGACGAGGCCGCTTTGCCCTCCTCGCCTTCCTCCGAGGCAGAATTGCGTGATGAGCGACTTAAAGAAGCTTTCCGCCTTTGTGGTCATCTCCATGCCGAGCTAGACCCGCTTGGCCTACGCCCTGCCCGCCCGCATGATGCCCTCACCCCCGATAGCCACACCGACCCTGCCTTACTAGCTCATCTAAAACGCGCTTATTGCGGGCCGATTGGGGCAGAGTTTATGCACCTCCATGATAGCCAACAACGGCAATGGTGGATCGACCGTTTAGAGACTCATCCCTCAACAGCTCTCCCCCTCTCCCAAGAGCGCATCCTCAGCTTGCTCACCCGTGCGGAAGGGTTTGAGACCTTTTGCCAACAACGCTTCACCGGGATGCGCCGCTTTGGGTTAGAGGGAGGAGAGAGCCTCATTGTCGCGCTGCAAGCCCTGCTCAATGAGGCAGCACGCGATGATGTACGCTCCATCTCCCTAGGGATGCCTCATCGCGGGCGGCTGAATGTCATGGCCAATATCCTGCGTAAACCCTATGCCGCTATCTTTAGCGAGTTCGCAGGCAAGGCCTTCTACCCAGAGGGTATCCGTGTCTCTGGTGATGTGAAATATCATCTCGGCACCACAACCACCATCCGTCAGGGCCGTCACGAAATCCGCATCTCCCTGCTGCCCAACCCCTCCCATTTGGAGGCTGTGGATCCTGTCGTGCTAGGCCGCGTCCGTGCGGACCAAGATAAAGATAAAGACGAAACCCGCCAGAAGCATCTTGGGATTCTCGTCCATGGGGATGCCGCCTTTGCGGGGCAAGGTGTTGTGTATGAAACACTCCAACTCTCCCGCTTAGAAGGGTATCGCACGGGTGGGACAGTGCATATCATCGTCAATAACCAAGTTGGGTTTACCACCAGCCCAGAGGCCGCTCATTCTGGCTTATGGAACACCGATGTCGCCAAAACCGTGCAGGCCCCTATTCTGCATGTTAATGGTGATAATCCCGAAGCTGTGGCCCGTTGTGCGGCTTTAGCGCATGAATGGCGCAAGACCTTCGCCAGCGATATTGTGGTGGACATCATCAGCTATCGCCGTCATGGCCATAATGAGACGGATGACCCCGCTTTTACACAACCTGCGATGGTGCAAACGATCAGCCAGCATCCCACCTTACGCACCCTCTATGCCAAGAAGGTCCTCGCGGAGACGAACATCCACCCTGCCGAGATTGATGCGTTATGGGAGGATGTGCAGGCTCAACTTCATCGTGCTTTTGAGGAAGCCGACACCTACCAGCCAGACCCAACCGATTGGCTTGATTATAGCCCACAAGACCCCACCCGTTTGCTCGACACGCCAGAGCGTATCCAGCCCATGACGGGCGTGCCCCTTCCCCGTCTGCAACAGGTGGGGGAGGCCCTAACGACTGTCCCCACCACATTTAACATTCATCCC
The DNA here is from genome assembly GCF_026385485.1 of Bombella pollinis. Lineage (NCBI taxonomy): Bacteria > Pseudomonadati > Pseudomonadota > Alphaproteobacteria > Acetobacterales > Acetobacteraceae > Bombella > Bombella pollinis. Next base: position 104,236 of record NZ_JANIDX010000001.1, read on the forward strand.
CGCCTTGCCCGGCAACTTAAAGCACGGCAGGCCACCTTAGCCGAGGGCGGGCCAGTCGATTGGGCCACGGCAGAAGCCCTCGCTTTTGGTACGCTGGCTTTAGATGGCCACGCAGTGCGCCTCTCTGGGCAGGATTGTGGCCGTGGGACCTTTAGCCAACGCCATGCCGTGCTGACAGACCAACATACGGGCCATCATTATACGCCACTAGCTCATATCGCCCCGCGCCAAGCCCCTGTGAATGTATGGAACTCCCCTCTCTCCGAATATGGCGTGATGGGGTTTGAATATGGTTATTCCCTCGGCAATCCTGATGCGTTGGTGCTGTGGGAAGGGCAATTTGGCGACTTCGCCAATGGTGCACAAATTATCATCGACCAATTCCTCTCCGCAGGGGAGACAAAATGGCTGCGTACCTCAGGCCTTACCCTGCTCTTGCCACATGGTTATGAGGGGGCCGGGCCAGAACATTCCTCTGCGCGGCCAGAGCGTTTTCTCCAGCTTTGTGCGGAGAATAATATGCGCGTCTGTATGCCCTCCAGCCCAGCAAGCTTCTTCCACCTCTTGCGGCGGCAAATTGCCCGCCGTTGCCGTAAGCCTTTGGTGGTGTTCAGCCCCAAATCGCTCCTCCGCCATAAGCTGGCTGTCTCACCGCTTAGCGATATGGGGCCGCATACACGCTTCCTCCCCATTCTGGCAGATGCCACCTGCCCCGGTGGGGCCAAACGAGTCGTGCTATGTAGCGGGAAGGTGTATTACGACCTTCTACAAAAACGCGATGAGATGGATCTGTCCCATTGCGCCATCATTCGGTTGGAGCAGCTTTACCCCTTCCCTCACCATGCGTTAGCTGAAGAGCTTGGCCATCACCCAGAGGCGCAAGAGGTCATCTGGTGCCAAGAAGAGCCAGAAAATGGCGGGGCATGGCACTTTGTGGACCGGCGTATTGAAGCCTGCTTGCATGATGTCGGCCATCGCTGCACCCGTCCGCTTTATGCGGGCCGCAAGGCCTCTGCCTCTCCCGCTACGGGGCTTGCGAGTATTCATCAAGCTGAGCAAGAGGCCCTCGTCCAGCACGCTCTAGGGCTGCACTCCCCCACGCCAACCATCGACTAATCCCTCTTTTCACAACGCAAAGATACATATCATGCCTACAAACACACCCATCACCAGCCAGCTTAACTCCCTCCGCACCGGGCCAGATGAACGCGGGCATTTCGGGATTCATGGGGGGCGTTTTGTCGCAGAAACCCTCATGCCCCTCATGCTAGAGTTGGAAAAAGCCTATGCTCACGCCAAAACAGACCCGGCCTTCCAAAACGAGTTAGATTATTACCTCCGCCATTATGTTGGCCGCCCTAGCCCGCTCTGGCACGCTAAACGGCTGAGCGAGACACTCGGCGGCGCGCAGATTTACCTCAAGCGGGAGGAGCTAAACCATACAGGCTCCCACAAGCTCAATAATGTGATGGGCCAGATTCTCCTTGCCCGCCGTATGGGCAAAACCCGCATTGTGGCAGAGACCGGGGCTGGGCAACATGGTGTGGCCACAGCCACTGTCTGCGCCCTCTTTGGGTTGGAATGTGAAATCTATATGGGCGCCACCGATGTAGAACGGCAAAAACCCAATGTCTTTCGCATGCATCTGCTGGGGGCTAAAGTCCACCCCGTTACAGCCGGGGCCGGCACCTTAAAAGACGCTATGAATGAAGCCATGCGCGATTGGGTAGCTAATGTAGCGAACACTTACTTCCTTGTCGGCACGGTCGCGGGGCCTCACCCTTATCCGGCCATGGTGAGGGACTTCCAATCCGTCATCGGGACAGAAGCGCGTGAGCAAATACAGGAGCAAACAGGCCGTTTGCCCGATGCCGTTATCGCTGCCATTGGGGGCGGGTCTAACGCGATGGGGATTTTCCATCCCTTCCTTGATGATGCAGAGGTCCCCCTTTATGGCGTGGAGGCCGCAGGCTTGGGGCTAGATAGCGGCAAAACAGCGGCCTCTATCGCCCGCGGTACGCCCGGTGTGCTGCATGGTAACCGTACCTATCTGCTGCAAGATGATCACGGGCAAATTACAGAAGCCCACTCTATCAGCGCGGGGCTGGATTATCCGGGCATCGGGCCAGAACATTCATGGCTTCATGATATTGGCCGGGTGAACTACGTCAGTGCGACAGACCAGCAAGCTCTGGAGGCCTTCCAAACCCTTACAAAGCTGGAGGGCATTATCCCCGCCTTAGAGAGTGCCCATGCGGTAGCCCATGCCATTGTCATGGCCCCCAAGATGGAGAAGAGCCAAACCATCATTGTTAATCTATCCGGCCGGGGGGATAAGGATGTTCCCACTGTTGCGGCCCATCTCGGCGTAAAATTGTAAGGAGAGCCATTATGAGCCGCATCAAAGCCTGTTTTGACCGCCTAAAAGCAGAAGGACGCGGGGCCTTACTCCCCTATCTAGAAGCGTTCGACCCTGATTACGAAACCTCCCTTGCCCTGCTGCGCCAAATGCCCGAAGCCGGGGCGGACCTCATCGAAGTTGGCGTGCCGTTCTCCGACCCCTCGGCAGATGGCCCAACCATCCAACTCGCCGCCCAACGTGGCCTTAAAGCTGGTGCGACTCTCAAGGGTGTGTTAGAGCTTATCCACCAATTCCGCCAAGGTGATGACCATACGCCCATTATTCTCATGGGCTATTACAATCCCATCAACCATTACGGGGTAGAGCGTTTTTGCAAAGACGCGCGTCAAGCCGGTGTGGATGGGCTCATCATCGTAGATTTACCCCCTGAAGAAGTTGAGGAACTCGCCCCCTATGCCAAGGCGGAAGGGCTGGACATCATCACCCTCACGGCCCCTACAACGCCTGATGAGCGGCTCAAAACCATTCTGAAAGACGCCAGCGGCTTTGTATATTATGTGAGCATCACCGGCATTACCGGCACGCGCAGTGCTACAGAGGAGCAGCTAAAAGCTGCAATGACACGCCTCCGCGGCGCAACGGACCTCCCTATTGTGGCAGGCTTTGGCATCACCACGCCAGAGCAAGCCCGCACAGCCTCGCGCATTAGCAATGGGGCCGTTGTGGCCTCCGCCATTATCAAAGAGATGGCCGCCACCTATGATGAGCAAGGCCGCGCCACTGCAGCAAGCCTCCCCACCGCTTTGGAGAAAATCCGCTCCCTAGCAAAGGCCGTGCGGGGATAGGCCACAAAAAACCCCGGCCTGTAGGAAGGCCGGGGGCATCATGCTTTATCTATAACAAAGCGTGATGATATAAGCTTACTTCTTCAGCCAGCGGCCGATAGCGCAAAGGCCTGCTAGAGCAGCAACGATGATACCGCCCCAAAGCAGCGTATGGCCAACACATTGGCAACGGCCTTTAGGCTGCTTCAACTCGTTATTCAGCTCATTAAAAGCATGCTGTGCCTGACGTGCTTGCTCATGTGCTTTAGCTTTTAGCGCGTCTGTATCAACAGCATTCCCAGCCTTGTTAAGGGTCTGCTCTGCTTTTGTTTTAAGCGCATCGACATTAAGAGCGTCTGCCATGGGTTTCCCCTCCTTCAACACTGCTCCGCCCCTCTCTTAAAAGGAGCTGATAGACAGATTGAATCTTATAGTTCCGTCAGAAAAATACTGACATTTGGTAAACATAACACCCTCATCATAAAGAATAAGGGGGCCTGCCCTCATGGGAGAGTTCTTTTTTCTGCATATGTCGTGCTAAGGGCCGTGCCACTTCTGCCCCTCCCTAAAAGAAAGGCTTTTGCTACCCCCTGCAAAGCCCTATCATAAATATAATATTACAAACGTCCTCACTCTTAGGAGGCCCTGCGTGCCTACATCCTCCCCATCATCACGCACACTTCTTATCGAGGGTATGAGCTGCGCATCCTGCTCCGCACGGGTGGAGAAAGCCTTAAAAGCTGTACCGGGCGTAACGGATGCTCATGTAAATCTTGCAACACAACAGGCTCAGATTACAGGCACAGCCTCTCAGGAGGCTCTCATCGGGGCCGTCAAGACTGTTGGGTTTGGGGCGGCACCGCTCATCCAACAAGAGGCGCATCGTACAGTACAAGACCGCAAAACACATCGTGAGGCCCAAACGCGCGCGCTCCGACACGATTTATTACATGCGGTCATCCTTTGGTTGCTCATCTTATTTATGAGTATGGGTCACGGCTTTGGCTTTATCCCTGTAGGATGGCGGCCTTGGCTGCAATGGGTGTTTGCGACACTCGCCCTCATCGGGCCGGGGCGACAATTTTATCGGGCCGGTCTCCCCGCGCTGCTCCACCGCACCCCAACGATGAACACCCTCGTTGCCCTCGGTACGGGGGCAGCTTATCTTTATTCCAGCCTTGTTGTCTTTGCCTCTGCCTTATTACCCGCAGAAACACAGCATCTCTATTTTGATACTATTTTAGGCATCATCACGCTCGTCCTGCTTGGCCGTTTGTTAGAGGCCCGCGCGAAAGGCCGTACCTCCGCCGCGTTAGAAAAACTCATCTGCCTCCAACCCCAAGAGGCGCACCGCCTCCATAATGGAGGGGGGCATGATGTCCCCATCGCGCAGATAAAGCCGGGAGATCAGCTCCTCATCCGCCCCGGGGAACGCGTACCGCTGGATGGCGTCATTTTGGAAGGCAAAAGCCATCTTGATGAATCCATGCTGACAGGCGAGGCCCTCCCCACCCCGCGCGGTGTGGGTGAAACCATCATTGGGGGGACGCTAAACCAAGAAGGCGCATTGACCATTCAGGCCACAGCCACGGGGGCTGATACTGTTCTGGCGCGCATCATCAGCATGGTGGAGCATGCACAGGGCAGCAAACTCCCTATTCAATCCTTAGTGGATAAGGTCATTCTCTGGTTTGTGCCCGTTATTATCGCCATTGCTGGGCTGACCTTCCTATTATGGCTCATCATAGGGCCTGCCCCCTCCTTTATCTATGCTCTTACCAACGCTATTGCCGTCCTCATTGCCGCTTGCCCTTGCGCGATGGGGCTTGCGACCCCTACGGCCATCATGGTGGCAACGGGTAAAGGCGCGGAGATAGGCATCCTCTTTCGCAAAGGCGAGGCCCTGCAATCCCTCGGCCATACACGCCTTGTTGCTTTTGATAAAACAGGCACCCTCACCAAAGGCCAACCTCATCTTACGGACATCTATCGCCTTGATGATACAATAACGGAGGAAGCACTCCTCGCCCTCGCTGCGGCTGTGGAGCGACATTCCGACCATCCTTTGGCCCGGGCGATTACCCAAGCCGCGGAGGAGCGGGCTGTAACGCTGCCGCCTGTTCGTTATGTCAGCACCCTCACCGGGTTGGGGATTGAAGCGCAAGATGAGGCAGGCCATCACATCCATCTTGGCAACCATGCTTATATGAAGTCACTCGGTCATTATTCTGCCGAGGCAAACCGCTTGGCTGACACGCTAAGCCAGAAGGGAACATCCCCCCTTTATATGACCTATAAAGGCCGCATCATCGCCTTAATGGCGATTGCCGACCCTATCCGCCCCTCTGCCGCCGCAGCCATCGCCGCGCTAAAGAACGCGCATATCCGCACCGTCATGATTACCGGGGATATTGAAGCCACAGCCCGTTCCATCGCCCAACAGGCAGGGATTGAAGATGTCATCGCGCATGTTATGCCAGAGGAGAAAGGTGCTACCATACAGACGCTACAAAAGCTGCATGGGCCGGTTGCCTTTGTAGGGGATGGCATTAACGATGCCCCCGCCCTCGCTTTAGCCGATACAGGGCTTGCCATCAGCCACGGAACAGACATCGCCATTGAGGCTGCTGACCTCGTCCTCACCCGCGATAGCCTGATGAGTGTCCCTGACGCCATCACGCTCTCACGCTCGACCATGAAGGTCATCCGGCAGAATCTCTTTTGGGCTTTTATTTACAATATCGTGCTGATTCCCCTCGCAGCCGGGGCCTTATATCCGCTGGCCCATATCATGCTCTCCCCAGCCTTCGCCGCGGGGGCCATGGCGTTCTCTAGCCTGTTTGTTCTTGGTAACGCTATCCGGCTCCGTTTCGCCCCACCCTTCTTGCCCGAACAGGCCCATAAATCCAAACGTAAAACCTTTGAAAAAGGGCCTCTTTAACGAGGCCCTTTCCCCTTACGCACTTACTTTACGCGCTGGTGGAGAAAACCGCCGCAAGGGCATTGACCACAGGCGGGAGGTTCTGCTCATTCAGACCGGCCATGCAAACACGGCCACTCCGCAGAATGTAAACGCCATATTCCTCGCGTAAACGGTCTGCTTGGGCAGGGGTTAGCTTCATCATGCTAAACATACCGCGCTGCGCCAAAAGATACTGGAAGTCCTGCCCCGGTAAACGGGTGGAAAGCTGGGTATGTAAACTCTGGCGCATTGCGCGGATGCGCGCGCCCATAGCGGCGACTTCCTCCCGCCAGAGGCGAGCCAGCTCTTTATCATTCAGCACGATATTAACAAGCTGCGCCCCTCGGACTGGCGGGCTGGAATAATTACGCCGTACCGTTACCTTTAGCTGGCTTAGCAGCCGCTCCGCCGTTTCTTCATCCTGACAGACGACCGACAAAGCCCCAATCCGGTCCCCATAAAGGGAAAACACTTTAGAGAATGAGTTGCTCAGCAAAAACGCCATCCCAGCTTTCACCATCGCCCGGGCGGCATACACATCTGCCTCTAACGTGCTGCCCAACCCTTGATAAGCAAGGTCGAGGAAAGGGACTAACCGCCGCTCCTTCAACAAAGGAATCAGCACATCCCATTGGGCCTCGCTAAGGTCTGCACCGGTGGGGTTATGGCAACAAGGGTGCAACAAAACCACGTCCCCAGCCGGAATCTGCCGGATACATGCGCACATCGCCTCAAAATCCACCCCGCCTGTTTTGGGGTCGAAATAAGGATATTCATGCGTTGTAAAGCCCGCCCCAGCAAAGATGGCGATATGATTCTCCCATGTAGGGCGGCTCACCCATAGGTCAGCTTGGGGAAAATAACGATGCAGAAAATCCGCACCAATTTTTAACGCCCCAGAGCCGCCAAGAGTTTGGACTGTGGCAATACGCCCCGCTTTTACAGCCTCGCTCTCCTCACCGAACAACATATGTTGCACAGCCTGCCGATAAGAGGCGAGGCCCTCCATCGGGAGGTAAAGCTCCGGCTTATCCCATGTATTTGCCAACCTCTCATAGGCTTTACGGATGCAGGCTAATTGAGGGACCTGCCCCGCCTCATCATAATAAAGCCCAATGCTGAGATTGACCTTCTCCGCCCGCTTATCCCGCTTAAAATCTTCCACAAGAGAAAGAATCGGGTCTCCCGGCGATTGCTCAACAGAGTGAAACATAAGCGTGGCTCATCCTTTCTGTGCGTGTGTCTGCGTGCTGGCATTGCGCGGGCCTGTGGGGCCGTAATCATAATCAGCCACGGCTATGCCGAACCTCTTGAGAGCCTCTGGCGCGTCCATCTCTGGCAAAATCAGCTCAATAAACACAGCTTTATCGGCCTGCTCTGCTTGTTTGAGCGCATCCTCTAACTCACTCACACGCTCCACTACGAGGGAGAGAGCTTTATCCTCACGGTCGAAGGCATGAGGCAAAGCCGCATAACGCCAATTTGCAATATCGTTATACCGTGACCGCTCCCCAAGAATGAGACGCTCGATCGTATAACCCTTATTATTAAGCAAGAAGATGATTGGCTTCTGCCCATGACGGAGGATGGAAGAAAGCTCCTGCACTGTTAATTGAAAGGACCCATCCCCGATGAACAAAATATGCCGCCGTTCCGGGCTTCCCATATAAGAGCCAAATAAAGCGGGGAGTGTATAGCCAATCGCCCCCCATATGGGCTGGGCGATATAACGCGTCTTTTGGGGGAAGGCTGTCCCCAAAAGGGCAGTATTGCTTGTCCCGGCCTCACCAATAATCACGTCTCCTTCCCGCAAGAAGGCCGCCACACGGGGCCAAAGAGCCGCATGGGTGAGGGCATCATCCCCTTGCCCGGGTGCACTCGCTGCCCCTGTCGCAGGGCGCGCGGGCAATGTGCGTGTGCTAGGGGAGAGTTTTGCTAATAAAGCCTTCAACACCGCTGCCATCGGTGCAGCAGGGATAGACCGCCCAGCAAGGCTTACCTCATGGGCTAAGATATTAATAAAAGCCTCTGGCCGAATCTTCTGCGTAAAAAAGCCCGTATTAATCTCGGTAAAGCGTAGCCCAAGGCCAATCACACAATCGGACTGACTGACAAGCTCCCTTATATCAGGACGACTCGCAGCCCCCACATACCCACCTAGATAATAAGGGGCGGTCTCATCCAACACAGCTTTGGCAGGGGCCGTGGCCACACAAGCAATGACGCCTCGTTCGGCTAAGTCGGCCACCAAGGAGGCCGTGCCGAAACGATCCACATCAGCATCAAGAATCATAACAGGATGACGCGCTGCGGCAAGGCGTGTGGCAATATGCTCAGCTGCGAGGGCCACTTGCTCCGCATCGCCTTGTGAATCCTCCAAGACAAGCGGTGCATCGGGCACCTCAATGCTTAAATGGGTAATGTCCGAAGGAAGTTGAAGATGGACAGGCCGCCGCTCCCGCCAACAGGCTTGGAGGACACGATCAATCTCCTCCACAGCATTAGCTGGGGTGAGGCGCGCTTGTGCGACTGTATATTCAGCCATGCAGCGGCCAATATTACCATAACCCCCATCAGCCAATGTGTGATGCAATAAGGCACGGCTTTCCACCGCATGCAGGGGGGGAATCCCCGTAATATGTACAAAAGGCACACGCTCTGCATAAGCCCCAGCGATGCCGCTAATGGCCCCAAGGTCCCCCACCCCAAGGGTGGTGACCAGCCCACAAAGCCCTGCTGTGCGGGCATAGCCATCAGCCGCGTAAGCTGCGTTAAGCTCATTACAGTTACCAACGAAGCTAACAGAGGGAGCCGCCTCTACCTGCTCTAAGAAGGAAAGATTAAAATCCCCTGGCACACCAAAAAGATGGCTAATGCCTGCCTCTGCCAAACGGCGAATGAGATAATCCCCTATCAACATACGCATGTCCGACTCCCCTCTCGTCTATTATCTTTTGCACATCGTGCCTTCGCGGTCTTTATACCGTGTTTCATACGGCCCTGTATGCCTCTTTTCACAAACAAATGACTAACAAAACCGCCCTAAAAACGTAGAAATACACCTTGTGCAAAGAGAAAGCTGGCATCTTTTCCCAAGCCCGGATAAAGTCCCCCAGCCTTTATAGGCCCTAATGATGCACCATTGCTGGAGAGTGAACAGAATACCATGAGCTGGCTGACCGAACATGTCCGTCCCAAATTACGGAGCCTGCTGCAAAGGGAGGTCCCAGATAACCTCTGGACCAACTGTGAATCTTGCTCGCAAATGATGCTCACTAAGGAGCTTACCCGCAAAAAGAAAGTCTGCCCCCATTGTGGGCACCATATGCGTGCCGGGGCGCATGAGCGTATGGCATGGACCTTTGATGACGGCCATTACACCACCATTGAGCTACCCTCCGTCCCTGCTGACCCGCTGCACTTTCGCGATTCCAAACGCTATACAGACCGCCTCAAAACGGCACGCTCTAAATCCAACTTGGAGGATTCCCTCCTTGTGGCACATGGCAAAATTGGCGGTCATGATGCCGTTGTTGCCGTCATGGCTTTTGAGTTCATGGCCGGGACGATGGGCAGCGCGTTAGGGGAGGCCTTCCTCGCAGCATGTCGCCTCGCTATCTTGCAAAAAGCCCCGCTCATCATCTTTACAGCCTCTGGTGGGGCGCGGATGCAGGAAGGGGTTGTCAGCCTCATGCAAATGCCCCGCACCACCATCGGGGTGGAGATGCTGCGCGAGGCCGGCTTGCCCTATCTTGTTGTCTTTACCAACCCCACAACAGGCGGGGTGTCGGCCTCCTTTGCCATGTTGGGAGACATCCATATTGCCGAGCCTAATGCGCTCATCGCCTTTGCAGGACCGCGTGTGATTCGGGATACAGTGCGTGAAGAGTTGCCTGAAGGCTTCCAACGCTCTGAATATCTCAAAGACCATGGGATGGTGGACCTTATCGCCACGCGTGATGAACTCCCCGCTCTTTTGGGACGACTCGTAGGGATGCTCAGCCCCACAAAAGACGCTCCCGCCCAAAAAGCATCCTAACATTCCATTGCCCCGGCCCTTTCCTGACTAAACGGCCGGGTATGACCCCTCCCCTTCTGAGAAACCCGGATAGGCGATTATGGCAACAAGCCCGCAAACCAACCTCCCCTCTGGTGAGTTCCACGGGCGGACGGGGGAGGTGGTGCGCCGCCTTCAAGAACTCCACCCCAAGCTCATCGACCTCTCCTTAGAGCGGCTAGAACGGCTACTCGCTCGCCTTGGCCACCCAGAGCAGCACTTACCCCCTACCATCCATGTCGCTGGGACAAATGGTAAGGGCAGCACATGCGCCAATCTCCGCGCCATTGCTGAAGCAGCAGGCTTAAAAGTGCATGTCATGACCAGCCCGCACCTCCTCAGCGTGACAGAGCGTTTTCGCCTTGCAGGGCAGCTTGTAACAGAAGATGACCTCATCGCGACTTTAGAGGAGATTGAACGGCTCAATGACGGGGCCCCCATCACCGTCTTTGAGGTCCTCACCGCAGCGGGGTTTTTGCTCTTCTCCCGTATCCCTGCGGACCTTCTCATCCTTGAAGTCGGCCTTGGCGGGCGGTTTGATGCAACAAATGTCATCCCCACAGCACGCGCTTGCATCATCACCTCTATCAGCCTCGACCATCAGGCCTTTTTAGGGGATGACCTCGCCGGTATCGCGCGGGAAAAAGCGGGGATTATCAAGCAAAATGTGCCTGTCTTTGTCGCACCACAGACTGATGCCGTCATGCAAGCCATCACAGACATCGCCACCGCCCATCAGGCCCCGCTCTATCGGTTAGGGCATGACATCACCCTCACAACGCAACGTGATGGGCTGCTTTACCACGATGATAAAGGCACGCTCACACTACCCTATCCGGCCCTCCACGGCCCTCATCAATACGATAATGCCGCCTTAGCCATTGCCGCCCTGCGTCATGCGGGCCTTACGCTGCCGCAAAATGCTTTTGCGGGCATTGCCAAAACCACATGGCCCGCTCGCTTACAGCCCCTCCATGGGGCATTGCATCACGCCCTCCCAACCGGGTGGGACTTACTCCTTGATGGCGGGCATAATCCCGGCGCGGGAGAGGTTTTGGCAAAAGTCCTCCACCACTGGCAGGATCGCCCCCTCCATCTGATTGTCGGGCTAAAAGACAGCAAGGATGTTACGGGCTTTCTCCGCCCGCTCATCCCCTATGCAACCACACTCCAAGCCGTGGCAGAGCCGGGTCAGCATTTGGCTATGCCTGTCCCTACCATTCTTAACGCTGCCCGTGCTGCGGGGGGAGAGGCTATAGCAGGGCCTGATATTCGCACCGCCCTACACTATTTGCGGACCAACCATGCCCCCCCGCACAGCCCCCCGGCGCGTGTCCTCATTTGTGGTAGCTTATATCTCGCAGGCTGTGCCCTCGCCCTTGATGGTGCCACACCGCACTAACCCACCTGCCCCTCACTTTGCATCGTAAGACCCCTCTCATGAGCGACCAAAACCCTACTCCACAAACTAGCCCCACCACAGACCAAGGCGGGGAGTTACAAAGCCTTTTACAGCGTGTCCCCCCTGCCAATATGCAGGCAGAGCAAGCCCTCTTAGGGGCGATTCTGACCAATAACAAAGCCTATGAGAGCGTGTCGGACTTTCTCCACCCCTCTCATTTTGCTGATGCTGTCAATGCTCATCTTTATGAGCTTATCACTCGGCGAATTGAGCGTAATGGCGGCAAAGGCGGGGTGGACATCATCACCATGCGCGGGGATTTTGAGGCCAGTGCCACCCTCGCTGCTGCGGGCGGGACGGAGTATGTTGCTAAGCTGCTCAATGCCATGGTGGGGATTGTCAATGCGCGCGATTATGGGAAGGTCATCCATGATTGCTGGGTGCGCCGCCAGCTCATCGGCATTGGGACGGATATTGTCAATAACGCCTTTGGGGCACGCCCTGACCTTGACGGACCAGAGCAAATCTCCGCCTCGGAGGAAGCCCTCTTTAATCTCGCAACCGATAAAGGCCAAGAAGGTGGCTTTCTCGTTTTCTCCCAAGCCCTAAAGAGTGCGCTGGAGATTGCCGACCAAGCCTATCGTCATACGGGCGATATTGTGGGCCTCACCTCCGGCTTACGCGATTTTGATAAAAAAACAGGCGGGTTGCACCCCTCCGATCTGCTCATCCTCGCTGGTCGGCCTGCTATGGGGAAAACGGCCCTTGCGACAAAAATCGCCTTCTCCGCCGCACGCGCACTGATGCAAGAGGCCCAAGACGAAGGGCTTGAGAGACCGCGCGGAAGTGTGGCTATTTTCTCCCTTGAAATGTCCTCCGAGCAATTAGCCACGCGTATCCTCTCCGAGCAAGCAGAGGTTTCGGGCGAGCGCATCCGCCGTGGCGATATTGGCTCGAAGGATTTTGACCGCTTTGTCCGTGTCGCAACGGAGCTACAACGCCTACCGCTGCATATTGACGATACACCGGCCATCTCCCTCTCCGCTATGCGAACGCGCTGCCGCCGCCTTGCACGAACACACGGGCTAAGCCTTGTGGTGGTGGATTATCTCCAGCTCATGCGCCCTGCCATTGGGACACGGCCCGATAGCCGCGTGCTGGAAATCTCCATGATTACACAAGGGCTTAAAGCCATCGCAAAAGAGCTAGACGTCCCCGTGATTGCGCTCTCCCAGCTATCTCGCCAAGTGGAATCACGCGATGATAAACGCCCCATGCTCTCCGACCTGCGTGAATCAGGCTCGATTGAGCAAGATGCGGATGCGGTGATGTTTGTCTATCGTGAGGAATATTACCTCCAACAGCGCAAACCTAAAGATTCCACTTATTCCAGCCCGGAGAAGTACCAGCTTGCGCTTGAGGAATGGCAGCGCAAAATGTCGCTTGTCCATAATAAAGCCGAGCTTATTTTGGAGAAACAACGCCACGGCCCCACAGGCACCATCCCCCTCTATTTTGAAGGGGAGTTCACCCGCTTTGGGGATTTAGATAGCTTCCACGAATAACCACCGCCTCACAATGCTGCGATCCGCCCCTTAATCATGAGGCGTTTCCGGCAATGGCGGGGTGATAACTGCTGCTGGGGTAGCCGCAATGACCTCTGGGGAGGGTTTACGCTTCCACCACCAGCCACGATGAATCATCTTCTCAAAGCGAATCTTCTGCCGCAGCCAATTCAGCATGCCAGAGAAGGTAACGACCAGAATCCCAATCCCATCCCACACATCAACAGGTTGATGGAAGATGAAATAACTAAAAGCCACAATCCAAGCCATCTGGCTATATTGGGGCAAAGCCACGCGATTAGCCGGGGCGATGGAGGCCGCCAACATCAGTAACAACTGCCCAGCAGCGGCCAAAAAGCCATAACCAAAAAGCAATAGCCATTCCGCCACTGTATGAGGGATGACGAAATGCTTCGCCATCAAAATCCCATCCCCCACTAACGGCCCAAACAAGCTAGAACCAAACAAAGTAAGGCGGGACGCTTCCTTCCCCGCAAAGCGATAGGCAATCACACTCACAGCGGTGGACATCGCGGCTAAGACCGCACAAAGATGGCCGAAATTAAGGGCCTTCATACCGGGGCGCAGGACAATCATCACCCCGACAAACCCCAACAGAACAGACAGCCACGCCCAGCCCGTCACCTGCTCTTTAAGGAATAAGACCGATACAATCGTCACAAAGAAAGGCATAAGGAACATGAGCGAGAGGGCCTCTGGCATGGGTAGAAGCATAAAGGCTTCCACACTAGCTGCTGTAGCCACAAACACCGCCGCCGCTCGTAACAGCCAAAGCCATGGATGGTTGGAGAGGACCAGCGCGCTATAGGATTCCTGCGGTCGCCGCAATGTTGGGACAATCAAAAACCCAAAGACACCACCAAAAAAGGCGACCTCAAAAGGGTCCAACGCCCCTGCCAACCCTTTGGAGCAAGCATCACTGATGGAAAAGAACGCATACCCAATAAAAGCCAGCACAATGCCAGACGTAAAGAGTATCTTCCGCATGAAACCCCACTCCTTGGTACATCAATCATGGCTGCACCAGCCTTAGAGGGAGAAAGACACCCCCCCCATCACACTCCGCCGCAGCCCGTATTGTGGGGCACCAACCCCAATGCCGCTGCCATCGCGTAGCATATAATGCTTATCAAACAAGTTGATAACATCCAAGCGTAGCTGCATGTTATGCCCCCCTAGTGCAGGGACATGACAGATATGCTGTACCAGGGCGAGGTTAAAGGTCACATAGCGCGGCACATGCGCCCCGTTGGGGATGTCCCCAGTTGCCGTCTCTTTATCCTGCCGTAACCCGCTACCATAAACCATCGTCCCAGAGAGATGCAAAGGGTGATTCGTTTTACGAAAAGCCGTATAAGCTGCCCCCGCTGAGGCCGTTACACGTTGATCATGGTCTAAATGCACCCAATGATGGCGCATATATTGGAGGTCATCTTCATCAAAGTTCCATTGCGCGGAGTTAATATCCTTCCCCATCGCGCGGGAGAGGGCAACATTGCCATATAAGCTCCACGGCCCAGCCTCATAATCGGTTGTAAACTCCACCCCCCGCACATGGCCCCGGCGGTAATTATAGGCCGTCAAAATCACCGGCGCGCCGAACTGCCCTTCATCCAAAAGATTTTTCGCATCCTTCCAATAAGCATCCACCCCGATGGACCAATGCGGGGTAAGGCGTTGGATAAAGCCAATATCGTAATAATTATCCCGCTCTGCTTTCACGCGGTCATTTTGATAATGCGCTGGGGCGGCCGATGTATTGGCAAACCGGCTGAGGCTAGTTGTGCCGATGGTCTCAAAAGGTGGGGGGGTTAAATAACGCGCACAGCCAACATGAAACCGCCCACCACGCCACGGTGTCCACACCAAAGAAATGCGCGGGCTAAACTGATGGGCATGGACATATTCCTCCACACCATCAAACCGCGCACCAAGATTGAGGGTAAGCTTACGCGTAATCTTCCACTCATCTTGAATATACGCCCCATATAGAGCCCCGGTCTTGCCTGATGAATCATGCACATTCATCGGTTGAGGGATGATGCTTCCATCCTCTGCTAAGGGATACACCGAGGCGTTACTTTTACTCACCACCCGCTCCCCATAGGCTTGCACCCCACCGCGCAGCGTATGAGCATGGTTAAGACGCCATGTTACATCACTTTGCACCCCGCTAGAAAAGACCGACCGCGCCGCTTGCTGCGCTATGCCGTTATAAACAAGGTCCCCCACCCAATCGGGCGAATAACGCATAGAGCTATAGCGAAGAATGGCTGATGTCTGAGCACTAACAGTCTCATGCTCCTCTTGCCATGAGAGGATAGCGAAGTCGGTAATCTGCTGCTGATGCTCATCCAGATGGCTACTATCAGGCGCGTTTGCCTGCATAGAGAGTGCATTATCTGCCTTAAAAAGCGGGGTTGCAAATTGATGTTGTTGGCCGGGATTATTAGGTAGCTGATACCACGCATTGGATATCCCCGCTGTAAAACTAAAGCGCGTCTCTGGCCGGAGGGTATAGCGCACATGCCCTAGGATATGATGCTGACGTGAGAGATCGTGAATCGCATTATAGCTGGGGATGGTATTCTCTATCCCCACCCGGTCATGAATCATATCAGCGGTGATAAAGCCATCCCACTGGCCCCAATGCCCACCATATTGGAGAGAAGGCTGCACATAATCCCGCACCCCGCCATAGCCGGAGAGCATTCCGCCCTCATCCGACACACCATTTTTGGTTTGAATATCAATCACCCCCGCTTGGCGAAACCCATATTCCGCCGGCAGAACGCCCGTTGTCAGGCTCATAGAATGGGCAAAGCGGGTCATCAAAGCCTGCCCGAACACATTCACCCCTTCTGGTAAAGCCACACCATCCAGCCGGAATTGAACATTATTATGATCCCCCCGGATATGAATCTGCCCATAACTATCCTGCGTAACACCGGGGGCCTGCAAAAGGATGCTGTTAAGGGCAGCATTATCCCCGCCGGGATTGGCCTCTATAGCTTTGCGGGAGAAACTTGTCTGCGTGGCCCCAATGGCAGGTTGCAAAGCTTGGCGCGCTTGGTCCAACCGCCGCGCTGTCACATGGATGTGCTCCTCCTGCGCACTAAGCGGATGTGCCTCCTCTTGCCCCTCTGCTGCGTTATTAGCATCACGCTGCACAGGCTGACGGCTCTCTTGTGCCCATATTGTAGGCGGTAACATCCCTCCCACAACCAAGGCGACATAAACACCCCCGCCCCACCGCTTTACCGCCATGCCACTCTCCACTCCTTCACGCACGCATCCTGCTTCGTGAATAATGTTATGTTATACTATAACATTTGTGAAGCCCTCATCCACAAACCAACGGACCCAACAACAAAAAGCTAAATATTCTTATTCACTCACCACTAATTTCGGGAAAAGACGCCCGTGATAATTCTTCGGCAAGCCTAATTTATATGGCTCCCGATTATTCCTCGTATCCTCTACAACAAATCCATCTTTTAAAAGAGGCTCTATTCGGTTTCGTGCCGTTTTGACTGAACATCCTAACACTCTTGGCAAATCGCCCTTATTAATTGCATCTTTTATAAAGAGAGTTTTTATAATCTCCAAAGCATGCTCTCTCTCCTTACCTTCATAAAGGCCTTTAATAACAGACTCATAGCGTTGCTGTAATTTCTGACCATTAAACTGTGTTCTCATAAACTTAACTTGGTCCAAAGCAACACGAAGGAACCACTCACAAAACTCTTCTAACGCAGATAGAGACAATGTACCTCGCCCATCTGTATCTCCTCTACGAAGTACGTCCGCTTTTTGCATATAATTTTTATATTCAACTGAGCGGTTCATTCCTTCTAACCCACGCGCTAACCCCCGTGAGATAGACCATAAACCATCTACACCTACATCCATCTTACGAAACATCGCATGAGAAATCAGACGCCCGACGCGTCCATTCCCATCTATAAAAGGATGAATATGATTAAATCTATGATGCGCAGCCCCCACCGCTATAAGGGAGGACACGCTGCCTCTTCGATTCATCATTTTTGTATAACGTTCAGCATAATAAGCCATATAGCTCCCAACATCTTCTGAGCGTGGCGGCTTATGCCTGCCAACCATTACATCCTCCGCAGGGCAACTTCTAAAATAACCAGGTCTTATATCTTGGAAGGTCCCATCAGGTCTCTCGGAGCGCAAACGCTCCGGTCCCGCTCCTTTATAAAAGTTTTTGTGTAAATATTTTATAAATTCTAAAGAAGCAGGCGCAACGTCCTCTCCTCTTTCAAAGAGATTATCTATTTTTTCCTGCAATTCAACATGAGCTATAGCCTCATCAATGAAATAATCATGACTCCCCCTCTCCTTTTTACTTTCCATAGCTTTCTCTATATCAGCAGGACGTGTATTATTTCCTTCTATTAAATTAGAATAATAACAATTCATTAATCTAACCATATGCCGTAATTGCTTACGCATATGCGATGAGCGCGGTAGCTCCTTGTCAAAATCTCTCGCTTCGGCCAACAGCTCACCGGCTAAATCTGCCAATTTCGTTGGTGTATTTTCCTCTGATACAGAGAGCGGTTCAACAGACGCAACGGTCAACATCAAAGCGTTATCCAATTCCAACTAAACTTGATCCATATATCTCCCTTAAACCAAAAGCTGTAGAGTTTTTTCCACAAAAAAATCCATAAAAAGACTCCATACACAAATCTTTCACTCTATCCCTTGATCAACCGGCCTTTTCATCCAATTATCGTATGATAAACTCCCACTTAGATCGTCTTCACGCCAATCAATAACAATAAGCTTCCTAAAATGAGCCGTTGCCATCGCTCTGGGCAACGGCCTGCGCAATGTGTGCCGAGCCAAATACCGGGCAAGGAGCCGCTTAAAAGCAGCAACAATGTTGGCACAATAACATCACCCTCCACCCAATGGCCTGCCCCGGCAATGAGTGTGAGGGGGATAGCATGAGCAATATCAATGGCTACGAGTTCACGCAGTGGCAAAGTGGGGTAGAGCATCACCAGCACGGCCATACCAATCGCCCCGGCCCCCACGGAGGAGAGGCTCACCATGCAGCCCAGCACAAAACCTAGCACAACCGTTAGCACCCGCGATTGCACCGGCCCACCAAGCTGATGCCGTAAGACCCATGCTTTTAAGGTGGGACGAAAGAGAATGGCAGGGGCGGTTATTAATAAGCAAATACCCAATGAGACACGAATAACCTGCGCCATTTCTTGCGGGGAGCCTATATGCCGCAGCCAAAGGAGCGCGACTGCCACACCGGGAAGGCTGCCAGACATCATCCACAACACGATAGACCAACGCACCGGCCCACATCGCCTATGTAAAAACGTGCCAAACAACTTCGTCATCGCGGCATAGATGAGGTCCGTCCCCACCGCTGCTTTAGGATGAATCCCACAAAGGAGGATAAGCAGCGGGGTCATGAGGGAGCCGCCGCCAACGCCCGTCATACCCACTAAAAACCCCACTAACGCACCGGAGATGACATAAGCAAAATGCTGCATCACCCTATCCTCCCTTAAAGGAGGGGCTTACCGTAATGGGTAAACTCCTCCCCTCCCGGCCTTTGCCTTGGCAAAAACCGGCTTCTTTTCCCTAAATAGACAGTCCTTACGGCCTGAGCGGCTTACCGTACGGCTTTATGCACAGCGTCTATTAAATGCTGTACGCTACGGGCCACATCCCCATCACCGGGGACAATGACATCTGGCGTCTCTGGTGGCTCATAGGCAGCGGATACACCGGTAAAGGAGGCAATCCGCCCCTCCTCAGCCTGTGCATAAAGCCCCTTCGGGTCACGCTGGCGGCAAAGCTCTGGTGCGGTATCAACAAAGACCTCATGCCAATCCTCACCGATAATCGCCCGCGCCATGGCACGATCCTGCGCTAAAGGCGACACCAAAGCGACCAACACAATCTGCCCACTCTCTGCCAAAATCCGCGCCACATGCGCGACACGGCGGATATTCTCCCGCCTATCCTCTGGGGAGAAGCCGAGGTCGCTACACAAGCCGGAGCGCACCGTATCGCCATCTAACACTGTGACATTCAGCCCTTCATGGCTGAGAGCCTCCTCAGCATGGCGGGCGATAGTGCTTTTGCCAGCACCGGGTAAACCTGTCAGCCAGAACACAGCACGCTTATGCCCGCGCAACCCTGCCCGAACAGCCTCACTCACACCGCTTGCTGTAGGATGAATGGCATGCGCCCCATCCGCCAACGCAGCTGGGCCGATAAGCGGTGCCCCACCGACAATCTTCTGATGCCGGTCCACCAATACACCGCGCCCATCTGGCATCCCCGGTGCAAAGGGATCGAACAAGATATTCCGTGCGACCGCCAACGTAATCTCGGCAAAACCATCGGGGGGAACTTCATCAGCGGGGCTGAGGGTGAGGTCATCCAGATTCACCACCGCATCAATCGCCGCAACCGTCACGTCATATTCCGCTGTGGCTAAACGTAGGCGGAAGCTTTCACCCACATGCAACGGTTCACCACGCAGCCAAAAGAGCCGTGTTTTCAAACGCGCCGCTTTCAATGGGGCAGCGGCTTCATCCCCCGCAGGAAAGAGCAAATCCCCACGGTCTGGTACGAGGTCAGGCTCTAAGCGCAAAGCAATGGACTCACCAGCACCTGCAACAGGCTCATGCGGGGCATGCCAACGGCAGACCTCCGCCACGGTGGCCTCCTGCCCTTGCCCACCAATCACCAGCCGGTCCCCCTCCCGCACTGTGCCGCGCTCAATACGGCCTGCGACATAACGCACACCTTCAAAACGATACACATCTTGCACAGGCATACGCAAAGGCAGCGCATGACGAGAGGCTGGCGGCTGAATCTGCGCTAGGGCCTCCAACAAGGTTGGGCCTTTATACCATTCTGCCCTCTCCGAGCGGGTAGCGATGTTATCGCCATCCCGTGCCGAAGCAGGAATGACCTGCTTAACATCAATCTCCAACCGGGCTAACAACTGGCGAATATCGCCCTCGACCTGTTTAAGCTTTGCCTCATCAAAATTGATGCTATCAGCCTTATTAAGCAGCACAATCACATGACTAATGCCGATGAGCCGTAGCAACATCGCATGGCGGCGTGTTTGCTCGCGCACGCCCTCAGCTGCGTCAACCACCAGCACGGCAGCCTCTGCATCCGCTGCACCAGTAATCATATTCCGTAAAAATTGCCGATGACCCGGCGCATCGACAATCACAAAATCCCGCCCATTTAGCTGGAAAGGAATGCGCGTGGAATCCACCGTCACGCCTTGGTCCCGCTCAATCTGAAGGGAATCGAGCAGGAAGCTCCATTCCACAGCAAGGCCACGCTTACGGCTACTCTCGACAATCTGGACGAGGCGGCCATCAGGCAAGCTATCTGTATCGTATAACAAACGGCCAATCAGGGTGGATTTGCCATGGTCCACATGGCCAACAATCACAATCGGCGTGCTAACACCGTGACGAACCTGCGTAGAAGATGAATGAGGTTGTGTCATCGTTAAAGCTCTCCTCACAAATAGCCAGCAACGCGGAGACGCTCAAACGCATCTTCTGATTCATGGTCCATAGCGCGGCCCGCCCGCTCGGACGTGCGGCTTGTCTCAAGCTCGGCAATAACCTCCGCCACGGTGGAGGCTTGGCTTTCAATCGGGCTGGTAATGTCTTGGTCGCCTAGCGAGCGATAACGCTTGCCATCTTTTGCGAAATAGAGGTCCACTAGCGGAATATTCTCGCGCTCAATATACCGCCAAATATCTAGCTCCCGCCATGCCAGCAGCGGATGAACACGCACATGCATCCCCTCCTCATAAGGGGTAGCATATTGGTCCCAAAACTCTGGCGGTTGGTTCCGCACATCCCATTGATGGCTCGCCCCGCGCGGGCTAAAGACGCGCTCTTTAGCACGGGTCGCCTGCTCATCCCGCCGGATACCAGCCACAACACCGCGGAACTTATGCTTATCAATCAAATTCGCTAACCCGACCGTCTTGCGTGCAGCAGAGCGTGCAGCGGGGGGGAGAGACGGGTCCATCTCCTCCACGGGGGGACATTCCCCTAAAATGAGGTCTAAGTTCCATTTTTTGGCGTATTCATCACGAAACGCATACATCTCGGGGAACTTCTTACCCGTATCCACATGCATCACGGGGAAAGGCACATGACCCATAAACGCCTTACGCGCGAGCCAGACCATCACGTTACTATCTTTGCCTAAAGACCATAGCAGGGCCATAGGCTTCAACTTGCGATAAGCCTCCCGCAGGATGAAGATGCTCTGGGCCTCTAATTGGTCCAAACCATCCATAATATGTGCGTCTTGCAGAGCCATGCCTGCTCCCTTTCCTTACTGATAAGCCCGATAGTCGGGCGTCATTCTACAGGTCGTTCCGCTAATAAAGCCGTGGCTGAAATCTCTTCCTTATCCGCACCGGGTGGCGGCGTAACGGGCACAGGGCGATGTAGGCCACATTCCGTTTTCGCAAGCCCAGCCCAGCGGCCTGCGCGGCTATCCTCACCCGCACCAACGGGCCTTGTGCAAGGCTCACACCCAATAGAGCGATAACCACGCGCAACAAGAGGATGAGCAGGCAAGGCTTTCTCCTTCATAAAGTCAGCAATCTGCGCCTCACTCCACCCAGCAAGGGGGTTAAGCTTTACACTGCCATCCGCCTGCCGCTCAGCCACTGGGAGGGCTGCCCGCGTGGCTGCTTGCATACGCTTACGCCCCGTCACCCAAATATCAAACTCTGGCAGAACAACATCTAAAGGCTCTACTTTACGCAGGGCACAACACGCATCAGGGTCGAAGGCCACAAGCTGGCCCTCCGGGTCACGATACTCGACCTCTTTACGCGCAGGCTGGAGGGTGCGGACATCCTCCAACCCCAAATGCTGGCTTAGCTCATCACGATAGGCCAAAGTCTCCGGGAAATGCCGCCCTGTATCGAGGAAGAAAACCGGCACGGCTTTATCCTGCGCGGCAATCTGCGCGAGTAATACGGCGGACTCCGCCCCAAAGGAGGAAATCACCGCCACGCGACCGGGAAAACGTGCCAAAACAGAGGCCAGCACACGCCCTGTTTCCTCCTCTGACGCAGCAACAACCCCCTGATGAGGGAGAGCCTTATATTCATCCTCCGAGACCGCCACGTACCCTGCTCCTGCATCTTTAATACGATAAAAAAGAGAGTAATTGCATAATCCACTAACTTCAATGTGTATTTTATATAAAAAATGAAAAAAGATCATTTTTTGATGATATAAAGATAGCTTTGTAAAGAAATTCAGCCAAAATATTTGCTTTTATTAAACTATTTATATTCGTTGTTTATTCTCTCGCAGCATCCTTAAAAGCGGAAGGTCAACGTAGAGAGCATATAGGTCCCATTTTGTCCCCCCGCTTGCCGCATCCGATGGGTAAGAAAAATAGCCCCACCATCAAGCTGCCAATTCACATGCTGTTGAAGCTGAAATTGCACCTGCCCTTGCGGTTGTAACCCCACGGCACGCCCCGCCGCCCTTAGACGAGACCCCGCTAAAAAGGAAAAAGGCGATGAGGAGTTATACAGCCCATCATGCACGCTCTCTCGCCATAAATACGGCACACGAATACGGATATTCATAAAAGGGCGAGGCGCAATGCTCATAAGCGGGCCTGCACTAATAAGGTTAGCCCGCGCTATCGTCCGTGTGAGGTCGAATGTCGCATTACGCGGGGAGAAAGGGGCCGAGAATGTTCCCTCCGTACCATGCGCGCGACGATTATCCCCCCCGCTATAAGCCTCCGCCTGCACACCGAGGAAGGGATGTAAGGAGGAGGAAGAATGACGCCAGCCCGCCACCCCACGCACAGCCCATGCACTCACCGGGCGGCTGCCGATAGCAGATTTACTCGGATGGAACCGCCCTGCCTGATAAACGCCACTAACATCATACTCAAAGGCGGGGGCCGAGCCATACCAGCGGAACCCGCCATTTTGGCGCGTCTGCGTGCCTGCCTCGCTTCCTTTAAGCTGGGCAATAGCGGCAAGCTTCCCCCCATAGTGAAAGCCCATCCAAAATAGATCCAAAAAAGAATGAACCTGCTGCCCCGCGATAGAAAAACGCGGCAGAGCGACCGTAACATCGCCCCCATAAAGGCGCGTTCCATCATCAAATCCGCCGCCCATGATGGTATCTCGCGTCACTTGTGTTGCCACAAAATTATACACATCAACCCGCACACGCTCCCACATGGCATAGCCCCGCGCGCCATTCCATGAGAGTTGCACATTAGGGGTCTCACGGGCGTAAATCAGCCATGAAGGGGCATCCAAAAATTGCTGCCGCCCGACCATTACGCCCGTTTTTGCACCTAGAAGCTTCTGCTCGTAACGAACAAAAAGCTGCTGCAAGCCAAGCCTACGCCGCCATGTCGCGTTATAGCCGTAATAATTCCACCCTGCGGCCTCGCCATTATTAAGCTGCCCGAATATCTGCCAATGCGTGCCGAGATGCAGCTCTGCCCCCAACAAATTACGCACTGTAAACCGGCCAGAATGACGCTTACCTACTGTGCCAAGCATCGGGCTGGATTCATACCAGTTCCGAATCCGTGATTCCCCGGAGAGGGTCAGCCAAATACTGCCTGATTCATTCAAACGAATCGCTTTTAGAGGGTCCAGAAAATCCGTGTAATTCTTCAGGTCTTTTTTGCTGCTCCAATCCTCAGCCCATGGGGCCACACCATAAACCCCCACCGGGCCAAAACCTGCGAACTCCCCATTCCCCCAATTAAAAGCCCCCCAATCGCCCTGATGCCGCTTTTTAGAACGATTCTGCTCCGGCGTGACACGACGTGGTTGGCCAATCACCCCCGCCCCCGGCATGACCTCCACCGCTGGCGGGGGCTTATCCTCTGCCTGTAACGGCCCTACCCCGCCAAAGCACGCCGATGCCACCATCACAATAGATGCCCATACAGGGCCATCCCATTTTGGCACATCACCGATGATATACGCACGAGCATGGCGTGATGACGAGACGGAGGGCATGGGACATCCATTTATACGATATGTAATAGTGCAATATATTACATATGTTTTTATCCCCTTTGTGAAGTCGTGAAATTATAATTCCACGATTATTTTTCCGATTCTACGCCACACAATCTTGCAAAAAGCGGGCCATGGCCTGTCCACGATGGCTGAAACGGTTTTTCTCCTCCTCGGTCATTTCGGCAAAACGGCGGCTCTCCCCTTCAGGGATAAAGATAGGGTCATAACCATGGCCATGCGTCCCACGCGGGGGCCATGCGACATGGCCATGACATGCCGCCTCTACCATACGATACGCCCCATCAGGCCACGCCACACATAAGACCACAACAAAAGAGGCCCCTTTATCAGCAGAGCCACTGGCCTGCATCGCCTCATATACGCGGTTCATCGCGAGGGTCATATCACGCTGCGGACCAGCCCAGCGGGCGGAATACACACCCGGCTTGCCGTTAAGGGCTGCAACGCAAAAACCGGAATCATCTGCCAAAGCAGGCAGGCCGGTTGCTTTTGCTGCGGCCGCGGCCTTAATCAGCGCATTCCCGGCAAAATCCGCTGCGGTTTCCTCTGGCTCTGGCAAATTTAATGCCGCTGCGGAGCGGACTGTAATGCCGCTCTCCGCCAATAAGAGGGAGAACTCTCGTAATTTACCTTGATTATGGCTAGCGAGGACAAGCTCACTCCCCCGCGCTAGGCGGCGCATTTTATCTTCATAATGCGGCATAAAGCTTAGCCTCCCTTTTTACGAGTGAGAGCTTCTTTCTGCACGGCAAAGAGGGTCTGTGTGCCTTTCTGTGCAAGGTCAAAAAGCTGTTGGAACTCCTCCGGGCGGAAGGGGCGATCCTCCGCTGTGCCTTGAATCTCCACAATCCCGCCATCGGCTGTGAGGACAAAATTGGTATCGGCCTGCGCGCTGCTATCTTCTTGATAATCAAGGTCCAACACAGCCCCGGCCTCTGTCAAACCACACGATACAGCTGCGACTTGTGCGGTCAGAGCTTTGCTTTTGCCCATCCCCTCCAACGCATGCGCCAGGGCAACCCATGCCCCGGTAATGGAGGCACAACGCGTCCCGCCATCGGCATTCAGCACGTCACAATCTAGCGTAATCATACATTCGCCAAGGGCTTTAAGGTCCACGCAAGCCCGAAGGGACCGCCCAATGAGCCGCTGAATCTCCTGCGTGCGGCCTGATTGCTTACCCCGTGCTGCCTCGCGGGAGCCACGCGTATGAGTCGCGCGCGGTAACATGCCATATTCCGCCGTTACCCACCCTTGGCCCTGCCCTCGCAGGAAAGGTGGCACCCGTGTCTCGACCGAGGCCGTGCAGAGCACTTCCGTCCCCCCTACGCGAATCAGCGCAGAGCCTTCCGCATGAGTGGCAAAGCCTGTCTCGATTGTAACAGAACGGAGGGCATCGGCAGCGCGACCGGAGGGACGTGTAACCATGAACTAAATCCTTAACTCTTTTTAAAACAAGCCCCACAATAAGGCTTATCCTATGGGCGTCCAGCACCGTACCATAAAACAGAACCTATGAGGCTGCCTCCCGTTTTTTTATTGACCATGTTATAGAGGGCAGCATGACGCGTTCTTCTATGCTGCCAGACAGCCCGCCACCGCCTTTTCAGAAGCCCCGTTTCCGCCGTTGGCGGTTCTTACTAGGGGCTGCGCTTAGCCTTTGCACGCTTGGCCTTGCCACCCTTGTGCTGGTGGGTTGGGGCTTATATGCCCATCTTAGTGCTAATCTCCCCAGCGTAGAGAGCTTGCAACATTACCAACCCCCCGTTGTAAGCCGGCTATACACCGCTGATGACCAACTCATGGCCGAACTCTCGCACGAGCGGCGTATTTATGTGCCCATCCGGGCCATCCCCCCACGTGTGCGTAACGCCTTCCTCGCTGCGGAGGACCAAAATTTCTATTCCCATGGCGGGGTGGACCCTTTAGCGATGCTGCGTGCTGGGGTGACGGATATTATCAGCATCCTCACCCATCAGGGTAAACGTCCCCTCGGGGCCTCCACCATTACCCAACAGGTCGCTAAGGTCATGCTGCTTAATAATAACAGCCTGACCATCGACCGCAAAATACGCGAAGCTCTGCTTGCGATGCGTATTGAGCGCACCCTCTCCAAAGACCGTATTTTAGAAATCTATCTTAACGGGATTTATCTGGGTAATGGGGCTTATGGTGTAGAAGCCGCCGCTCAGACTTATTTTAACAAAACGCTCGACCAACTTAGCAATGCCGAGGCTGCGATGCTGGCCAGCATGCCTAAATCCCCTAGCAATTATAATCCCTTCCTCCACCCTAAAGCGGCGATGTGGCGGCGCAACTGGGTGCTGGACCGGATGAGCGAGACACGCGCCATCACCCCAGAGGATGCCCAGCAAGCTAAGCAAGACCCGCTCATCCCCCAAGGCTATACGCGCTTCGGCCCCTTGCAGGATTCCGAATGGTTCGCCGCAGAAGTCCGCCGCCAGCTCACCACCCTCTATAGTGAGGAACAAACCACCGAGGGCGGGTTGGATGTCCATACCAGTTTGGATGCTCACCTCCAGCAAGTCAGCACTCATTTATTACGGGAAGGGCTCATCAATTATGCACGCACGCATGAGGGCTGGCACGGCCCTGTAGGGCACCTAACCAGCCTGACAACATGGCAAGATGACCTCCCCAGCCAGAAGCCTCCCGCAGGGATGCTCTCCTCATGGCGGTTAGCCGTTATACTCTCCCCAGCCCCAGTAGTGCATGTTGGGTGGGTGAGTGGCCATACAGCCCACACCGCCACACTCCGCAAAGCTGATGAGAGCTGGAGCCGGCGCACTCATCCACTTCTCCCCGGTCAAATCGTGATGATTGAACCGCAAAGCGATGGCTCCGCAGCACTAGAGCAAATCCCCCAAGTGGAAGGGGCTACCGTCACGCTGGATGCCCATACAGGCCGTGTGCTGGCCCTTGTGGGGGGCTGGTCCTTCCAGCAAAGCCAATTTAACCGTGCCACACAGGCCCAACGTCAACCGGGGTCCTCCTTTAAGCCGCTCGTCTATCTTGCTGCGATGGAGCGGGATATTTCCCCCTCTGAAACATTTGATGATTCCCCCATCAGCTTTGGGGATTGGAAGCCGCAAAATTACGAGCATGATAATTGGGGCCCCACCACGTTGCATGATGCCCTGCGGGAGAGCCGTAACCTCGTCACGATTCGCGTTGCCGCGCATCTAGGGATGAAGGCTGTTAGCGATATAGCGGTACGCTCTGGCATGGTGAACAATATGCCGCCTTACCTGCCCGCTGCCCTCGGTGCGGTGGAGACAACCGTCCTTAAAGAAGCTGGGGCCTATGCTGCTATCGCCAATGGTGGCCATAGCATCACCCCTAGCCTCATCGACTATATCCAAAACCCAGATGGGACAATTATTTGGCGAAATCAGGCTAATCACCGTACCGTCACAACGGAGAATGGCCTGCCTGTCATCCATGATGACCGGCCCGTCCTCGCCTCCCCGCAAAGTGCTTATCAAATCACCACCATGATGCGCGATGTCATTGCCCGTGGGACTGGTGTGCGCGCAGGTGTGGGGATTGACCGCCCCATCGCCGGGAAAACCGGGACAAGCCAAGATTATCATGACGCATGGTTTGCAGGCTTCTCGCCCGATGTCGTCACTGTGGTGTGGATTGGTTATGATAACCCCCACAGCCTCGGTAAGAACGAGACAGGCGGCCATCTCTCCGGCCCTATCTGGAATGGCATCATGAAAGCCGTTTTTGCCACCCGTCCCAAACTGGACTTCCCCACCCCAGAGGGCATGACCTTGGCAGAATATGACACAGGGCGCATCCGGGCGATTGATGCGTTTAAACAGGACCAGATTCCAGGAGCATCCGTCCCACTGCATGGCTTTGGCGATGGGACACAAACCCTTACTGCGGCCGATACGGGTGCGGATATGATTCCTGATTCTGAGACCGATATGCCCAGCAGCACCCCCAACAACACATCCGGTTCTGCTAACCCTGCCAATAGTGATGCCCCCCTTCCCCCCCCTACACCCATGGCGGCTACGCCAGCCCCCAGCACTCCCAACACGACACCAAACACCACAGGGGGAGGTGACATTGGCGTTGGGGGGCTATACTAAGGCAGCATCACTAACCATAGGAATAAGGAGAACGCCTCATGTCGGCTGAGACCGAAGCCCTCTCCGAGCAAATCAAGCAGTCTGTTGCACTGCTGAGGAGGCATCTTTGACTGGGATGCCGCCAAAACACGCCTTGCTGAGCTAAACCACCTCGCTGAGGACCCAGAGCTTTGGAATAATCCAGACGCTGCCCAAAAAATGATGCGCGAGCGCACCATGCTCGCTAATCAGATTGAAGGGGTCGAGGCCTTAGAGACTGAAGTGCAAGACACGCTCGACCTTGTCGAACTTGCCGAGATGGAGAATGACGAGGCTGTCATCCAAGATGGCCTGACCACTCTGCGTGCCTTAGCCGCCCAAGCCCAACAGCGTGAGACGGAGAGCCTTCTCTCTGGTGAGGCCGATGGGAATGACTGCTACCTTGAGGTCAATTCCGGCGCGGGAGGGACCGAGGCGCAAGACTGGGCCGAGATGCTGCTGCGCATGTACACACGTTGGGCCGAGCAACATGGCTATAAAGTCACGCTGATGGAAAGCAGCGCAGGCGAGCAAGCGGGGCTAAAATCGGCTACGATTCTCGTAAGCGGCCCCAATGCGTATGGCTGGCTGAAAACCGAAGCCGGGGTACATCGGCTTGTCCGCATCTCCCCCTTTGACGCTGCTGCACGCCGTCAGACCTCCTTCGCCTCCATCTATATCTCCCCCGTTGTGGATGATTCGATTGAGATTGAAATCCTCGATTCTGACCTCCGAGTCGATACATTCCGCGCTTCTGGTGCGGGGGGACAGCATGTGAATAAAACGGATTCGGCTATCCGTATTACGCACATCCCCACCGGCATTGTTGTGGCCTGCCAGACAGACCGCTCCCAGCACCGCAACCGTGCCACTGCGATGGAGATGCTGCGTGCCCGCCTTTACGAAACTGAGCTGCAAAAGCGGGAGGCTGAAGCCTCCGCCGCTGAAGCAGCTAAGACGGATATTGGTTGGGGACACCAAATTCGCTCCTACGTTCTCGCACCTTATCAGCTGGTCAAGGACTTGCGGACGAACATAGAGAAAGGCAACCCCGATGCCGTTCTTGATGGTGATTTAGATGAGTTCATGGCCGCGTCACTCGCCCAACGTGTAAGCGCAACACGCTCCGAAGCCAGTGCAACCGCACAATAACGGCGTACGCGCCTAAATGGGATGCCCTTCACTCAAGAAGGCATCCCACCACGACCAAAGGGGTGATCCTCCCCCATCAAGAGCAAAACTTGTCATTTTTATAGGCAGCTCTGGTGTAACTTATACACAGAGAGCAATCTCAAAAACGTGATTTTAGAGACCAAAAAACCCTCAAAAATAGCCATTTATTAACCATCTCATAAGTTATACACAATTTTCTCTTTAGTTATACACACTCTCTTATGCGAAAGAGTCGCATATAATATCTTGCATAGAGGCCCCCGCTTAGGCCATCTTGACACCAGAAACTAGACGGGACTGGTCCCGTGTAGGCATGGTGTATGAGCTGAGATAACAAAGGGGCAAAGAGTTTTGCTATGAAAAGCTACGCTGCCTTACAACGTAGGCCGATTGACTATATCGTTGCCGCTGTTGTGGCTTTTCTTGCCATTGGGCTGGTGGTCTATGCCCTCACGCTCAATAAGGCAGAGAAGACCGAGCCTGCACACCCGCCGATTCAAACGGTCATCATTGCAGAGGCACCACCTCCCCCACCACCGCCACCGCCGCCTCATCCGGTCATGGTGCAGCCACCACCACCTTATATCCCTCCCCCGCGCATTAAGCTGCCACCGCCGCCTAAGCCGCCTATCCATCATAGCGCGCAAAAAGTGCCTCAACCTAAAGTGGCTCCTACATCTGTTGCGCCTGCTGCCACATC
Source organism: Bombella pollinis (assembly GCF_026385485.1). Lineage (NCBI taxonomy): Bacteria > Pseudomonadati > Pseudomonadota > Alphaproteobacteria > Acetobacterales > Acetobacteraceae > Bombella > Bombella pollinis. The sequence continues at coordinate 134,551 of NZ_JANIDX010000001.1, forward strand.
AGCCTCGGCAGCGTCCAGCAGCAGTAGTGGCAGTGGTGATAGCACCTCCGATAGCGACCATGCTGCTGGGGCTGTGCCGATTAATAATGTGCGGCCAGAATATCCTGAAGAAGCCCAAGAGGAGAGCCGGGAGGGCTCTGTGACGGCTTCATGCGATATTCTCACCAATGGCAAGCCCGCTAATTGTAAGTTGCTCAGTGTAAAAGGAGGGCATGATTTTGCCGAAAGCGCACTCAACTTCCTAGAACGCTCCCCCGTACGCTACCAACCCGCTGTGGCTGGCGGACAACCCATTGTTGAACATAACCACGTCCTGCATGTGGACTTCACCCTCGGTGATGATGAATGAGTATCGCCTCATCCATCACCCGCTTATTTGCCCTGACCACAGGGTCCGTTAAGAAAACGCACCTTGCGTTGATAGACAAGGATATGAGATTCATGACCAGAATGCTCCGCCTTCCCCTGACACATACCGCCTCTAAAGCGCGTCCATTCTACGGTACGGCTTTGGCCTTAATCCTTGCAGCTATGCCGCTTTCCTCTGCGGCGTTGGCTCAAGAGGCAAGCCCTGCTGTACCGCCCGCGGGGGCGAGCGCACCAGCCCAGCCCCCCGCTGGGGCAACAGCTCCCGCACAAGCCCCCGTTACAACAACTGCTCCGGCTCAACCGCCAGCAGGGGCGACTAGTGACGCACAGCCTCCCGCTGGGACCGAGGGCAATGCCCCTGTCACAGCAACCCCCGTCAGCGACAAACCCGCTGATGATGCCTCAAAAGACAATCCCTATGGGCTGAAAGCCTTGTGGAAGAATGGGGACATCATCGCCCGTGGCGTCCTGCTGATTATGGCTCTGATGTCCTTAGGGACATGGATTATCATGGTCAGCAAGTTCATTGAGCAATCCCGTCTCTTTAGTGCCTCCAAAGCGGCAGACCGGACCTTCTGGACACAAAAGACCATTCAAGAAGGGGCGAAAACCCTCAAGCCCACCTCGCCCTTCCGCTATATTGCGGAGACAGGCATCATCGCCGCGCAGCATCATGAAGGCTCCATGCGGGATTCAATCGACCTGCAATCTTGGACAGCCATGTCCATCCAGCGCGCGTTAGAGACCATCAATACACGTTTGCAAGCGGGTCTCGCCTTCCTCGGTACGGTTGGCTCCACATCGCCCTTTATCGGGCTTTTTGGTACGGTTTGGGGTATTTACCATGCTCTGACAGCTATCGGCATTGCAGGGCAAGCCTCCATTGATAAAGTCGCTGGCCCTGTTGGTGAATCCCTCATCATGACGGCTATCGGCCTTGCTACCGCTGTCCCGGCTGTGTTGGGGTACAACCTTTTGGTGCGCCGTAATAAAGGAGCGATGGATCGCGTCCGTAATTTCGGCTCTGACCTTCACTCCGTTCTGCTCGGCGGCTATCGGCATGAAGATGGCCTGAGCGAAGCCGTGAAGGATGACAGCCCCACCACGACAACCACCAGCACGCGAGTCTAATCATCATGGCTATGAACATCGGTAACGGTGGAGATGATGACGGCGAGGTGGTGTCGGCTATCAACACCACGCCGCTTGTTGATGTCATGCTGGTGCTGCTTATCATCTTCCTCATCACCATCCCGGTAGCGACCCATACGGTTAAGGTTCAGCTACCGGTGGACCGCAACCAGCCAACCAAGACCAAACCGGGCAATATTGTGTTGGCTGTCACCGCTGATGGGCAAAGCTACTGGAACACCACCCCCCTCACCGGGCATAAGGACCTCCTCAACCGCCTTATGGAGGCAGCACGCCAGCAGCCTCAACCGCAAATCCAAATCCGTGGCGATGGGTCTGTCCAATATATGCCCATCGGTCGGATTGTAGCGGCGTGCCAAGAGGCTGGCATCCAACATGTGGACTTCATCACCGAGCAACCACACGACTAACCCCCTCTATTTACCTAATCTGTAACAGAGGCCCCATTTTCTGCCCCCTCTTTGGGGGCCAAACCGGACGAACATTTTGGGAGGTCCATCATGGCTATGGGTATTGGCTCTAGCAGCACTCATGAAGATGAAGCCATTGTCGATATCAACACCACCCCGTTGATTGACGTCATGTTGGTGTTGCTCATCATGCTCATCATCACCATCCCCCTCCAGACTCATTCCGTGGCGATTGACCTCCCCCAAGGCAACCCGCCTCCCTCGGCGATACAGCCACAAATTGTTACGATTAGCATTAATTACGACAATTCACTGAGCTGGAATGACATGCCCATCCCCTCTGAGGATGCTCTCCAAGCGCATATTAACGAGGCCGTACATCCCACAACGGGGGACCAGCCTGAAATCCATATCCGGCCCGACCGCCTTGCGAATTATAAAACCGTGGCTCATGTCCTTGCCGATGCCCAGCGCCTTGGTGTGACCAAACTCGGCATTGTAGGGTTAGAGCAAATGATGGAGGGCCAATAATCATGATGTTCCCATCTCTCAAACAGCCGCGCCCGTGGCTTTTAACAGCCCTAATTGGTCTTTCTGCCACCGGGGTTGCAGGGCTAACGCACACCCCTCTTACCCCCTTCGCCTTCAGCACCGCTTATGCAGAGGATGAGCTAGGGCAAGAGGTTGGCAAGCCACTCCAACAAGCGCAAGCTGCTCTGGATGCTCACCACCCTGCCCAGGCGTTAGAGTTCATCAAACGCGCGGATGCTGTCCCGACAAAAACCGCTTATGAGAGCTACGTCATCGCCCAAATGCGTGCCGCCGCAGCAAGCCAAGCGGGTGATGTCCCAACGGCCTTAAAAGCGTATGATGTGCTCATCACTAATGAGCGCACAGCCCCTGCAACACGCCATCAAATGCTCATGGCCCAAGCCAGCCTTGCTTATGGGGCGCATGACTACCCTAGCGCAGCCCGTGCCGCCAGCCGCTACCTGCGTGAGGCTGGCCCTAACCCTGCGATGCAAACTCTCTTGCTGCAATGTTATTACCTCCAACAAGATTGGAAGGGCCTAACAGGGGTTGGGAAAGCCATCCTCGCCGCAGACCAAAAAGCCAAGCTCATTCCCGCGGAAAATCAGCTCCAAATGCTGGCGACTGCTTATGATAAGCTGCATGACATCACCAATAAGACGGGCATTTATGTCAAGCTGGTGAAATATTATGCACGGCCACAATATTGGCAGATGCTGATTCATGACCTCACGACGGACAGCACCTTGACCCCACGTATGGTCTTTAACCTCCAACGCTTACGCCTCGCAACCGGGCTGCTTACAAACCCGGCGGAGTTCCAAGATATGGCCGAGCGTGCCGTCCAAATGGGGCTACCACAGCTTGCGCTTAATTTACTGGATGAAGGCTATAACCGTCATCTCCTCGGTACGGGGCCACAAGCAGCAGCCCAAGCGCATTTCCGCGCCTTCGTAGCCCAACGCGCGAACGAGACACGCGCGGCTCTTCCCTCTGCTGTTGAACACGCCAAAACCTCACCAGATGCAGGGCTATCTCTCACAGCAGGTTATAATCTTGTCCTCAATGGGCAGGTGGACCAAGGCATCGCCCTGATGCAGCAAGGCCTCGCAAAACACCCGCATCAACCAGACCTTGCCCGTCTGACCCTCGGTATGGCCCTGCTGGATGGCGGCAAACGTACCGAGGCTATTGCCCTCTTTAACAGCGTAGATAGTGACGGTGCGGCCGATAATCTTGCGCAGTTATGGGCCGTCCAGCTTACCTCTCATGCCGCCTCTGCTGGAAAATGACATCATCTTCATAAAACTCACCCTTAAAACTATGTGAATCTTTTGAGAAAAGAGCGATTCATTCGCTCTATCTTGTTCTCCTTTTGTGAGGCCCCTCTGAATGCTTAAACCTCTACAGCCCGTTGCGATGAGGCAAAAAGGCTTCCGCGCTATTATATCAACGCTTTTGCTAGCATGCTTTGCGGCCTTTGCGTTTGTTCGCCCTGCTTGTGCTGCCGATGCCCCTAGCAACACTGGGCTAAGTGATGCACAAGCCCGGCAGCTCATTTCTGTCCTAAGCAATGACTCTCAACGGCAGCAATTTTTAACGACCCTGCAAAACCTCGTTAAAGCGCAGCAAAATACAAAACATACCTCCCTGCTCACTATGGCACGGGATAATCTCACAGAGTTTGGGGAGCGTGCCCTCCAGCAACTCCATGTGCTGCATCAAAATATTATTGATTTTGGCGCGATTGGCCCTTGGCTAGGGGCCGTTCTGCATGATGCTGCCTTACAAAAAACAATTGCACATATTGCCCTGCGTGTTCTCATCATGCTGGCCGTAAGCTTTGTGCTGCTTTACAGCGTGCGCCTTGTTCTACGTCCCCTTCGCCGGCGCATTAACCGTATGGCTAAGGAGCATAATAAAAAGGTTTTCCAAAACGCTGCCCGTAAGCTCCGCAAAGCAAATGCTGACGCTGAAGGCCTTGCTCAACACGCCACAGATGAGGCTACCTCCGCAAAAACAACATCATCTCATGATGATGCTGAATCCGTACAAGCCACTTTAGAGGAAAGCCTGCGCCATCAAGGGGCCTTAACACAGCTTATGCTATGCCTACGCCGCGCTCCTTACGCGCTGGCATGGGCAGGGCTAGAGCTCCTCGCGATTGTCATGTTCCCTCTCGTCACTTTGTTGATGGGGGTCCTAGACCCTGCCCCTACCCCCCAAAGCGACCATGCTCTTTGGAGCATTACATGGTTAGTTGGCATTGGGTTGGGCCTATGGGTGATTCTCCTACGCATTTTCCTTGCGCCAGAAGCCCCATGGCTGCGGCTCAGCATCCTGCATGATAGGACAGCAAACTTCATCTTCCGCTATCTCCGCCATATTGGTTACATCATTGCGTGGGGGTTTGCGGCATTAGATGTCATCGCGACAATGAGCGTTCCTAGCCCTGTTCTCCACGGATTGCAAAAGCTGCTTATGCTGGTCGTCCATTTCCTCTTAGCGGTCATGATTATCCGCTCACGCGGAATTGTGCGCCGTGCTTGCCAACTTGTGGGAGCCAATAACCGCCATTTACAGTCCCTCATGTCTGTCATTGCTAAGGGATGGTGGATTGTCGCGCTCTTCTTTGACGGTGCGCTATGGCTCGTTTGGGCTGCCGATATTGCTGGGGGCTATCAGATCATCCTGCAATTATTCGTGCGGACTATTGTCGCGCTAGTCATTGTCCGCGTTGTAAGCATCCTCATCTATGGTGGATTAGAACGCTTCATGCGCGCTTTGAATGACTGGAACCTTAATGGGGAAACCCTAACGCGCATCCGCCGTTATTATCCGGCCGCTACAGCGATTATTCGCATCATTATGGCCGTTATCACCATCTTGGCCCTTGCAATTGCATGGGGGGCCCCTGTTTATCTGCTCATGGGGCAGAACACTCTTGGCCCGCGCATCTTCCAAGCTGCTCTCACCATTCTCGTGGCCCTGATTGTCGGTGTGGTTGCTTGGGAAGTAGCCAATGTGACGATTGAGCATCATATCCGCCGCCTTGATGCACAAGAGGGCCGCGATACCAAAATCCGCGTAGCACGGCTGCAAACATTAACGCCGATGTTCCGCATCCTCTTTCTCCTCATCTTGGCTGTTATTATTGGGCTGACGGTTCTCTCCCAATTAGGCATTGATACCGGGCCATTAATTGCCAGTGCGTCTATCTTCGGTGTGGCCTTGGGTTTTGGCTCTCAAAAGCTCGTCCAAGACTTCATTAGCGGGATCTTCTTGCTTTTAGAGAATGCCCTTACCGTTGGTGATGCTGTCACACTTAATGGGACATATGGGGTGATTGAGCGTCTCTCCCTGCGCTCGGTGCATGTACGAGCAAATGATGGGTCCATCAATATCTTCTCCTTTAGCTCACTCAGCCAAGTGACCAACTATAACCGCGACTTCTCCCGCGCTATGATTCTCGCAACTGTGGATATTGAAAGCGATACGGACCAAGTAGCGGCTATTCTGGTCGAAATTGGGAAGGAGATGCGTCATGAGGCCCCTTATAAAGACCTCATCCTCGCTGATTTCGACCTCTGGGGCGTCTCGGCCATCGGCACATCCTCTGTCTCGGTTAAGGGGGTTTATCCCACCACCAATGCAGGCCGTTGGACAGTGGAATGGGAGTTTAACCGCCGTATGAAGAAACGCTTTGAGGAGCATGGCATCCAATATCCCCGCGAGGTCGTGGATATTCAAGGTGCTGCGTTGGAGAGATTTATCACCAATGCTGCCCCTTCTGGGGAGACCCCCCAACCCCCACAACACTAGCCCATAAAAAAGCCCCCTGACCTTACAATCAGGGGGCTTTCTTTTTAACGGACGTTACCGCGTCTTAGCGATTTGTCTCATCATATTTCTGCAAAGCCAACACCGCCCAAATGGCCGCCGGAATCCAGCCCAAAATGGTGATTTGCAGGATAAGGCAAATAATCCCAGCAAAAGGGCGACCAATGGTAAAGAAGGTCAGCCAGGGGATGAAAAAGGCTATCAATGTACGAATCATAATTAGTCCTCCCTATCATAAAGGGCAGTAGCAAAAACAGCATTCCTCCCTTTTTGGAAGAACACCTTATCATCCTTAAAAAAAATACCAATATTATGAAAGTGTTATTCTCCTTCTCTATGAGGCTGCTAGATTAAATCGCCTCCATATACTCACCAAAGGACCTCTTCTATGATCATCGCTGAAGTTTCCTACCTCGCCTCACCTGAAGACATACAAGCCCAACGCCCTGCTCATCGCGCCTTCCTTGATACATTATATGACCGCCGCTTATTACTGGCCTCTGGGCCTAAAACCAGCAAGGATGGTGGCATCCTCATCATTCGCGATGGCATTAGCCTAGATGAGATTGAATCCCTCTTAGCGGAGGACCCTTTTGTGACCTCTGGCGTAGGGCAATATCGGTTTATTGAGTTCACAGCCGCCAAAACAGCCCCAGAGCTAAAAACACTAGCGCAATAAAGGGGCCGTCATGCTCGATACACTCTTAACAAAAGCCCGTAACAGGCCAGCCGTTGTTATTGGGGCAGGGACGATGGGCACGCGCATCGCCCTTATGCTCGCCACACAAGGGGGAGAAGTACGCCTTTTTGACCGCAGCGTGGAAGCCACCCAACGCGGACTTGCTTATATTCAACACACACTTCCACAGGTCATCCCTACCGTAAAAGGGGGGAAAGCCGGGCCTGTACATATCACCACCGCTCTGGACGATGCCTTAAAAGACGCATGGCTTGTGATTGAGGCCCTGCCGGAAAAATTGGACCTTAAAATAGATATTTTTGGCCAATTAGAGCAATACGCCCCCAAAGATGCCCTCCTTACAACGACCTCATCCTCCTTCCCCTCTCGTCACATTATTGGCCATGTGAAGGATACGCACCGCGTCTTTAACACGCATTTTATGATGCCACCGGATAAGCGCGCGGTGGAGATTATGTCCTGCGGGGCCACAGAGCCTAGCCTTATGGAAGGGCTAGCGGCTTACTTCACCCAGCTTGGCCTCTCACCTTATCTCCTAAAGAAAGAGAGCATGGGGTTTATCCAAAATCGTATTTGGGCGGCCATCAAACGCGAAGCTCTCTGCGTTGCGGCTGAAGGCATTACCGAGCCTGAAACGATCGACCGCATTTACCGCGAAACTATAGGAACCGCCCAAGGCCCCTTCCAGCTTATGGACCAAGTGGGGTTGGACATCGTTTTACAAATTGAGGAACATTACGCAGCGGTATTCCCTCATCTGCCAGAGGCCCCACGCCAGCTTCTCCGCGAAATGATTGCCGAAAACCGGCTCGGTATCAAAACAGGCCGCGGCTTCTATAGCTATGGTAAAGAAACATCATGACCCATCAGCCCCTTCTCTACACGTTAGAAACCGAACCCCCACGCATAACGATCCTCTCCCCCAAAGAAGGGCAGGTGCTCTCCCATATTGACCTCGGTTGGGGCACACCTGATGGCCTCTGGATTGATAAAGCCGAAGGCCGCCTTTATTGGACCAATATGGGCAAGGATTACGCCGCCGCTGATGGCACAATAAACACCGCCCGGTTAGATGGACGTGACCATAAAACCCTCATAGGCCACGGCCTTGTCGTAACACCCAAGCAGCTTACCTCCGCCCCGCATTGTGAGCATCTTTATTGGTGCGACCGAGAGGGGATGCGCATCATGCGCTGCCGCCGCGATGGTAGCAATTTGGAGGTTCTCCTCCAAAGAGGTACCTTCCCCACAGATATGACAGATTGCACCCTCCATTGCGTTGGGATCGCCCTCGATACACATCATAATTACCTCTATTGGACCCAAAAAGGCCCCCCAAAAGGAGGCACGGGCGGCATCTTCCGTATGGCATTAGAGCAGCCAGAGGGCATGGACCCCGCTCATCGTACAGATATAGACTGCCTCCTTTCGCATCTGCCTGAACCTATTGACCTGCATCTCTCCTCCGATGGCCGCATCTTATGGTGGACAGACCGAGGCGGCCCCCCGAATGGCAGCAGCTTGAATGTTGCCCATGTAGATAAGCAGGGCCTACACGACCATCGCATCATCGCCCGAGACCTAGGAGACGCCATCGGCCTCGCTATTGATGAAGCCAAAGGATGCGCTTTTGTCAGTAATTTAGAGGGTGCGCTTTACGAGATTAACCTCACCACAGCAAAGGCACGCCTCCTCACCCAACAAGGCCCCATGACGGGTCTCCATCTCTTAACGCCATAAGACGCACCCTTCCCTCAAAGGAGGATATTCATGAAGCTTTATATTCCTTTATCATTAACTGCTCATATGGTCATATCTTTATCTTGACAGAATAAAGCGACCAGCTAAAAACTCATCTCACACGCGCTATGATTGGTGTGCGTGTCCCTCTTTCCTTGTGGTGGAAACGTCTGTAATACAGTACCCATCCACTCCTAAATGTTGAAAGGTATGCCCATGTCCCGGTCCTTTTCTCTCCCCCGGCGTCGTTTTCTTAGCCTTTCAACAGGGCTAGCGGGGGCTGCGACTCTTGGCCTTCTCGGTTCTGCCGCAGCTCATGCGGAGGAGCGCACGCTCAAAATCGGTATCATGTCCGGTGAGGATGAAGATATTTGGCGCGTTGTGAGCCAAAATGCGGCACAGCGTGGCTTGAGCCTTAAAATCATCACCTTCTCCGATTATAACACCCCTAATGAGGCCCTCTCCGAGCATGAGGTGGATGCAAATGCCTTCCAGCACAAGCCGTTCCTTGATGCGCAAAAGAAGGCCCATGGGTATGACATCGTCCCTGTAGGGGATACTTACTTCCAGCCGATTGGCCTGTACTCCCATAAATGGCACAGCCCTGCGGACATCCCTAAGGGGGCCCGCATTGGCATCCCTAATGACCCCAGCAATGAGGGCCGTGCCCTGCATGTGTTAGAGACACTTGGCCTCATTAAGCTTCCCAGCAATACGGGGCTCTTCCCCACTGTGCTAGATATTGCCGAAAACCCGCGTGACCTCTCTATTGAGGAACTTGATGCTGGTGTTGTTGGCCGCTCCCTGCCGGATTTAGACGCCGCGGTTGTGAATATGGACTGGGCGCGTAAGGCTGGCATCCCGCAGACAGAGCGCATTGGGGTAGAAGGCTTGGCCAACAACCCTTATGTCAATTTCATCTCTGTGAATGGGAATGACGCTAATGCACCATGGGTTAAGCCCTTGGTGGAGAGCTATCATCAACCTAATGTCCGTCAGGTGATTTTGGACCTCTATCACGGTACGGTCACTCCTGCGTGGTCATGAGGCCTATCCTTGACATCCAGCATGTAACCCATGCTTTTGGCCACCATACCGCCCTGCATGATATTTCCTTCTCTATCAAGCAAGGAGAGGTTGTTGGGCTGATTGGTCGCTCCGGGGCGGGGAAATCCACCCTTTTGCGCTGCCTCTGCGCGTTAGAGCGACCACAGCAAGGCCATATCTTGCTCGATGGGGTGGACCTCACCACCCAAACCGAGCGGCAACTTGTCCGCGCGCGGCGCAAGATTGGCTTGGTCTTTCAGCATTTTAATTTGCTTACCTCGCGCACGGTGGCGGGTAATATTGCCCTCCCCCTCCAAATCGCGGGCCGCCCCCGTAAGGACCATGCCAAACGCATCGCCGAATTATTGGCCCTTGTCGGGTTGGAAGGCTTTGAGGATAAATACCCCTCCCAACTTTCTGGCGGGCAAAAGCAGCGTGTCGGCATTGCGCGTGCCCTCGCCGCAGAGCCAACATTGCTCCTTTGTGATGAGGCGACCTCCGCCCTAGACCCTGAATCCACAAACTCCATATTGGCCCTCTTGGCCGACATTAACCGCACACTTGGCCTGACGATTATCCTCATCACACATGAGATGGAGGTTGTCCGCCGCTTTGCCCAGCGGATTCTCGTTCTTGACCATGGCCGCCTCGTGGAAGATGGCTCCTTGCTCGACATCCTACGCGATGGGCAGGAGAACCAAACCTTACATAAATTGCTAGCCGATATTCGCCCTTCTCTCCCGGCCTTCATTGCTGAGAACCTCAGCCCCAGCCCCCTAACTGAGCCACATAAAACCATCATCCGGCTGGTTCTGAGTGGGGATAGTGCTACAACCCCGCTCTTTAGTATGCTTTACGCACACTATGCCGTTAAAGCGACCTTACTCCAAGGTGGGGTTACGACCATTAGCCAACGCCTTAGCGGCGATATAATCCTCAGCTTAGAGGGAGAACATATAGAGCAAGCCTTGGCCTTCCTCAAAACAGCGACACAAAGCATGGAGGTTTTGGGCTATGTCCCCTCTCATCCTTAAGCTGATTCTCCAATCCACAGAACAAACGCTGGAGATGGTCCTCGCCTCCACAGCGATTTCCGTCTTATTGGGGCTGCCTCTTGCTCTATTTATGATTGCTACAGGCCCGCGCGGGCTTTATCGCCTCCCTTTTGCAGCGCGTCTTATTGGTATGATTGTTGATGCTGTACGGGCTGTCCCTTTCATCATTTTGCTCGTCCTGCTCATCCCTGTTACCCGCTTTGTTGCAGGGACCTCCTTAGGGACCGAGGCCGCCATTGTCCCACTCTCCATTGCGGGGATTCCTTACTTCGCCCGTATTGCGGAGATGGCATTGCGGGAGGTTGATTCCGGCTTGATAGACGCCGTACGCGCTATGGGCGGGACACGTCTAACCATCATCCGCTCGGTCTTGATTGCAGAGGCCATGCCGAGCCTCGTCACCGGGGTGACGGTGACGCTCATCTCCATGGTGGGGGCCTCTGCTATGGCAGGTGTGATTGGGGCCGGTGGGCTAGGCGACTTGGCCATTCGCTACGGGTATCAACGTTTCAACACCACTGTGATGTTCGGTGTGGTGGTGGTCCTCATCATCATGGTCAGTGTGATGCAGATTCTCGGTAATGCGCTCGCTCGTTGGTTAAAGCACTAGCAAGCAACGCGCCTCCACTCCCATTTAAAAAGCCCGTCTCCATAATGGAGACGGGCTTTTCTTTTCTACACTGTACCTTAACGCCACACCCTCTCAGGCAACATTAAGAGCTTGCTCAACATCCACCAGCAGGTCATCAACATGCTCCACACCGATGGAGAGACGCACGGTGGACGATGTCACCCCGATGCGCTCGCGCACCTCTTTCGGCACGCCAGAATGGGTCATGGTAGCGGGATGGCTCGCTAAAGATTCTGTTCCGCCAAGACTGACAGCCAGCTTCATAATCTTCAACGCATTGAGGAAGCGGAAGGCCGCAGCCTCACCGCCCTCAATATCAAACGAGAAAGTTGATCCCGCACCGCTGCATTGGCGGGCATAAAGCTGCCCCTCAGCTGAGGAAGCCTCATAAAAAGGCGGGAAGTGCACCTTCTGCACCTTAGGATGATGGTTTAAGAATGTCGCCACACGCTCCGCATTCTTCGTGGCCCGCTCCATCCGCAAGCTCAATGTCTCCAAAGAACGGCCAAGCATCCAGCAGCTATGCGGGTCCAAATGCGTCCCAATCGCCCCGCGTAATTGACGCAGCGGGCGGGTCATCGCCTCACTACCCAGCACAGCCCCTGCCACAAGGTCGGAATGACCACCCACATATTTTGTCAGAGAATAGAGCGACAAATCTGCCCCATGCTTCAACGGATGCTGATAAAGCGGGCCGAGGAGCGTATTATCACACGCAATGACAGGCCGCTTTCCCTGCTTCGCCTCAATCTCTTCTGCAATGTGACGAATCAGCTTTAAATCCACCAGACCATTTGTTGGATTCGCAGGCGTCTCGACCAGAATCATCGCTACATGGCCCTCTGCCATGGCTTGCTCTGCCGCCTTCCGCATTAAGCCAGCATCAACACCATTGCTGCCTAACCCTACGGACTTCATCCCTAGAGAGGCCATAGTTTTGGTCAATAAAGTTTCCGTCCCACCATAAAGCGGCTGGGAGTGGAGAATCACCTCCCCCGGACGCACATACGCCAATAAGGTGGTCGCAATCGCGGACATGCCAGAGGAGAATAATACGCCCCGCTCTGCCTCCTCATAAACCGCCAAGCGGTCCTCTACAATCTCGCTATTGGGATGGTTAAAGCGGGAATAAACCAACCCCTGCCCTTTGCCCTCCGGTGGCTCTTTACGACCAGAGACGTAATCAAAAAAATCACGCCCATCTTCCGCCGTGGGGAACACAAAGGTGGAGGTTAAAAATACCGGCGGCTTTACCGCTCCTTCTGAAAGAGCTGGGTCATACCCGTAATTCAGCATCTCCGTCTCAGGATGCAGCTTATGGTTGCCGATATGGGTTTTTTTATGATCTGACGCCATTGCGCTCTTCCTTCAGCGGGCTTTCACTAGCAGGATATATAGCTTGCTTTATATCCTACCTATCACGCTGAGTGATACCATATTCTCCAAAGAAAAACACCCTCACTCCCAATCGAGTAAGGGTGTTCCAGCAAGAACCATTCAGCGGTCAGAACGATGACCCGGCACCATACGCTCTACAATATGGTCCTTCTTAATAAACCGATGATACAACGCTGCCAGCACATGCAATGCAATAAACCCAGCAAATATCCACCCAAGCCACTGATGCAGCCCTGGCATCATCTCTGCAAGGGAGCCACTATCCATCACACTCTGCGGCAGGGGAATTAATGGCCAAGCCACAAGACCAAACAATACAAGCGGCATCGCCATGGCAGAGACCATCAACCAACCTGTTGCAGGTAGGAGAATTTGAAAAAGATATAAAATCCCCTCAACGCTGCCCGCCATTACACGTTGAATACCAGACATACCTTGCGGAAGTGGTGGGGCTTTATGCGTCAACCGCCATATAATCCGCACTGCAATTAGCAGCATCGTTATAATACCAACCGATTTATGCAGCTGATGTAACGCAACTGGATCACTCACAGAGGCATGATCCATATATAAACCAAGGGCTATCAAAAAAAAGATTAGCAGGGCAATCACCCAATGCAACAGCATTGCCACACCGTCATAACGTGCCGGTTGCTCGCCCTGTAATTCCACCTTCGCCGACATGGCTTTCTCCATAGGTTGTATATAAAAAAGCGGCCTTTTCCTGAAAAGATCAGGAATAAGGCCGGCATTGTTATAAACAATTTTTACTTACTTGCTAGCGTTATCCACTTGCTGGAAAAGCTGCTCAAAACGGTCTTTCGCCTTGCCATACATCGGGGCTTTACGCGCTTGGGCCTCGTTATTAGCATTATCCACCACAACAAGCCCAACCATGCCAAAAGAATAATGCGGTAGACATTTATAACCATACACGCCCGGTGTCGTGAACTTAATTGTCCGCTCTTGGCTAAAGGGCACGCTAAAGGACTGCGCTCCCTCAGGGATCATCCCCGGGATGGACTGCACATTATGCCCTCTATCGGTAGGGATAAAACGCACGCTATCACCAGAATGAATACGCACAACCCCCGGCTCGAAAGCATAAGCACCATCGCTGCCATGGGTCAGCATTTTAACATCGACTGTCGCCGCTGTGGCGGACAGGGCTGTTGCCATAAACAGGGCCAAAGCCCCACCTGCAAACTTAAACATACTATCCTCCACTTCTTAACAAACCGCCGGGGAAAGACCCCGGCGGAATGCTTTATCTACTCTTTCTTTGACAGAGAGAGCAAAGCTTAACGCTGAAGGTCAAAACGGTCCAGGTTCATCACCTTTGTCCATGCCTTCACAAAGTCGTTATAGAACTTCGCTTTAGCATCGTCAGAAGCATAAACCTCAGCCGCAGCGCGCAGCTCTGGGTTCGCACCGAAGACCAAGTCCACATCCGTGGCTGTCCACAGTTTCTGCCCTGTTGCGCGGTCAAAGCCCTCATAGAGGTCTTCCTGACCAGCAACCTTTTGCCAGCGTGTATCCATCGTCAACACGTTGGTGAAGAAGTCTTGCGTCAAGACACCGGGGGTCTTTGTCAGCACACCATTGGCGGAATGGCCAGAGTTGATGTCCAGAGTACGCAGACCACCAAGCAGGACTGTCATCTCAGGGATGGTCAGACCCAGCGTGTCAGCCTTATCTACCATTGCGTTAAGCGGCGGGGTGTTATCGGCATCTGCACGATAGTAGTTACGGAAGGCATCAGCTGTCGGCTCCAACAGGTTGAAGGAGTTAACATCTGTCTGCTCTTGCGTAGCATCACCACGACCCGGTGCGAACGGCACCTGAATCTTCACGCCAGCTTTTTGAGCTGCATCCTCGATACCAACGCTACCGCCGAGAACGATGACGTCAGCCAGAGCAACCTTGCGAACGCTGTGAGCGTTAAACTTATCACGCACCTGTTCCAGCTTCGGCAGAACAGCCTTCAGCTCCTCAGGATCATTCACAGCCCAGCCATTTTGCGGCATCAGAGCCAGACGGCCACCGTTAGCACCACCCCGGTGATCGGTCACGCGATGAGAAGACGCAGCTGCCCATGCTGTTTTGATCAGCTCACGGTCAGACAGACCTGTTGCCGCAATCAGCTTACGCAGCTCACGAACATCAGCCTGATTGATCGGCTTAGCTGGCATGTTGATGGGATCCTGCCAGACGAAGGTCTCTTTCGGAACTTCGCTACCGAAGTAACGGCTCTTCGGCCCCATGTCACGCACAACCAGCTTGAACCATGCACGAGCAAAAGCATCAGCGAATTCATTCGGATGCTCAGCCCAACGGGCAAGAATCTTGTGGTAAACCGGATCCGTCTTCAGCGCGATGTCCGTTGTGAACATCATGATCGGACGCATCTTGGAAGGATCGTTCGGGTTTGCCGGGTCTGGAGCGATCTTGTCGTCCGTCTTGGTGTGCCACTGATGCGCACCAGTCGGGCTTGTCCCCAACACCCAGTCATTGTTCAACAGGTTGTCAATGTACTGTGTGGTGAAGTGGATCGGATCAGCAGACCAAGAGCCTTCCAGACCACTGGTGGAGGCATCATCAGCGGTCTGTGTGCCCTTAATGCAATGGTCAGCCCAACCAAGACCCTGATGCTCCACACCGTTAGCAACCGGCGGGCCGCTCAAGCAGGAGTTCGGATGCGCACCATGTGCCTTACCAAAGGTATGACCACCAGCGATAAGAGCCACAGTCTCTTCGTCATTCATCGCCATACGACCGAAGGCCAGACGAATCATCGCAGCGGACTTCACAGGGTCAGGATCGCCGTTCGGCCCCTCTGGGTTCACATAGATAAGGCCCATGTGCGTAGCAGCCAGCGGGTGCTTCAGAGTACCGTTCTGCCCAACCTGGAAGGAGCTCTTATTGGGGAAGAATGTGGTGCCCGGACCCCAATAAATCAGCTCGGACTGCCAGTCATCAGGACGACCACCAACAAAGCCGAGGGTCTTAAAGCCCATCTGGTTCAGCGCGACATCACCTGTCAGGACGATAAGGTCACCCCAGGAGAGCTTCTCGCCATATTTCTTCTTAACAGGCCACAGCAGACGCTTTGCTTTATCCAAGCTAGCGTTATCGGGCCAGTCATTCAACTGAGCAAAACGCTGTTGTGCGCCTTCCTCACCACCACGACCATCAATAGCACGGTATGTACCAGCATTATGCCATGCCATACGGATGAAGAACGGCCCGTAATTGCCATAGTCCGCCGGCCACCAAGGCTGGGACGTCAGCATAACCTTCTCGATATCCTTACGGACTTCTTGAAGATTCAGCTGCTCGAACTTCTTGTGGTAGCTCGTATAATAATCTGCACCATATGGGTCAGACTCTGAATCATGGGCACGCAGCTTGGCCAGATTCATGCCCTTCGGCCAGTAATACTGGTTCGGAGAGGGCACATCAGCAGCCATAGCAACCGATGCGAAAGAGGTCAGTGTCGTGCTGGCAATCAGCAGAGCTGCCCCAAATTGTTTCAATTTCATCCTGATAATTTCCCTATTCGTGGATGAGGACTCGTTAGAGTGCGTAACAGTGGCAAGCTAGACGCTGCACGGCGTATGCCTCGCTGTCACACATCGCAGAGTTATATTATCGGGATGCAGGAAGGCAAGTAAATCGTTATTTTTAATAACTCTTATAAACCAATTCTTTCCGGGCCTGGTTTCCCTTCTAAGAGAAAGTAAAATTTTTTACAAGACAAAACAGCACAAAAAAACTCCGATAACCTAACAGTCGGAGAAAATTGCCCTCTTAATAGGGGATTTGCATTGCACTATAAGCTCAAAATACCACCAAGTAAGACATCTTGTTGCAATAAACTCGCAACACCTCTTAAATAAAGCACTCTAAACTGTGATGGTGTGAACTTTAAGAATCATACCTCATCAAAGAGCGATCATCTCTTCGAGAGAATTGGTGCCCAGAAGAAGACTCGAACTTCCACGTCCTTGCGGACACAGGCACCTGAAGCCTGCGCGTCTACCAATTCCGCCATCTGGGCATACTCTTTTGAGAGTATGGTGAACCGGCTGGGACTCGAACCCAGGACCATTCGATTAAAAGTCGAATGCTCTACCAACTGAGCTACCGGTTCACTTGAAGAGGCTATCTACCCGCTCCCCTAAGGAGCGTCAACCCCACATAGCGGAGAAACCCGCCATGATGATGATTTTCTTCCCCCTCTCTACGCCTCTCGCGCTCTTTAAGAGGGAAGAAAACCTTTTACAAAGCCAGTATCTTACTTCTCGACATAAGCCTTAATGATGTGGTCCGGATTCTGCACCATGCCAGAGGCACCAGCCCCACGTTTGACCTTATCGACAGCCTCCATCCCCTCAATGACCTGACCAACAATCGTATATTGGCCATCCAAAGACGGAACGCGATCAAACATGATGAAGAACTGGCTGTTAGCGGAGTTCGGGTCCATAGTACGGGCCATGCCCACTGTCCCACGGTCGAACACGGCCGTTTGGCTAAACTCTGCTGGCAGGTCGGGATAGCTGCTACCGCCTGTCCCCGTCCCTGTGGGGTCGCCTGTCTGCGCCATGAAGCCTTCAATCACACGGTGGAACTTCACACCATTATAAAAGCCCTCATTCGCCAAGGTCTCCAAACGCTCCACCGCTTTAGGGGCGAGGTCTGGACGCAGCGCGATAACAACCTTGCCGTCCTTTAATTCCAAAACCAATTTATGCCCGCTTGTTGTCTCTGTCATGGTTGTACCCTCTCCTAAATTATCACTATCAGCCTGCTCACTAGCCCAAGCTTGTGCCAAGCTTCCGCCAGCCGCGCATAAGGCTGTTAAAGCGGTGACGAAATGCCGCCGTTTCATCTCATTATCCTCCTGCTAATTTACCCCGCAAGTGACGAGCTGTCCTGTCACTGACAAAGGGGGAAATATCCCCCCCTAGGCGGGCAATCTCCTTCACAATCCGGCTTGCGGTTGTACGGTGATTCTCTGAGGCCAGCAAAAAGACCGTCTCAATCTCCGGGGCTAAACGCCGTAACGCACCAGAGAGCTGAGTCTCAAAGTCAAAATCCCCCGCAGAGCGCAACCCACGGATAACCGTCCCCGCCCCAGCTTGCCTAACTGCATCGACTAAGAGCGTATCAAAGCCTGTAACAGAGATGCGATCCCGGTGCGGTAGGCTAGCAATCTCTTGCTCTACAAGGCCGCGCCGCTCCTCAAAGCCTAAAAGCGGGGCCTTAGCATCGTTAATTGCCACACCAACCACAACATGATCGAACAACACCGCCGCCCGGTCAATCACATCCAGATGCCCAAATGTGATAGGGTCAAACGTACCGGGGTAGAAACCGATGCGCGGGTTAGTCATCCGTTTTATCATCCGTAGCGGCTTCAGCTGTTTCGGCCTCACCTTCGGCAGAAGATTCAGCCTCCTCAGTCTCCTCCTCCATCACGGGGAATACGCTGATGATGCGCTCATCCCCATCGACACGGAAGAGCGTTACCCCCCCTGCCTGACGGGACATCACGCGCACTTGCTCCACTGGCAGACGGATAAGGCGGCCTGTATCGGTCACCATCATCACATCTGTACCATCTAGCGTTACAAGCGTGCCGACCACCTCGCGACCGCGGCGCGCATTGGAGAAGGTCATGTTATTAATGCCCTGCCCCCCACGGCCGGAGACGCGATAATCATACGCGGAGGACCGCCGCCCAAAGCCTGTATCTGTCACAGTGAGAAGGATTTGCTCCTGCGCCTCAAGCGCGGCATAGCGTTCCTCACTCAGTGGGCTATCAGCGAGAATCCCCTCTAGCCCTTCTTCATCAGAGGCGACATCGCTGCTCTCATCAATATCCTCCTCAAGGGTCTCATCCCCCGCCTGAGCGGCAAGGACGCGGCGATGTGCATTTGCGGCGCGGAGATAAGCAGCACGCTCCTCCACGCTTGCCTCAACGTGATTCAATACGGCCAGAGAGACCACCTTATCCCCATCAGCGAGGCGAATACCCCGCACACCGGTGCTGCCACGCCCTGCAAAAACACGCAGCACATCATCGGTGATATGGAAGCGAATCGCACGTGCATTACGCGTGGCAAGAAAGACATCCTGCCCCTCCCGGCATGTTGCCACGCCAATGAGCTGGTCATTTTCATCCAGCTTCATCGCGATAAGGCCAGAGGAACGAATATTGCGGAAGTCACTTAACCGGTTACGCCGCACATTCCCGCTTGCTGTGGCAAAGACGAGATGCAAATCATCCCACAGCTCCTCATCTTGCGGCAACGGCAGCACGGCAGTGATAGTATCCTCGCCCAATTCCGGCAGCAGATTCACCAAAGCGCGGCCTTTGGCGGTTGGGGCTGCCTCTGGCAAATGCCAGACCTTCATCCGATACGCCTTCCCGCCAGAGGAGAAGAACAACACCCATTGATGAGTATGGGCATTAAAGCTGCGGATGACGATATCATCACCACGCCGCCCTGCTGCCGTGCGCCCCCGCCCACCGCGATTCTGCGAACGGAATAAATCAAGCGGGGTCCGCTTAATAAAGCCATCGCGCGTGATGGTCACAACCATCTGGCCCGGCTCAATCAGGCTCTCATCGGACTGATCACCCAGCGCATCGGAGATTTCCGTACAACGCGGGTCTGCCAGAGCAGCGCGTGCGGCCTGAAGTTCCTCCCGCATGACTTCCATACGGCGGACATGGCTGCCGATAATCCCCAACAATTCCGTAATGCGCTGGCTGACCTCTGCCAACTCACCCTGAATCTTCTCCCGCTCAAGCCCTGTTAAGCGTTGGAGACGCAACTCCAAAATACCGCGCGCCTGTGCCTCGGTAAGATGGACGCGGCCATCAATAATCACATTGCCTTCATCATGGATCAATTCCAGCAGCGGCTCTACATCCGCAGCGGGCCATGTACGCGTCATGAGCTGCTCACGCGCTGTAGCGGCATCTGGTGCGGAGCGGATGAGGGCAATGACCTCATCAATATTCGCCACAGCCAGCACCAGACCAACGAGCAAATGCCCACGGTCGCGCGCTTTATTCAAATCGAACCGCGCCCGGCGGAGAATCACATCCTCACGGAAGCGAATAAACGCATCCAACACATCGCGCAGCCCCATCGTACGGGGGCGGCCTTCATCCAGAGCCAGCATATTCACGCTAAAACTCGTCTGAAGCTGCGTAAAGCGATAAAGCTGATTCAACACCACTTCCGGCGTAGCATCACGCTTTAGCTCAATCACCACCCGCATACCGGAGCGATCACTCTCATCGCGGATGTCGGAAATGCCTTCAATATCCTTAGAGCGGACAAGGTCGGCAATCTTCTCCTGCAACGTCGCTTTATTGACCTGATAAGGAATCTCCGTCACCACAATGGCAAAACGGTCTTTACGGATTTCCTCAATCTCAGCACGGGCACGCACAGGGATGGAGCCACGGCCTGTCTCATAAGCCTGCCGGATACCCCGGCGGCCCATAATAATTCCCCCCGTTGGGAAGTCCGGCCCCGGGACAATCTGCATGAGGTCTTCAAGCGTCATATCCGGGTTAGCAATAAGGGCTAGGACAGCATCAATCACCTCGCCCGGATTATGGGGTGGGATGTTCGTAGCCATACCCACCGCAATACCGGACGCCCCATTAACTAAAAGATTCGGGAAGGCAGCCGGAAGAACCTGCGGCTCTTGCTCGCTCTCATCATAATTAGGCTGGAAGGCAACCGTATCGCGGTCAATATCATCCAGCAGGAAAGAGGCTGATTTTGCTAAGCGGGCCTCGGTATAGCGCATAGCCGCAGGGCTATCCCCATCGACAGAGCCAAAATTACCCTGCCCATCCACAAGCCGCACACGCATGGACCATGATTGCGCCATGCGGACCATAGCATCATAAATGGAGCTATCACCATGAGGGTGATATTTACCCATCACGTCACCGACCGCGCGGGCCGATTTACGATAAGGCTTATCCGCCGTAAAGCCGCTCTCTCGCATAGCGTACAAAATACGGCGATGCACAGGCTTCAGCCCATCGCGCACATCTGGCAAAGCGCGGGAGACGATCACCGACATCGCATAAGCCAGGTAAGAGGAGCGCATTTCCTCCTCAATCGTTACTGGGAGACGGTCGGAGGGTAAAATATCGTGCGGCTCGCTCAAGACAAATCAACCTATTTTCTATAAATGGTTAGGGTCCCTAGCATAGCCTATTCTACCGAGAGTTCCTAGTTTGTTCCGTCCATCCTCTTTTATCGCGCTCTTTTTACCCTTATGAGCCACCCTGCTGCCCCCTTTATCACACCCCTCCCATGGCAGCCGCCTGCGGCATTTTTCCCCCTCTGCCGCACGACAGAACATTCCGTTTTTCTCGATAGTGGCGGCCCTGCCACACAAGACCGCCATCGTTGGAGCTTGCTTTGCCCCCGCCCGGTGGCTCATCTCACCCTGCCTTTGGCAGAGATACACCAGTTTCCCCAAACATTACGCCAGTTCCTCACCACTCATGCCCCCGCTACACCGTTAGAGCCTATGGATGACGCTCTGCCCTTTCTGGGTGGGGTGATTGGTATGCTCAGCTATGAGGCGGGTATGCGCTATGCAGGTCTAACCTCCCGCCATCAAACAGAATGCCCCGCCTTAACAGCCCTTGCCTGCCGGGATTTCTTCCTCTTTGACCGGCGCGCACAAAAATTATGGTGGGTCAGCGCGGAGGGGCTCCCTCCCCCCGCTATGCCCACCCCAACGCATAAACCCGCCCTAACGCCACATCTCACCCCTCATGCCACGCAAAATGCCTCACACTGGCAAGAGGCTGTACAAACTATGCGGCGTTACATCGCAGCCGGCGATATCTTCCAAGCGAACCTCACTATGCGCTGGCATGCTGACCGCCCCGCAGGGTTGGACCTCCCACTTTTATATGAGCAACTCCGCACCCAGTGCCCTGCCCCCTTTGGGGCGTGGTTTCATACACCGGATTTTACGCTGCTCAGTGCCTCAGTTGAGCGGTTTATCGCCCTTGATGCCGAGGGCATGATTGAGACACGGCCCATTAAAGGCACCTGCCCCATCAGCCCAGACCCACAACAGAATGACGCTTTCAAAGAGGCTCTCCGCCATGATGAGAAAGAGCGGGCGGAAAACCTCATGATTACCGACCTGATGCGCCATGATATTGGGCAAGTCTGCCAGCTTGGCAGCGTCACCGTGCCGCAGCTTTTTGCAGTCGAGGCATTTGCCCATGTGCATCATCTTGTCTCTAGCGTGCAAGGGCGGCTCAGACCGGGGTTAGATGCAGCGGACCTCCTCGCCGCCACAATACCGCCCGGCTCCGTCACCGGGGCCCCAAAATATCGGGCTATGGAGATTATTGATGAGGTCGAGACCTCCGCACGCGGGGCCTATTGTGGGACGCTTTTCCGCCTCGGATGGGATGGCACGCTTGATAGTGCCGTTATCATCCGCAGTATCAGCGTAACAGCCAAGACCCTTGCCATCGGGGCTGGTGGGGGCATCACATATCCCTCCCACCCAGAGCGCGAATATGAGGAAATGTGCCTCAAAGCCGCGCCTCTTTTAAAGGTGCTTCGCCATTATGGCTCATAAGGTCATCCCCCCTTATCTCTGGCTGAATGACACGCTCCACCCAGCGGACCAACCGGCCATTATGGCCCAAGACAGAGGCTACCTCCTCGGTGATGGGCTCTTTGAGACCATGCAGCTTTATAATCACCGCGTGCCTTTACTAGAGGCTCACCTCACCCGGCTAGAAGAAGGCTGCCACCTATTGCACATCCCCACACCTCAGCGCACTCTTATTGAGAGGGCACTCCACCAACTTATAGAGGCCAACCACCTCACTCATGGCTCTGTGCGCTTGACGCTCACACGCGGCCCCGGCCCGCGGGGCTTAGCCCCACCAGCTCACCCAAACCCGACCTTGCTCATCACAACCGCCCCACCACTGCAACACCCACCCCAGCCTATCCGCCTGCATATCAGCACGCAGCGGCGGGACCCTCACTCTATGTTGAATCGGGTGAAATCACTCAATGCATTACCGGCCATCCTCGCCCGTTTAGAAGCCCAAGACCATGGGGCAGATGATGCGCTTTGGCTCACCCATGAAGGCTCCATTACCGAAGCCACTGCGGCAAGCTTCCTAGCTTTGATAGACGGACGATTAGTAACACCCCCCCTCTCCACCGGCATTCTCCCTGGTATTACGCGCGCACGATTGCTCGCCGCTGGGATATGTGAAGAGCAACTTTTGAGCAACAATGACATTCCCCTTCTACAAGGGGCATGGCTGGCCACGGCCCTTAACCTCACCCCGATTGCCGCGATTGGGGGACATGCACTGCCACCTCAGCCAGAGCGCAGCGCAGAGTTACGGCGCATCCTCTATGACCATCCCATCTTGAATCCCCCCACCCAAACAGCCACATCTGCCTCATGACTGCACATACACATACCCCCGCTCCCACCGCCACGCCCAAGGCCCCCATCGCCCGGCGCAACCCCATCGTGCTGGAACAGCTTGGCCGCACCCGCACGGATTCCTACGCGTGGATGAAAGATGAAAACTGGCAGAAGGTCTTAAGAGACCCTTCCATTCTACGCGATGATATCCGCACCCATTTAGAGCACGAAAACGCCTATACAAAGGCCATGCTGGCCGAGACCGTCCCCTTACAAGAGGCCCTCTTTAAAGAGATGGTCGGCCGGATTCCTCCTGCTGAAGAATCCGTCCCGCTCCCCTCTGGCCCGTGGCTATATAGCTTACGTTTTGAGAAAGACGCCCAATATCCCCTCCATATCCGCCGCCCCCGCAAAGCTGGCACTAACGAGGCCGATGGGCCGGAAGAGATTCTACTTGATGTCAACAAGCTTGCCGCTCAACATAGCTTCTACAGCCTCGCCCAAGCTGCCCATACCGAAGACCACCGCTATTACGTCTATGCTGAGGATGTGCAAGGCTCAGAGGTCTATCGCATTCAGGTCAAAGACCTCTCCACAGGGACACTCTGCGCCCCGGCGGTGGAGAGCTGTACCGGCAGCTTCACCCTTTCGCCGGATAGCCAATATCTCTTTTGGATTTACCGCGATGATAATGGCCGCCCCTCCCGTATTTATCGCCGCCCCCTGCGTGGGGGGGATGACACGCTCATCTTTGATGAGACCGACCCCGGTTTCTTCCTCAGCATTGGGGTGAGTGCCTCCCGCGCATGGATTATCATCGAGCGCGGGGACCATGATACGAATGAGACCCTCCTCATCCCCGCAGCAGAGCCAACAGCCCCTCCAAAATTAGCCGCCCCCCTCGTGCGGGGAGAACGCTATAGCCTCACCCATTGGAATGACCGTTTTATCATCCTCACCAATGCAGGGGGAGCGGTTGATTTCAAGCTCATGACCGCACCAGAAGCCACGCCAGACCGGAGCCATTGGCGGAACTTCCTCCCTTATGAGGAAGGCCATTTCCTCCTCGGTGTTAGTACAGGGCGCGAGCATCTCGCTTGGATAGAACGGCGCAATGGCAATACGGAAATCTTCATCCTTGACCATAAGGATGCTGATAAAGGGGCGATTCGCACCCATGCACGCCGTATCAGCATGGATGAGCCAGCCTATACGCTCAGCCTCCTCGGGGTGTTGGAATATGACGTGCCCATTCTGCGTTATATTTACCAATCCCCCACCACACCGGCCCATTGGTATGATTACGATATGCAGACGGGGCAAAAGACCCTCCGCAAAGTGCGGGAGGTCCCCTCCGGGCATGACCCTGCCGCTTATGAGACACGCCGCCTTTTTGCTAAAGCACAAGATGGCGCATTGGTCCCCATCACCCTCTTGATGAAAAAAGGCACGGAGCTAAATGGGAAGAACCCCATGTTGCTCTATGGCTATGGCTCTTATGGTATCTCTATGGAGGCCAGCTTCTCCACCACTGCGCTAAGCTTGGTGGATCGTGGAGTCATTTACGCTATAGCCCATGTGCGTGGTGGCAGTGAGAAAGGATGGGGGTGGTTCCTAGACGGGCGAGCCACCAAAAAGACCAACAGCTTTACCGACTTCATCAGCTCTGCTCATTATTTGATTGATGAAGGCTATACCGCACCACGCCGCATTGTCGCCCATGGGGGCTCTGCTGGGGGGCTGCTTATGGGGGCGATTGCCAATATGGCCCCAGAGCTTTTTGCCGGGATTGCGGCCCAAGTGCCCTTTGTGGATATGCTCAACACAATGTCGGACATCTCCCTCCCCCTCACCCCGCCGGAATGGCCAGAATGGGGTAATCCTCTCACCGACCCAGAGGCTTACGATCTCATCGCCAGCTATTCCCCTTACGATAACATCCGGCCCGTCCCCTATCCGGCGATTCTGGCGATGGGGGGTTTATCTGACCCACGCGTCACCTATTGGGAGCCAGCAAAATGGATTGCCCGTTTGCGAGAGGAAGCCAAGGGCGGGCCTTTCCTCTGTCATATCAATATGGAGGCAGGCCATGGCGGTTCCTCCGGGCGGTTTGCACGTTTGAAGGAAGTCGCCCTCGTGCAAGCCTTCGCACTATGGAGCCTCCAACGCGCTAACGCATAACCCCTCCATTAAAGCGGGGGAGAGCCTTATTGGAGGTCATCCCCCTCGCTATCCATATCCATCTCTGCAAGCTGGGAGCAAATCTTACCTAGCCGGGAATCACCCTGCCCCACGCCCTCCCCGCAAGCTGTGCGCGCATCTTTACCGCAGCTTTTAATCACGCTCTCCATGTCCGATTCCAAAACATCGCGGACAAGCCCAACGTCAAAGCTACGTTGTGCGGTTTCCTCAACATCAAGCTGCTTTTGCACCTTTCGCATCTCATGCAGATTATTCACACAAACTGTGCTGACGACACGCGTATGGTCGCGCAAAACGGCGAGGATGTTATTCACGACCACGCCTTTTTCATTCACTGCGGGGTCATCATCATCCGTGCGGGCAGAGCCATCAGCCCATGCCACCCCCATTGAACTCATAAAAACAAGGCTCAAAAGCCCCCCTAAAAGGCGGGACCGGCGGGACGAGAAGAAAGAAAACTGGCTCATTCCCCTACCATAATCCGAAAAACATGAAGGGGAAATGGGGCTTTTGCACGACATCACCTTGACTCACCCCTCCATTACAGGTTATGCGGTCGCCAAGTTTCGCGGGCGTGTTAGCCCTGCATTATGAGAGCCACTACCTTACAACAAGGTAGAAAAGGCCCATCTTTTGGTCGGGGAGCCTGAACATTATGAAGATTCGTAATAGCCTGAAATCCGCTAAGATTCGTGATAAAAACTGCCGCGTTGTTCGCCGCCGTGGCCGCGTTTATGTCATCAATAAACAAAACCCACGTATGAAGGCTCGTCAGGGCTGAGTAACGGATTTATGGGGACGCACCGCTTGATGTGCTGCGTACTTCATGCTCTGCCCCCTTATGAGAGGGGGAAGCCTCTTGCCTTCTGGCTGGGGGCTTTTTTTTACCTTACAGCTACCCCGCTCGCCTATGCAGCAGCCCCGACTCATCCCACGTCTGCTGCCTCTGCCCCCCCTAAGGCTCATAGCCTCAGCTTAAAAGAGAAAATCACCCAAACCGAACAGGCTCTCGCCACAGAGCAAGACGATCAAAAAGCCCAAGCCTTGATGAAAAAGGCCGAAACATTACGCCTCTATACCGTGCAAAATAGTGGCCGTTTACTGCTGAGCGAAGCGCAAGAGGCCATCCAAAAAGGCCATACGGATGAGGCTGAACGCGCCCTCTCTGCCGCTTTGACCCTTCAGCCGGATAATGCCTTTCTCCGCCGCCAACGCGCAGCGATTCGCTTTATCGGCAATGACCTTACCGGCACGGTAGAGGACCTCCAAGTCGCCCTTGTGCATGACCCCGGTGATGCTCAAAGCTGGGATTTGCTCGCCCGCACGCAAGAGCATCTCCATCACCCTCATCAGGCCCTCCATGCTTATACGGAGGCCCTCACCCATGCCCCGCTCCTCCCCAATGGGCAAAAACGCTACCAACAGCTAGAGCAACGCGCAAACGGCACACCGGATTAACCATCCGCCTTACATAAAAGATACCGGGTCCACATCTACATCAATGCGCGCATCATTCTTGCAAGTCACCCCTGCGAGCCAATGGCGCAAAACGGGTTGGAGGGCGATGTCACGCCGTGTTCGCAAAAGGAGGCGGAAGCGATACCGCCCGCGTAGCAACGCTAAAGGTGCAGGGGCCGGGCCTAAAATCTCCATCCCCTCCCCATGCGGGCCATTAAGGGCTAGATGGCGAGCAAGGGCCTCGGCGTGCGTCTCCTTAGGAGCACTGACAATCACAGCTGCTAACCGCCCATAGGGAGGCCAAAAACCGGGGCGGCGTTGGGCAGCCTCTTGCTCCATAAAACGGATAAAGTCATTCTCTATAAGAGCCTGCATAACGGGGTGATCCCCCACATAGCTTTGCAGCATCACACGGCCGGGTTTTGAGCCACGCCCTGCCCGCCCTGCCACTTGATGAAGAAGCTGCATCGTCCGTTCAGCCGCTCGTAAATCCCCCCCGCCTAGGCCAAGGTCCGCATCCACAACCCCTACAAGGGTGAGGTCGGGGAAGTGCCAGCCCTTCGCGACAATTTGCGTCCCGATGATGAGGTCCACCTCCTTTTGGGCAATTTTGCGGACTGCCTCCTCCATCGCAGCGGGAGAGGTTAAGGTATCAGAGGCCATAACCAGCAACCGGGCCTCCGGGAAGCGCGCTTGTACCTCCTCATGAATCCGCTCTATCCCCGGGCCAATGGGCACGAGGCTATCTTCCGCCTCACAAGCGGGGCAGGCTTTCATTAGAGGTTGGGTATAGTCGCAATGATGGCACGCTAAAATCCGCCGCCGCCGATGCTCCACCATCCATGCCGCACAATGCGGGCACTGGATGCGATGCCCACAAGCCCGGCATAAAGTCAGCGGGGCATAGCCACGCCGGTTGAGGAACAACATGCTTTGCTCCCCCGCCTTCATGCCATCCTCAATGCTTTCACATAATAAAGGGGAGAGGAACAAGCCACGCTCCGGCCCGTGGTCACGCATATCAATCAGGCTAATCTCTGGCATACAGGCTGGCCCGTGCCGCGATTCGAGCACCTCATGACGGAAGCGGCCCTTCTGTACATTCACTAATGTTTCCATAGAGGGCGTTGCTGAAACCAAAATCGCCGCAGCCCCGGCAAGGCGCGCTCGCACAATGGCCATATCCCGCCCATGATACAGCACCCCTTCCTCCTGCTTATAGGTGCTCTCATGCTCCTCATCGACCACAACAAGCCCTAACGCAGCAAAGGGAAGAAACAGGGCCGAGCGCGCACCCACAACCACGCGCTGCTGCCCATCTGCCACCGCACGCCATGTCTCCCGCCGGGCTTTCTGCCCTAAATCGGAATGCCAAATCGCCGGAATAGTGCCGAAACGCTTGGCAAAACGCTCCGTCCATTGGGTTGTTAGGGCAATCTCTGGCACCAACACCAGCACTTGCCGCCCTTGCCGCAGAGCCGCCGCCACAGCCTCGAAATACACTTCCGTTTTGCCAGAGCCCGTTACCCCCTCTAGCAAGGTCACATTAAAAGCGCGTTCCTCCACTGCTTCTATCAAAGCATGAGCAGCCTCAGCTTGCTCGGCTGATAAAATGGGCGGGGCGTAATCAGGCTCAGGCGGCGTGGCACTCATGGGGGAGCCTTCCAGCACGCTCTCCTCCAGCACACCGGCATGTGCTAAGCCGCGAATCACCGCCGCGCTCGCCCCACTTTGCGCGCTTAATGCCGCTGTACTGGCCGGGCCAT
Organism: Bombella pollinis; assembly: GCF_026385485.1. Classification (NCBI taxonomy): domain Bacteria; kingdom Pseudomonadati; phylum Pseudomonadota; class Alphaproteobacteria; order Acetobacterales; family Acetobacteraceae; genus Bombella; species Bombella pollinis. The sequence goes on from NZ_JANIDX010000001.1 coordinate 163,320, forward strand.
GAGCCTCCAACGCGGCTAAAACCGCGTTACGCGCGGGGGTAAGCCGTAAAGACTCTGGCAAGGGACCAGCTTTACGGGCCCAACCAAGCATCGGCTTCATCCCTCCCCCTTGGGCAGGTACGCGCAGCGCAATGGCGAGCACCATACCCGGCGCACTCAGCCCATAAGCAGCTACCCAATCGATAAAATGCCGTAACGTCTCTGGTAAGGCGGGGATGCGCGTCTCCACGCTAATAATCGCGCGTAAAGAGCCAAATGCCACATGCCGGCTAGAGCGTGGCGGGCGAAGGTCCACCGGCAAATGTGTTGGCTCGGCCTCCCACACACAGCCTACGATCTCCTGCCGCCCCAAGGGGACGCGCACCACCGTGCCCGGTGCCAAAGGCGTATCGAACTTATAATCCAACGGCCCCGCAAAAGGACGCGGCACAAGGACGGAAAGACGATGACCGGCTTCCCGTCTCCTGCTATGGGGGGAGAGGCGTTGTTCTGCCATATCACATCACCTTACCCTCTCCGGCGGGGAAATACCATGAGCCATCTACCAACGCACACGCCTTCATCGCTGACGCTACATACCGCGCAAGAGGCCCTCACCGCGTGGCAAGAATGGCTCCTCTACGAAAAACGCGCCAGTAAAGCGACCTGCACAGCCTATCAACATGATGTTGCCCTCGCTTTAGGATTCTTCAGCCGTCATTTTGGAGGGGAGCTACCTCTGCACGCTCTTGCTCGCCTCTCTTTAACCGACTTCCGCTCATGGCTGGCCCATGAGACAACACGTGCAGAGCAGAACGCCCGCCGCCATCCCCATAGCCGCCATACACAAGATGGCCATGCCCGCAGCCGCGCCCGCCGCATCTCCGCTCTACGCTCTTTTTACCGTTATTTGGAAAAAGAACATCACCTCACCAACCCCGCTTTAACCCTCCTTCGTAGCCCACGGTTAAAAACCCGCTTACCACGCCCCCTTACGCCAGACGCTGCACGCCTCGCCCCAGAAGGCATTGCAGAGCAAACCGTTAATCCTCATTTTGCTGCACGTGATGAAGCCCTCTTTACCTTGCTCTATGGTGCAGGTTTGCGAATCAGCGAGGCTCTCTCCCTCTCTATCGGGGATGTAGAACGCCTCAGCGATGATATGCTGTTCATCATCGGTAAGGGCGGTAAAGAGCGCGCCGTGCCGATTCTACCACCTGTTAAGCAGGCCTTGGAGCGTTGGTTAGCAGCACATCCTTACCGCCATGCAGAGGCTCCCTTCTTTTGTGGGGTACGGGGGGGACGACTGAATCCGGCCATCGCACAACGGGCCATGCGCCAATGGCGCATGATGGAGGGACTGCCCGATTCTGCAACACCGCATGCCTTACGCCATGCTTTTGCCTCTCATCTCCTGCAAAATGGGGCCGACCTTCGCACGATTCAGGAGCTGTTGGGCCATGCCAGCCTCTCTAGCACGCAAATCTACACCCTTGCTGATGAACAACACCTCATGGATGTATGGCAAAAAGCCCATCCCCGTGCTGATACATCCCCCTAACCAACATAAATGGCTGATGATGACCTTCCCCCGCGCTCTCAAAGTGATAATCCCAACCATAATGATGACTCTCTTGAACCTCATCCTGCCCACAGCTTATGCAGACGAGCCGGGGCCTGCTTGTCGGCAGAGGCATCTCACCACCATCACCTTGCAAGAGACAGGCTATTATCTAACCTCTGTAGCACAGATTCATGGCCGGTCCCTCTCCATGATTATTGATACAGGCTCGGAGGGGAGCTTGCTCACACCAGAGGCTATTAGCCAATTACATCTTACACCCAATGCAGAAGAAGCCACCATCATCTCCGGGGCGGATGGACGTGGTCACGTTGTCCCCACTATTGAGCTGGCCTCCCTTACACTCGGCCATGTGACCTTCCATCAACCGATTATGCCTTTAGGGGCCTTACCCGCCTTCCCGGCGATTCAACCGCCCGTATTGGGGTTAATTGGGATGGATTTACTCGGCCATTACGATATAGACCTCGACCTCCCTCATCATAAATTAAGCCTTTGGGAGATTCAGACACATTCTATGCTCTGCCAACAACCTCCCTTTTGGCCGTATCAGAGCCAGAGGCTCACCGCAGGGCGGGTGAGAGGGCGATTCTTCATCCCCTTTACCTTAGATGGCCAACATGGTGTGGCCTTGATTGATAGTGGCGCACGCTCGCACATCATCAGCAAAGAGTTCGTCTATAAACTCGGCATCACAAAAGATGACCTCGCCCAAGACCCCGGCGGGGTCAGTGCGGGAATTGGCGATAAGGAGCATCGCTACCATTGGCACCGTTTTGGCCGCCTTACCTTGGGGGGACAAACCCAGCTTCACCCGGTCCTTACAGTGACATCCCTGCATGAACAAGCTGATATGCTCCTCGGGGCGGATTGGCTGATGCATCATCACCTCTGGCTTTCCGCTGGGGCAGAGGGGGCCGTGTTTGTTAAAACCACGCCAGAGACAAAACCAGCACAGAAAAAGTGAAAAAATCATTTTTCACTATTGCCAGCTCTGCGCTATCCCGCTAAACAGACGCCATCCCACGGGATGAACCTTTTTATAGAAGGTTATAAGACTGCGGGTGTAGCTCAGTTGGTTAGAGCGCCGGCCTGTCACGCCGGAGGTCGCGGGTTCGAGCCCCGTCACTCGCGCCACTCTTTATTCAAAGGGTGGCGTTTTTGTATCATCCCCCCTCTCAAAAATAAAAAACTTACCCCATGCGATGAGAAATCGCTTGCATCCAGCGCGCTGCTGCCCGACATCTCTGCCCATGGCTTATATCATCAAGGAATTATTCGCTACATTGCAAGGCGAGGGAGCCCATGCGGGCCGTGCGGCTATCTTCTGCCGGTTTGCAGGCTGTAACCTCTGGTCTGGCCGGGAGGAGGACCGCCATAAAGCCCAATGCAACTTCTGCGATACGGATTTTATCGGCACGAATGGCCCCGGTGGAGGCCGTTTTGCACATGCCGATTCCCTTGCAGAGGCCCTAGAATCATGCTGGCGCGCCCATGCAGATGACGCAGCGCATCGCTATGTCGTCTTTACAGGGGGGGAGCCTTTGCTTCAGCTTGATGATACCCTCATCAAAGCCACAAAGGCCCGCGGCTTTACCCTCGCAGTAGAAACTAATGGAACACTCCCCGCCCCTGCGGGGCTTGATTGGATATGCGTTAGCCCCAAACCGGGCCAGTCGCTCGTACAAACCCATGGTCATGAGCTTAAACTCGTCTATCCCCAACCAAGCCTCACACCAGAGCAATTCGCGGGGCTAGCCTTCCAACATTTCTGGCTCCAACCTATGGATGGGCCAGAGCGCATCGCTAACACAAGGCACGCTGTGCAGTATTGCCAAGCGCATCCGCAATGGCGTCTTAGCCTGCAAACTCATAAACTCATCGGGATTGCCTAATTATGCCCAATGCTCCCCTTTCCGCCAGCCATCAAGCCGCGCAGAATCGCCGTGCGCTTGTCCTGTTCTCCGGCGGGCAGGATTCTGCAACATGCCTCGCATGGGCGTTGCAGCATTTTGAGCATGTCGAGACGGTCGGCTTTGCCTATGGCCAACGCCACGCCATCGAGCTGGAATGCCGCAATACTCTTCGCCACGGCCTAACAAAGCAGAACCCTCTTTGGGCAAAAAAGCTGGGGGAGGACCATATGATTGACCTCGCCAGCCTTGGTGCCCTCTCCGACACAGCCCTCACCCGTGATGCTGAAATCAGCATGGGGGAGAATGGCCTGCCCAACACCTTTGTGCCGGGGCGCAATCTCATCTTCCTCACCTTTGCGGCAGCCTTAGCCTTTCGCCGTAGCCTCCGCCATATTGTCACCGGCGTGTGTGAGACGGATTATTCCGGCTATCCTGATTGCCGCGATGATACCATCAAAGCCCTGCAAGTCGCCCTTAATCTCGGGATGGAGCAACGCTTTGTCCTCCACACGCCGCTTATGTGGATCAATAAAGCGCAGACATGGCAACTCTGCCACGAGCTTGGCGGGGATAGCCTTGTGGACATCATCCGCCATGAGAGCCATTCTTGCTATAAAGGGGAACGCTCCCATGAGCATCCATGGGGCTTTGGCTGTGGGGATTGCCCCGCCTGCGCCTTGCGTGCTGAAGGGTGGCGGCACTATCAGGAGGGGTTATGAGCGACATCACCCGCACAGAACTCGTTTTTACCCGGCGTTTCTGCATGGGGCATCGGCTTATCTCTGGCTGTAGCGAGCGTTGTGCCATCCCACATGGGCATAATGAATATGTCACCGTCACGCTCATCCCCGGCCCTAACGCCCCGCAGGGTCAGAGGCTTGATGGGCACCATAATATGATGCTGCCCTTTGCAGAGGCCAAAGGCCGTTGGCATCGCTTTATTGATGAGCGGATGGACCATAGCTTTCAGCTTTCCACATCCGACCCGCTCTTACAATGGTTCACAACACATGAACCCCAACGCCTAGAGCGAATCGTCGTTACACCGGGTGACCCAACAACGGAGCTACTCGCTGCCCTGCTGATGAGCAAACTGCAAGCCTTCCTCACCGCCCAAGGCGGGCTACTTGCCCCTGCAAGTTTAGAGATTAAAGAAACACCCACCAACACAGTGCGCCTGCATGGCGAGCCGACCCTCTATCTCCCATTAGTGGACCGCCCCGCAGAGCAATGCTGGTGGCACCGGGCTGATGACAGTACGCGCGATTAAACCCGCACGCACAACCACGTCAATCGCGCATCAACCCCATGACTTCCTGCCGCGCTTGGGCATCTTCAGCCCATAAGCCGTAAGACCCTGTCGTGACGGTCGTAGCACCGGGGCTACGCACACCACGGAGGCTCATGCACATATGCTCTGCCTCTATCATGACCAGCACGGCTTTAGGCTCCAATATCTCCACAAGGGCTTGGACAATCTGGTCCGTTAGTCGTTCCTGTAATTGAGGGCGGCGTGCATAGCCCTCCACAACACGGGCTAACTTGCTTAGGCCCGTCAAACGCCCGCCCTCTGGCAGATACGCCACATGCGCCCGCCCGATGACCGGCAAGAGATGATGCTCGCATGTAGAATGGAAGCGAATATCCTTCACCAACACCATCCCACTATGATGATCCGCACTGAATTGCTTTTTGAGATGGTCGCGCGGGTCCTCATACAGGCCGGAGAAAATCTCCAGATACATCTTGGCTACACGCTCTGGCGTATCGCGTAGCCCCTCACGGCTAGGGTCCTCCCCTATAGCGAGTAGAAGCTCCCGCACGCCACCGGCAATGCGCTCCAACGCATCCTCTGGCTGAATGATAGCCCCGGCTGCGCCTTCTGGCGTGGGTTTTGCCTCTGTTACTGCCTTTATCATCTTACGCGCCATTCAACACTCCCCATCACCACATAGCCCCATTATCGCCGTGTTACATCCCCGGCTATACGCTCCATCCCTGCTAACGCCTCCGCGATGGAACGTCCAGCAATCTCAAGCTTTGGTGCGATTTCCACAAGCGGTTCTAACACAAAAGCGCGCTCAAACAGATGAGGGTGCGGCACGCTCAGCGCAGGATGATCGATAACACGCTCCCCATAGAAAAGAAGGTCAATATCCACAGCACGCTCACCCCAGCGACGCCCCGGCATGCGGCCTAAACGCTGCTCAATCTCTTTGCATAAGCGCAATACCGCTTGCGGGGGCAGGGTCGTACGCCCTAGGGCTGCGATATTTACAAAAGGCGGTTGGTCCTCCACCCCCCACGGGGCACTATCATAAAAGGAGGAGACAGCCTCTATCTCCATCCCCTCATAATGGCCGAGCGATTCCACCGCGGCGCGTAACACCGCCTCGCGCTCCCCCAAATTCGCCCCTAAAGAAAAACCCACATCATGCGCCCGCTGCTGCGCCACCGTCACAGAGACATCTTCCACCGGATGCGGTACAGGGGCAGACGGTTTACGCACCGTTACAGAAACCCGCTCCACCACAGCATGAGCCGCCAACACAGCATGACCAATCTGCGCGGCTAATGTCTCTATCAAATGATAGGTCGTATCATGGAACACTGCCTCAGCAATCTGGCATAGCTGGCCATAACAGACGGCCTTTTCGTAATCATCCGCACTTGTCGCAGCAGAAAGATCCGCCTGCACATCTATTGAGATATAAAAACGCTGGCCGAGGCGTTGCTCCTCCCCATGCACACCATGAGGGCCAAAAAGGCAAAGATCATGCACACGCACATGCGATAAAGGAGCAGTAATCACGCTGTCTCTCCCACCATAGCACAAGCCGCCCCCTCATCGCGCCCAGCCAACAATGCCGCCATTGTAAGGGCATCTTTATGCGCTTGAACATCATGCACACGCACCATACAAGCCCCCTCTGCGGCCCCATAAAGATGAGTGGCCAATGTTGCAGGCAAGCGGGCCTCCACCTCTCGGCCAAGCAGCTTACCAAACAGCGACTTACGCGACACACCGAGCAGAATAGGCCGCTCATAATACGCCCCTAATGCGCGCATATGCCGTATTGCCCATAGATTTTGCTCTACTGTTTTGCCAAAGCCAATGCCGGGGTCCAGCATAATCTTCTCCCGCGCAATACCCGCTTGCTCAGCCAATGTAAGGGAGTGGTCAAAAAAACGTTGCCACTCATCCCATAAATCCAACTGCGGAGTAACCTCTTGTCGGTTATGCATCACTGCAACAACCGCCCCGCCTTCCGCCACGACAGAGGCCATAGCCGGGTCCGCCTGCAACCCCCACACATCATTAATCATCTGCGCCCCAGCCTTTAACGCCCGGCGTGCAACAGAGGCTTTAGTGGTATCGATAGACAATACCGCCCCCTCATCCACTAAAGGAGGAATGACAGAGGCTAGACGTCCCCATTCCTCATCCGCCTCCACAGGGGTAAAACCCGGCCTTGTAGATTCCGCCCCAAGGTCCAGAACATCAGCTCCTTGGGCGCGTAATAGACGCGCTTGCTGGAGTGCCGCCTCCGGGGTGAAAAACTGCCCCCCATCGGAGAATGAATCCGGCGTGACATTCACAATCCCCATAATGAGAGGACACCGCCCCGGCGATGTGGGGTCAGACGGACCATAAGCCGCAATCTGTTCAACAAGGGTAGGTTTCATCTATCCGCACCACCTTACATACAAGGCATCGGCACGCTTAACCCTTCTGCGCGAGGGTCAGGAACTGCTCCATCTGCGCCATATCCAACGCACCGGGGGCAATCGCAGCTTGGCCAAATAGGAAGGTCGGCGTCCCTTGCACACCAACCGTTTGAGCTTGGTTTAGATTCGTAGCAAGAAGGCCCATAACAGCCGGGTTAGCCATATCTTTCTCAAACCGTGCTAGGTCTAGCTTTAAACCCTTCGCAATATCGCGAATACGCTCCATGCTTGGCTTAGCATTATCTTCCATCAAACGGCGGCGCATCGCATCATATTGCCCTTGAAAGGCCGCCGCATAAATCGCCCGCGCTTCCAAAATACTGGCTTCACCCAATACAGGGATGACCTTCTCCACCAAGCGCACATCAGGATGTTTTGTAAGGAATTGGTCCACCAACGGGGCCATACGGCGGCAATAGCCACAACGAGGGTCGAGAAACTCTACAACCGTAACTTGCCCTTGTGGATTACCCCGCACCGCATAAGAAGGCGCGGTGGAAAGAGCCGCCCAATTCGTCCGTACAGCCGCTTTTGCTTGGGCATCCTGCTGCGCTGTCGCTTGTTGGCGGATAGACTGAATCGCCTCAGAGAGGATAGTCGGGTCCGTCTTTAAGGCATTACGGACAATCTCTATAATAGCGGCACGTTGCTGAGGATTAAAAACATCCCCCTCTGCCGCATGGGCTTGCTGAAAGAACGCCCCTCCCCCTACAGGTAGGCCAATACATAACGCTAATGCACATGCGGCTACATAATTCTTCATGCTCATGCCTTCCAATACCTTCAATAATATGGCCCTCAGGCCGTCCCTTTTACACAAAACGATCCAAACATCACAATTCCCATGAAAAGAGCTTGCTCTTTCCCTGCCGACCGCTTTAACGCTATGATGGCTTATCTGGAAGCCCACCATAGCTTTCCACAGTCTGAATGACCACCTACTTAAACGTGACCGCAAAATACTGGAGAGCCGCCACCGTGCCACAGCATGACAGCCAGACACCCTCATCCTCCTGCCTGTCTAAAAGACCAACCCGCCGGTGGGTCCGCCATTGTGCCTTACTGGCCTCTGTCAGCCTTTTAGGTGGTGCGCTTGGTGCATGCTCCAGCGGTAAGAGCCTTAAACATCACCTCTTTGGCCCAACAAACGCACCTAATAGCGGTATTGTTGTCGCTGATGAACCCCAAGCCGCGCTGATTGGGCGGGATGTCCTCGCCCGAGGGGGTAATGCTGCCGATGCTGCAACAGCCACGGCCTTTGCGCTCTCCGTCACACTGCCCTCACGCGCCTCTCTTGGCGGGGGTGGGGCTTGTCTTGTTGTCCGCCCCGGCAAAGCGGCCGAGAGCATCACCTTTGTCCCTGTTAATGGCAGTGGCCCAACAGGCGATCGCCCGGCCTCTGTCCCGATGGTTGCACGCGGGTTGTTCCTCCTGCATCTACGTTATGGCTCTGTCCAGTTTGGCGAGACGATCGACCCCGCCATTACCCTTGGCCAGCAGGGCATTACTGTCAGCCGTCTCCTTTCGGACGATATCGCTGCTGTCAAAGCACCGCTCTTTTCCAATGAAGGCATGCGCGCTCTTTTAAGCAAAGATGCCACCGGCACGGCTGTGAGCGAGGGAGACCAGCTCACCCAACCACGCCTGACCTCCTTCCTCTCCCGCCTCAAACTTGTAGGGGTTGGTGACCTCTATACAGGTGCGCTCTCTGACGTATTTGTCTCACAAGCTAACCAAGCGGGAGCGGCCCTCACGCGTGATGACCTTCGCCACGCCATACCCGGATGGACCAAAGCCCTCTCTCTCTCTGATGAGCAATATAGTCTCAATTTCCTAGCTCCTCCCGCTGATGGTGGGATCGGCAGTGCGGCGGCCTTCAGCCGTGGTCTACCAGCAGAAAATGTCGTTAATGCCTGGCGGCATTCTGGCTCGCACAACAGCCTTCGGGACGCACAAAGCTTTATTACCTCTGGCCAGAGTGATGCCACAGGCTTGCCCCCGCTCCCTGCCTCAACCTCCTTTGTGGTGCGCGATGGCCAAGGCCTAAGCGTTGGCTGTGTCCTGACGGAAAATAACCTCTTCGGTACGGGGCGTCTGGCTGGCAGCACAGGCGTTGTCCTCAGTGGGGCACCACGTTATTACCCCACACCGCTCCTTAGTGCCGCCTTTATCAGTTCGTCGCGTACCCACATGCAGGCTATCCTTGCGGCTTCTGGTCAAAATGACGCTGCCCAAGCCGTGGCTGATGGGCTACGCAACATCTCCCAAAACCACATGGCTGCGACCACCACAAGCGGCTCTGGTGTGCTTAATAGCATTACCTGCACAGACACAAGCTGCACAGGCCATGCCGCTACGAATGGTAAAGGGTTAAGCGCACAAACCCTACAACATCGCTAAATCTAATTCACGCTCTCCCTGTGTGAGACGCATAGTAACGAGGTCTTCTTCATGTCAGCAGGTAAAAACGCCGAAAAAAGCAAAGCCTTAGAGGGCGCACTCAGCCAAATTGAACGCTCCTTTGGTAAAGGCTCCATCATGCGGTTGGGCCAACGCCCTAAAGAGCAGGTGGATGTTATCTCCACCGGTTCGCTCGGCTTGGATATTGGCCTTGGGATTGGGGGGCTACCACGGGGGCGCATCATTGAGATTTACGGGCCTGAAAGCTCCGGTAAAACAACCTTAGCCCTCCATGCCGTTGCTGAAGCGCAGAAAAAAGGCGGCACGGCTGCGTTTATTGATGCCGAGCATGCGCTTGACCCCATCTATGCCCGCAAGCTGGGTGTGGATATTGATAACCTCCTCCTCAGCCAACCTGATGCAGGCGAGCAAGCTTTGGAGATTGCCGACACACTGGTCCGCTCTGGGGCAATTGACATCCTTGTGGTGGATTCTGTGGCTGCTCTCGTCCCCAAGGCTGAGTTAGAAGGCGATATGGGCGATAGCCATGTCGGCCTCCATGCCCGCCTAATGAGCCAAGCCCTGCGTAAACTTACCGGCTCCGTCTCCCGCTCTAACACCACCATCATCTTCCTCAACCAAATCCGTATGAAGATTGGGGTAATGTTCGGCAACCCAGAGACCACAACAGGCGGTAATGCGCTGAAGTTCTATGCCTCTGTTCGGCTGGATATCCGCCGTATCGGATCGGTCAAAGATAAAGACGAGGTGGTGGGGAACCAGACACGCGTTAAGGTGGTGAAGAACAAAATGGCCCCGCCCTTCCGTCAGGTCGAGTTTGACATCATGTATGGTGAGGGGGTCAGCAAAATGGGTGAATTGCTGGATCTCGGCGTTAAAGCGAATGTGGTGGAGAAATCCGGCGCGTGGTTCTCATACGATAGTACGCGCATTGGCCAAGGGCGGGAAAATGCCAAGCAGTATCTGCGCGAGCATCCTGAAATGGCCGATGAAATTGAAAAACGCGTCCGCCAGAGTGCTGGTCTCATCGCTGATGATATGATGACGGGAGAACAAGAAGACGACACCGACCTTACAGGGGAAGAACTCCCCTTGGATAACGCCCCCTCAAAACGTAAAAGCTAAAATCCTTTGGTCCTATGGAGGGTATCTTCATAGGACCACACCCCTAATATTATTTTACGCCTCGATATTAAACATACTCACACATTCGCAGCCATTAGGCAGCGTAACATTGCGATAGCTGCACACCCCTTTTGAATATTCGTAAACCTCTAAAGAGGCTTCTCCGACCCCTGCAATATCAAATTGGCCAGAATGATTCGCACTACCCCCTGTACTGCGATTCGACGTAGCCGCATCATTCCACGCAATATCAGCAGAAGAAACAATCACCTTCTTATCTGGAGGGATAAAAAATTCTGCATAACCTGATATAGAAACCATATTCACCTCGGCATTGCTAAAGCCTACCCGCCTCCAAGCGAGCAACCATTCCCAACTTTGCGAGGAAAATCATTACAAAGACACTAACATAACACAAAAAATCCCACCTCATTTTATTATGAGGCAGGATTCTACTGTGTTCACCACACTATCAGCCCGAAGGCTAACAGAATGTAACCTTTAAGCAGCCTGTTGTGAGGCCCCTTTATGGCCTGTTAAACGCCGCCAGAGCTTCACACCACCCAACGCTACACGCGCAGCAAATGGTGCCATCTGAGGCCGCACAAGGCGCGAATCGTACCCGGCAAAGCGGCGTTCATTCTCACGCAAGCACAACTCCATCAAATCGACAAAATCGACCTGCTTGTCCGTCATGCTCTTTGCACCTGTAACGGTGAAGTTGTTATCCTGCGTATGCTCCACGCCGTTATCATCAAAGCTACGCACCAAGCTCAAACGCTCATAGAGCAAGAAGAACAGAACGCCAACAACGCGCATCTCAAACCATGGGCGACGCCAGAGCGGCATAACCGCACGGTGATAAGCCAGCCAGTTTGCAAAGAGCAGAATATGGCGACATTCTTCCTGCATCACTGGCTCGAATGTCTCAATCAGCTCCATCGGGAACAGGCCCGCCTTCTCAGCAAGAGAAAACAGCCCAAATGCAAAAAAGCTATCCCAGCATTCAGAGAAACCCGTCACCAGATAAGCCCATTCCGTATCGCGTGGCTCGATATACGGGTCTTCCGGGGCTAGCGGAATGCCGTAATGCTCGACCATACGGGCGAGCACTTCTTTATGGCGATTCTCCTCCCACGCATTACGCGCGATAGCATCTTTCACATCCGGGTCATCCAGCATCTCGGCATAGGCAGCCATACGCAGGCGGGCCTTACCCTCTGTCTGCACCGCAATATCCCAGATAGGCAAGGAAGTGATGCGCTGCATCGTCTCCGGGTCCAGCTCCGGCCAAGGAATGACGGAAGGCTTGTAGGGATTAAACGTATCACGGAACATATCGGCCATTGCCTTTTTATGCTCCGGTGTACCCGGCTTTAGCGGCCCTTTTACCGGGCTGCTCCAATGGCGGGCATCATAATCCACCTGCTCCAATGTTTTTTCGGAGGGGCTATCGGGCAAATGGGAATAAATATCCGCCAGATTCTTCACGTCACTCATCGATAGGCTTCCTTTCCTTGCTTTAAGGCTCAACCTTTTTTAAGATCAGCTGCAGACGAAATGATGCGGTTAACAAGCCCGTATTCAACCGCCTCCTTCGCCGACATCCAGTAATTGCGGTCCGTATCACGGGCCACTTTCTCGTAAGGCTGCCCTGTTTCCCGCGCGAAAAGCCGGTTGAGGCGTTCACGCATTTTGATGATCTCGCGGGCCTCGATATCAATATCGGTCGCCGGCCCCCGCACACCGCCCATCGGCTGATGTAAAAGGAACCGGGTATTAGGAAGACATACACGCCGCTCTGCCCGACCTGCGGCAAAAATCAACGCCCCAGCCGAGGCCACCCAGCCTGTACCAATCATCGTCACAGGGGCGATAGAATCCACAAAGCGAATCATGTCATGGATGGTATCACCGCTCTCTACATGGCCACCGGGAGAGTTTACATAAACCTCAATCGGCTTATCCGACTCCCCAGCAAGAGCGAGAAGGCGGCCGGTAATCTCACGGGCCATGCGGTCATGCACCTCCCCAAAGATGAGCACCTTGCGTTGCTCAAAGAGATGGCGTTCTACCTCTGGCGCAGGAGCGGCCTTTTTCTCCTCCTCGGCTGGTTTTTCAGCCTCCTCCATACGGAGCGGCCCCCTTACAGGAGAGGTAGACAGAGCAGACCGAGAGGGTGCGGTATAAGTATCGCGTTCGTCATATGTCATCATGTGCGCTATCCTGCTCCCGCTTTGTCTCTCTGCCAAGCCATAAAAACGCACTTCTGGGTCGCTTTTTTATTATTTCCTAAGGGAAAATTAGGACTCTATTTCTCCCCATCCCAGCCTCACCCCATTAAGAGATGCAGATAAGGAATTGCGTCAAACCGCAGAGATACATATTCTGCCCCGTAATTTCTCTAGGGCTTTTTGGGCCCTGTCCCTTTGCCCCCATAGATATGCCCGGACTATGACACCCAGTTTTTTTAACCGCTTCTCCCACATTATGCGCCATAGCAGCAAAGCCGTTTCTATTCTGGCTGTGCCTTTCCTCCTCACAGCCTGCCAACATCGCGGCCCGGTGGAAATGACACGCGACCTCTCGCATGACCTCATGGGCGGCGAAATTAAAAAACTGCACCCTCTTACACCGGGTTATGACACACCTGCCCCTAATATCGCCTTTACTCCTACGACTATTCCAGAGTTTCCTAGCCCAGAAAATCGCGCCATGATTACGACCAAGCTAGAGCAAGACCGTAATCTTACCCAGCATGTCGGGGCAGCAGGGGGCGCATTACCAATTGGTATGGTCAATCCCCTTCCCCCACGCACTCAACATGGCGGGGCAACAACCTTAAACAGCCCAAGCCAGCCCCCCGCATTGGAGGACACACCCGCGCCTCCTCCTGCACGAATCTCTAGCTCTGGCTCAACGCTCATCTATCAACCCATCTCCCACACAATGCCCACCTATCTGCCAGACCCCGGGCACCCCCCCCTGCCGATTCTGTTCCCCGGCTTCACACTGCCGGATGCGGCTCGCTCTCTCATCCCCAATTTTGATACCACCACCCCAGCAGGGACGCTCATCCGTTTTCAATCCGGTACGGACCATATGGTGGAAAATCAAACCGATCGTTTTAACGAGATTATCGCCCATCGCCGCCATCATCGGCTTGTCATCCGTGGCTTCGGCACCACCCTTACCGCACAAGCGGGCCTCTCCCCCACAGAGCAAGCCAATGAGATTGCCCTCGCCCTCCTACGCGCCCGAGCAGTCGCGCAGCAATTAACCCTCATGGGTGTTTCAGCAAACGATATGCGCCTAACAGGTGAGCCTATCGGCGATGGGGTGCGCGTCTCTTACGAGCTAAACATCAAACCCACCCAAACAGCCCAACGCTAACGGGCTGTCATCGCACTCCTGTGAAATAAAAATCGCCTCATCTGCGCGAAAAACCCTTGTCGAACGCCCCGCCCTCATGAAACATGGGGCGTTCGTTTTTTGAGGCTTTAGGCCCTGCCCTATTGCCCCGCCTGTTGATTGATTGAGTGTCATGACTGAAGAATTCCACAAAATCCGCCGCCTGCCGCCTTATGTCTTTGCTGAAGTCAACAAAGCCAAAGCCGCCGCACGCGCCGCCGGGGAGGATATTGTGGATCTCGGCATGGGCAACCCAGACAGCCCACCCCCGCAGCATGTTATTGATAAATTAACCGAGACACTGCGTAACCCGCGTGTGCATGGTTACTCTGTCAGCCGTGGCATCCCCGGGTTACGTAAAGCCCAAGCCGCTTATTATGACCGCCGCTTTGGTGTGAAACTGGACCCAGAGACGGAGATTATCGCCACCATCGGCTCTAAAGAAGGCTTAGCGAACCTCGCCTCAGCCATCACTAGCCCCGGCGATACCATCTTGGTGCCTAACCCCTCTTACCCCATCCATCAATTCGGCTTCATCATTGCTGGGGCCTCTGTCCGCTCTGTCCCTGCCTCACCTGATGAGACGATGCTGCGTGCGCTCCATCGTGCTGTTCGTCACTCCGTCCCCAAGCCAACGGCCCTCATCATCAATTTCCCCTCCAATCCGACAGCCTATCTCGCCTCTAAGGAGTTTTATAAAGAGATCGTCGCCTTCGCGCGGAAGGAGAATATCTGGGTCCTCTCCGACCTCGCTTATTCGGAAATCTATTTTGGTGATGAGCCTCCTCCTTCCATCCTCTCTATTGAGGGCGCAAAGGACATCGCTGTGGAGTTTACCTCCATGTCCAAGACCTACTCCATGGCGGGTTGGCGCATTGGCTTTGCAGCGGGCAACCCGCGTTTAATTCAGGCCCTCACACGCATTAAATCCTACCTTGATTATGGGGCTTTTACCCCTGTGCAGGTTGCTGCCACGGCCGCTCTTAATGGCCCGCAAGATTATGTGGAAGATATGCGCCTACTTTATAAAGATAGGCGCGATGTTCTTATCCGCGGCCTCCATGCTGCGGGATGGGATGTCCCCACACCGGAGGGATCGATGTTCGCATGGGCACCCATTCCGCCTCACTTCGCTCATATGGGCAGTGTGGCTTTCTCCAAGCTCTTATTGAAGGAAGCAAAAGTCGCCGTTGCCCCCGGATTAGGCTTTGGTGAACATGGGGATGGATTCGTCCGCATCGGGCTGGTGGAAAATAACCAACGCCTCCGCCAAGCCACACGCTCCATTAAAACATTCATGAACCACCATAACGCCGTTAAATCATAAACCCCGCCCCTTTTGGGGCTTGTCTCACCCTGATGAAAGCCACTGCACATGACTGCTGCCCTTCACAACACTGTATCATCTCCCGCCCTTCCGCCACTTCGGTTAGGTATTGCAGGCCTTGGGACAGTGGGGACGGGTGTCATTCGCCTATTGCGCGCCCACGCGGCTCTGCTCCAAAGCCGTACAGGCCGTCAGATTGAGGTTATTGCCGTCAGTGCCCGCAATCGCACACGCGATCGGGGGATCGACCTCTCCGCCCTGCAATGGTACGATGACCCTATCGCCCTTGCTGCCGCCCCTGATATTGATGTGGTGGTAGAGCTTATGGGCGGGGCAGATGGCGCGGCCCGTGCTTTGGTAGAGGCCGCCTTAAAGGCGGGCAAAGCTGTCGTCACAGCTAATAAAGCCCTTGTAGCTCGTCATGCCCAAACGCTCGCGCGCCTCAGCCATAAACATGACGCCCCGCTTTTGTTTGAAGCAGCCGTGGCAGGGGGCATCCCCGCTATCAAAATGGTGCGCGAAGGGGTCGCCCCAGATGCCCTCACACGCTTAAGCGGCATCCTCAATGGGACAAGCAACTTCATCCTCACCGAGATGGCGGAAACAGGCCGCGCTTTTGATGATGTATTGAAGGAAGCCCAAGAGAAAGGCTATGCTGAGGCTGATCCCTCCGCTGATATTGATGGCTGGGATGCCGCCCATAAGCTAAGCATCCTCACGGCCATTGCCTTCCGCCCGATTCTCTTTGATAGTCTTGCCGTCAGCGGGATGCGCCGCATCACAACAAGCGATATTCATCAGGCCCGTAAGCTGGGTTATGCCATCAAAATGCTCGGTGTTGCCCGCCGCCTTGCCGATGACCGCGTAGAAGCATGGGTGCAACCCTGCCTCATCCCCGCACAATCGGGCCTCGCGCAGGTTAATGGCGTGTATAATGCCCTCACAACGGAAGGGCCTTTCAGCGGGCCGATTACCATCTCCGGCCAAGGGGCGGGAGAAGGCCCTACAGCAAATGCGGTCATGGCCGATATTATCGACCTCGCCCGTGGTCATGCCCTCCCTCTCTGGGGCCGTATGGCAGAGCAAGCCCCCATCGCGTGCGAGCCGATTGAAGACTTGCCCAGCCGGTTCTATCTCCGCATCACGCTCAAAACCCCATCAGATGCGGCACCAGATGCTACTACGGCCCTGCGTGAGGTCCGCACCATTTTAGAAAATGAGGCCCTCCCGATAGAGAGCGGCCATCACCATATGGAGGGTGATGCTGCCCAGCTTATCTTCCTCACCGGCACCACAAGCTTGGCCGAGATTAACCGCCTCCTCCCCATTTTAGAGGAAGTCGCCTTTATCAACGGCACACCGCTTGCCCTCAAGCTGGAGGATTTACCATGAGTTCCCAGCCCTCCAGCATCACACCTCATGCGTACCGTGTAACGGGGCGGAATCTGGGCCTTGACCTCGCCCGTGTGACCGAGGCCGCTGCCATTGCCTCTGCCCGTTGGACAGGCCGTGGCGATAAAAACGCTGCGGATGCGGCCGCTGTTGCAGCAATGCGTACAGCCTTTGATACTGTTGCCATCAGCGGCACAGTGACCATTGGTGAGGGGGAAATGGATGAAGCCCCCATGCTCTATATTGGCGAAAAAGTAGGCCACGGCGGCCCAGAGATGGATATTGCTGTGGACCCGCTAGAGGGAACCAATCTCTGCGCCCGTAGCCTGCCCAATGCCATCACTGTTGTAGCCCTCGCCCAAAAAGGCTGCTTCCTCCACGCGCCAGATATTTATATGCAAAAGCTCGCTGTAGGCCCCGGCCTGCCGGACGGCGTGATAGAGATTGATGCCTCTATAGGCCAAAATCTCGCTAATCTAGCACGCGCCAAGCACTGCGATGTCAGCGACCTCATCCTCTGTGCGCTAGAGCGGGAACGCCATAATGAGCTTGTGGCCAAAGCACGCGAAGCCGGGGCGCGTGTCCGGCTCATCAGTGATGGTGATGTAGCCGCCGTCATCGCCACATGTTTGCCCAATAGCGGGGTCGATATTTATGCAGGCAGCGGTGGCGCACCGGAAGGTGTATTAGCCGCCGCGGCAATACGGTGCCTGAATGGCCAAATGCAAGGTCGCCTCCTTTTTGAGAACGAGGCCCAAATTACACGCACACGCAGCATGATTCGCGCTGACCTCGACCCTACACAGGCCCTTACCTTGGCCGATATGGCGGCTGGTCCTGTCTTTTTCTGCGCTACAGGGGTGACCTCTGGTGATTTGCTAAAAGGGGTGGAATATCCCAACCCGCATTATATCCGCACCCATTCCGTCATGATGCGCTCAGAGAGTGGCACAATCCGCTATATGGATGCTTATCACCATTTCGACCCTCATCTCGCTTAAGGACCTTTTACCCCTTTCATGCGTGCCACCTCGCCTTCTACCACCACTCCCCCCACTACGCCGGACCTTGTTTTAAATATACAACGCAGTGCAGGGCTACGCCGCTGGGTATGGCGTCATCCCCTCCTTGCCCAAGCAGATAACAGGCTGGCCCTCGCCCTTGCCCAGAAGCTGGATATGTCCGAGCTTACAGCACGCATCCTTGCAGGGCGTGGCATCACGGTAGAAACGGTGGAATCTTACCTCCAACCCCGTTTGCGCGATGCGCTGCCAAACCCCTCTTGCCTCAAAGATATGGACGCCACAGCAGCCCGTTTGGCAGCAGCCGTGACACACCATGAGACAATCGGCATCTTAGGGGATTATGATGTTGATGGAGCTTGTGGGACGGCCCTGCTCTGCTCCACACTCACTGCTTTAGGCTGCCAGGTTTTTACCCACATCCCTGACCGCATTGCCGAAGGCTATGGCCCCAACATCCCCGCTTTGGAAGGGCTCCTCCAACAAGGGGCGACACTGCTCGTATGTGTGGATTGCGGTACCGCCGCGGTTGAAACACTCGACCATTTTGAGAGCAGGGCGGACCGCATCGTACTAGACCATCACAAGCCCGATGGTATGCGCTTACCCAAAGGGTTGGTCGTCAACCCGAATCGTCTTGATTGTGAGTCCGGCCTTGGGCAGCTTTGTGCCACATCTGTTGCGTTCCTCACCATCATAGCCCTCCAACGCACACTCCGCCAGCAAGGGTGGTTCAACCACCATCCAGAGCCTGACCTTATGGCTCTGCTAGACCTCACAGCTTTAGCAACCATTTGTGATGTGATGCCCTTACAGGGGCTTAATCGCGCTCTTGTTGCCCAAGGCCTCAAAATCATGAATCGCCGTCAACGCCCCGGCTTAGCCGCACTGGCTGATATTGCCGGGGTAAAGGCCGATGCCACCGCAATGAGCTGCGGCTTTGCCCTAGGCCCGCGCATTAATGCTGGGGGACGTATTAGTAAAGCTGGGCAAGGTTTGCAGCTCCTCCTCAGCCCGACTGAAGACGATGCCCGCCCCATTGCCGAAGCCCTAGATGAAATCAACCGCAAAAGACAAACCGTTGAGAGCCATATTCTTGATGCAGCTATAGAGCAAGCCCAAACGCAGCTCGAGGCTGGCCGTGCGGTTATCTTCCTCCACGGGGCAGATTGGCATCCCGGTGTGGTAGGCATTGTCGCAGGCCGGTTGAAAGAACGCTTTAACCGCCCTGCCCTTGTCGGAGCCTTGCAGGAAGGGATAGTGAAAGGCTCTGCCCGCTCCATCACAGGGTTGGATATGGGGGCAGCCATTATTCAGGCCCAACAATCCGGGTTGCTCTTAACCGGTGGGGGCCATGCTATGGCGGCTGGTTTCTCCCTTACTGAGGAACAATGCCCCGCTTTTCACACCTTCCTAGACGATATGCTCAGTGAGGCACGCACTCTCCCCCCGCAAGATGATTTGCTCTTGGATGGTGTGGTGAATATTCAAGGGGCAACAGCTACGCTCGCCCGGACTATCGCCCAACTAGCCCCTTTCGGACCGGGAAATGAAGAACCCCTTTTAGCCCTCCGCAATGTGCGCTGTGTTAAGGCCGACCGCATCGGCCAAGATGGCAATACGTTACGGGTGATTCTCCAAGATAGCGATGGCCTTAACCGCCTTAAAGGGTTGCTTTTTCGCTCTGGGGAAAAACGTTTTGCCCCCCTCTTAGAGGATAAGAGCCGCCCCCTCCTCCATATTGCTGGGCAATTACGATTAGAACGTTGGCAAGAGCGAGAAAATCTTACTTTTTTCATTTTTGACGCCGCATTGGCTTGACGTCACGCCCCATCCTGCCTATTAACCCCTCACGCCTTTAGTCCCGTTCGTCTAGAGGCCTAGGACACCGCCCTTTCACGGCGGCAACACGGGTTCGAATCCCGTACGGGACGCCATTTTCAGTATAATTGAAAATAAAGCGGCTCAGTTTCATTCAAAAACAATTTTCTAACCTTTAACGTTACTCCTATAGTGATGCAGCCTTCCCTTTTCATTTGGAGGCTTGCATGCCCTCTCTTGCCTCCCTACCCAACATATTATCTTTATTAAAGCGCCATCTTCCCCGCATCGCTATCACAGGGTTAGCCCTGCCTCTTATTGTCCTTCCCGCTTATGCGCGTGCGCCATTGGTGAATCTCGGCAATGCCACTGCAGCGGGGGAGGACGCCTCCACGGCCATCTTTGATAACCTCTCCCACAACATCTTCGATATATCGCCTTTAGGCAGCCTTTATAGCCTGCTCTCCCCTTTCCCGAGTTGGAGCAATCATCTCACCCTCCTCGGCGCAATGGGGGGCTGCGGACCCAAATGGCCAAAATCGGCCTTGTTCTAGCCGTTCAAGAAACATCAGAACTTTTTGGCAATATCTCTGGTGGGTTCCGTCGCGGGGCAGCTTATGACGGCATGACAACAGCCGTCCTTCAACTCAACACACAACGCGCTTTTGGATGGTCGGGCGGGACATTCCAAGTCAGTATGGAGCAAATACACGGCCGTAATCTCAGTGCGGATAATCTTGGTGTGTATCAAACTATCAGCGGGATTGAGGCCGACCGCTCCACCCGTTTATGGGAGTTATGGTTTGACCAAAAATTCCTCCCCCATCACACGCTCGACATCAAAATCGGCCAGCAAAGCTTGGACCAAGAATGGATGATCAGCAATAATGCGCTGCTCTTTGCCAATACGATGTTCGGCTGGCCGATGCTCCCTTCAGCCGACCTCCCCGGTGGTGGCCCAGCCTCTCCTCTTGCCAGCCTTGGGGGACGTGCCCGGTATCATGTCGTAAAGCCACTCTACATCCAAGCAGGCATCTTTAGTGGTAGCCCCGCTTATGCCCGCACTGGCGATGCCCAAAAGAGCAACCGCTCCGGCACAAGCTTTGTCCTCAATCGCGGTATATTTGCTATTGCGGAACTCCAATATGCGCGTGGCGAGCTAAAACATATCGCCTCACCTGAGGAAGCCACAACCCTGCCCTATGTCTATCGTCTAGGCGGTTGGTATGATTCCGAGCCCTTTGCTGACCAATATGGGGATGAACATGGCATCGCCCTAAGCCCCCCCCAAAGTACCGGTAGGGCACGCCTCCATCGTGGGGCCTTTAGCCTCTATGCTGTGATGGACCAAACACTCTGGCACAGCCATCACAATTTAAGCCGCGCTCTGGCTCTCTTTGCCCGTGTAATGGGCACCCCACAATCAGACCGTGTGCCGATTGATTTCAGCATGAATGCTGGCCTCACCCTCAAAGCCCCTCTCCCCGCTCATCCTTATGATGTGCTGGGCCTTGGCATGGGCTACACCCATACAAGCCATAGCCTTGCCCAATATGACCGCGCTGTACAAACACATACAAATCGCTATAGCCCTGCTTAAGGCAGCGAAACCTTTATGGAGCTAATGTATCTTGGCCAAATGACAGGTTGGCTCCAACTCCAGCCGGATTTTCAATATATCTTCAACCCCTCTGGGGGCATCCCTAATCCGCTCCATCCCACACGGCGTATTAAAAATATCGCCGTCTTTGGGCTGCGCGCAAATATTACGTTATAAAAACAAATATACTCCATAATGCCCCATCCTACGTCAAAATGGAGTGACAGAAGCTAGCGTTACTATTTTGTTGCGAATGATTATTAGAATCGTTGACTTTTAGAAAAGCTTTTTTATATCTGTAATAAATATCACCCATGAGTTGGACATCATCATGACCCCTCCTCACACCGCTCTGCTGGATAGACAATCACCCCTAAAACGTTTCCTAAAAGCAATGAATCTCGCAGGGGCGGGTGCCCTCCTTTTAGCTGGACATATAGCTTATGCCCGTGCGCCGATGGTCAATATCGGCAATGCGGCCGCTGCGGGTGATGAATCATCAGATGGTGTATTTGGCTTCCTCTCCAACTGGAAGCGCGATGCCAACCTGCTTGGCAATATGTGGGGCTTACGCACAGAGATGGGCAAAGCCGGGCTTGTCCTTGCTATTCAAGAAACATCGGAGCTTTTTGCCAATGTCTCTGGTGGGTTTCATAAAGGCCCTGCTTATGATGGGCTGACAACGGCCGTCCTGCAAATGAACACACAACGCGCTTTTGGCTGGTATGGCGGGACCTTCCAAATCAGTATGGAACAAATCCATGGCCGTAGTTTAAGTGCTGATAATCTTGGTGTGTATCAAACTGTCAGCGGGATTGAGGCTGACCGCTCCACCCGCTTATGGGAAATGTGGTTTGACCAAAAATTCCTCGACCAACAGGCTCTTGATATTAAAATTGGCCAACAAAGCTTGGACCAAGAATGGATGGTCAGCAATAACGCCCTCGTCTTTGCCAATACGATGTTCGGCTGGCCGATGCTCCCCTCTGCCGACCTCCCCGGCGGTGGCCCGGCCTATCCGCTCTCCAGCCTTGGGGTACGCGCACGCTATTGGGCAGCAACGCCGCTTTATATTCAAGGAGGCGTGTTTAGCGGCAGCCCCGTCCATAACCGTACAGGCGACCCCCAACAACATAATCGCTCTGGCACAAGCTTTACGCTCGACCGTGGGGTGATGGCGATTATGGAGCTCCAATATATCTATCCGGGCCTTGGGGCTATGGTCTCCCCCGATGATGCTGACGCCCTCTCCCGCGTTTATCGCATCGGAGGCTGGTATAATTCCGAGCCTTTTGCCGACCAATATTGGGATACAAGTGGCACATCCCTCGCCTCCCCCGATAGTAATGGAGCCCCACGCAGGCATAGAGGGGCTTTTAGCCTTTATGCCGTGGTTGACCAAATGCTCTGGCATAGTCACTTCGACCCTAACCGCACCTTCAATATGTTTGCCCGCGTTATGGGAACGCCGCAATCACACCGCGTGCCGATTGATTTCAGCATGAATTTTGGCTTCACCTTAAAAGACCCTCTCCCCTACCGCCAAGATGATACGTTAGGCCTCGGGATGGGCTACACCCATGTTAGCCACGCCCTGGCAAAATATGATCGCGCCGTGCGGAACTATTCTGGCACCTATAACCCTACCCAAACCGGCGAGACCTATATGGAGCTGATGTATCAATGCCAGATGACAGGCTGGCTCCAACTTCAGCCGGACTTCCAATATCTCTTTAACCCCTCTGGGGGCATCCCCAACCCACTCCATCCCACACGGCGCATTAAAGATATTGCCGTCCTTGGGCTGCGCGCCATCATTGCTCTGTAAGGATAGACATCATGCGCATTAAACCACTCTCCTCTCGCCCTTTTACCCTCCTTACTCTCGGCTTCTTGCTAGGCTGGCAGCTCTCCTCCACGCAGGCTCAGGCTGCCCCAAAAGGGTTTTTAGAGACCATCCACCGCCATGCCATGCTCGCTTCCACTAGCCCCGGTAATGGCGACCTCAACCCTTATGCAATTTATGTTGTCCCCCAAGATATGGGGAGCCTGAAGAAAGATGAGGTACTTGTTACTAATTTTAACAACGTCAATAATCTACAAGGTACAGGCACAACCATTGTTGCTTACTCTCCCGTAACGAAAAGCGTACGCCTCTTTGCCAGCGCGCCCGCTCATCTCGCCGCCTGCCCCGGTGGTATAGGCTTTACTACGGCTCTCACAGTGCTCAAATCCGGCTGGGTGATTGTCGGCAGCACCCCTAGCAAAGATGGCACAACCGGCACAAAGGGCGATGGTTGCTTGCTCGTCTTTGATGCAAACGGCACCTTTACCACAGCATGGAAAGGCCCGCTCATCACTGGCCCATGGGGCAATATTGCCAGCGTAGATAATGGCGATAAGGCAGTGCTTTTTATCTCCATGGCCGCAGCGGGCTTGCCCAGCCCTTATGTGAGCGACCCTGTCACCCATTATCCTCCCATCTTACATAATGCGACAGTGGTGCGCTTTAACCTCGACATCCCCGCAGGCAAGCCCCCTGTTATCGCCCAACAAACCGTCATTGCCAGTGGTTTTGCTGGGCGTGCGGACCGCGATAACTTCCTCTTTGGCCCCACAGGCTTAGCCCTAGATACTGATGGCACATTATACGTCACCGATGGCTATGATGAGGAAGTCACCGCTATTGATAACGCCCTCACCCGCACCGAGCCTGTAACACGCCAAAATGATGCTGTTGGACGCATCATCACCAAAGGCAAATTGCTCAACTGGCCTTTAGCGATGATTTGGGTCCCCGGCCATCATTTGCTTGTTGCCAATGGCCGTAATGGGCAAGTGGTAGAGATTGACCCGGTGGCGAAAAAACAGCTTTACGCCCAATGGGTAGATAATGACCAAGCCCAGCAACCACCCGGTAATGGCGACCTCTTTGGCCTTGCTATGACACCAGATAATAAGGGTTTTTATTATGTCGAAGACGATATGAATACCCTCAATGTCAGCCTACCATAAGGGTGAAAGCCATGGCTCATCTCCTCACACGCCGTAAAGCTCTAGGCACTGCTCTTGGTATGGCTGGGCTGGGCTGCCTCGCCCCGCGCCATGCTTGGGCGACATCCCCCGCAGAGTTCCTCCATCAACCGGGTATTACCCTGCCACAACTGCCTTTTCTCTATTTCCTCACGCTGGATATCACGACCGAGAACCGCCATGATGTTGCTCAGCTTATGCAACGCTGGACGGACGCCGCAGCGGCTCTTATGGCAGGGAAGCCCATCCCCGGCCTTGTTGATTCTGATGAGACATACGGCCTGCCTCATCAGGCCCTAACGCTCACCTTTGGCTTTGGCCCCACCCTTTTTACCAAAGAGGGGAAAGATAGGTTCGGCCTCGCTGCCCAACGGCCCGCCCCCTTAGCCGACCTCCCCCGCTTTACAGGGGACCAGCTTGTCCCCGCCCATACGGGGGGCGATTTGTGCATCCAAAGCTGTGCCGATAATCCGCAAACGGCTTTTCATGCCATCCGCATCCTCACCCGCCTTGCTGATGGCATCGCCACACCACGTTGGGCACAAACGGGCTTCCTCCCCGATTTTGGGCCGCACCAAACGGGCCGCAATCTTATGGGCTTTAAAGATGGGACCATGCAGCCCAATATTGCCGACCCTGCTGTTGCTAAGCGCGTCCTCTGGGCCGCAGATGATGATAAAGCATGGATGGCAGGCGGGACCTATCTCGTTGCCCGGATTATCCGCATTGCCCTAGAGCATTGGGACCGCACGAAAACCAGCTTCCAAGAGGAGACAATGGGGCGGCAAAAACGCAGCGGGGCCCCTATTGGGGGGCATCATGAGTTTGATCCCCTCACCCTCAAACAAACCGATAAATACGGTAATCCCATCACGGCGGAGGCTTCCCATGCACGCCTTGCCGCCCCAGAAGAGAATGGCGGAGCGGAGTTTTTAAGGCGCGCTTACTCCTACGATAATGGCCTAAGCTACATCGCAGAGCGTTGGCCCCCGTGGCGACAGGGCAATGAGTTTGATACTGGCTTGATGTTCCTTGCCTATCAGCAAGACCCACGCAAAGCCTTCACCCGCATTTTTGAGCGTATGGCAAAGTTCGATATGATGAACCAATACACAACCCATATTGGCAGCGGTCTGTTTGCCTGCCCCGGCTATCGTAAAGGTCATTATCTCGGTGAGGACCTGCTAATGACGCGCTAAGAGAATACCCTCTACCTCTACCAACAGCTCCGCTCGGCAAATATCTGCCACCAAGAGCGGGGCTTGACCAGCAGGACACGGAAAAGCACGCTCTATTGCCGCTTGCACAGCAGACACATCCTTAGGATGACGCACATAGAGCTTCATGCTCTCAAACCGACCAGCCTGAAGGCACGGAAAGCGTTTCTCTGCTGCCGCACGCAGGCTATGGATTGTCTCAATTGTAATGGCAAGTTGCTCATCAAGCGTATGACCAACCGATTCATGCCCACGAATACTAGCCGTGCCAGAAAGGTAAAGGACTGTCTGACTCTCACCCTCCATCACTGTAGCCCGTGCAAAAGACGGGGACCGCCGCCCATAACGTGGTGGATAATGATAAGCAGGCAACTGAGATGGGTTTTCTACATTCACGCCCTGCATGACACGATGAGCAATAAGATAAACAGCCACTCCTCCCGCGGGCAACCCAATCCCTGTCGCAGCAGGTAGGGCCGTAAGCTCTACCCCCAGCGCATCGAATGCCTGCGCTCGCCCGCGGCAGAAATCGCGATAGCGCTCCTCCCCATACTCATTATCCTGATTGATCGCCCCTAAATAATTCCACATCCGATAAATATGGGGGAAGCCCTTCTGCCGGCTTAATGTGATCAAACGCTCATAATGTGTTTGTACTGCATCGCATAATTCTGGCTGGTCTTGCACCCAAAAAGCTGCAAACAACACATCACCTTCGCAGTTCCAACCTATGCCAGATTCCTTACCGGCCATACGCGGTATAATAGACGCTGTGCCCTCAGCCTGTTGTTCTCCTATCTGCATAGGATGCCATGTTTCATAAAGAACAGGCGAAGGGCCGGGAAGGGTCATAAAAACACATCCCTGTGCGACCTCTACCCCAGCTTCATCGCCCCCATAACGCACGCAAGCCAGAGGGTTATGCGCTGTCTCAACAGGCGTACCCCTCGCATAATGGGGCACCAATACCCGCCGCTTAAAAGACGATGTCACAGCTTAGACGCGCCCCATATAAGCACGGAAAATCCCCAACGCGACATCACAGCGCACATCCTGAAACCCCGCAGCTTCCATCGCGGCCATAATCTCCTGATAAGACACGCAATGATCTATCGTATCCCAATAATAATCCATCAAACGACGACTAGCCCGCGAGGCCGCCACACCAGAGAGAAACGGCACAACACGCCCTAAATAAAACTGCAAAAGCTTTTGAACGATTTTATGCTCTGCCCGGCTGATCTCCAAAATCAAAACACGACCGCCAGGCTTCAACACACGATGGTAAGAGGCAAACGTTTGCTGTAAATCCGCTACATGCCGCAACGCATAGCCCATGCTGAGGAAATCGATACTCCCATCAGCAAAAGGCAATGACATCGCATTCCCTTGTACAAGAGAAATAGGTAAAGAATGACGGCATTGCTGGAGCATCCCAAAGCTCATATCCAGCCCGGTCACCTTTTCTGCGCCCACAATGGCCATTGCCTCGCGCGCAACAAGGCCCGTCCCCACCGCGACATCTAAAACATTTTGGCCTGCCCTTAACCCCGCCTTGTGCAACATTTGCCGGCGATAACGACCACCCGTCCCTAACGAAAACAAAGCGTTGATACGGTCATAATGGCTGGCTGTTTCATCAAACAAACCACTAACGAATTCTTCGCGTTCTTCACGATGTGTATAAAAGCGCGATAAAACAGGATGAGGAGATTTAGGAGAATTAGACATGCCGCCTCCTTAGCACATCCGACAATAAATGCATCTACTATCCCTCTTACACACACCCCATATATGCGTGAAACACACCACAAGAGACCTCGCACCGTATATTATGAAACCCCGCACGCTCCATCGCTGCGATCACATCGTGGCGAAATACACAGCTCTCTAGCGTATCCCAATAATAATTCATCAGGCCGCGACTCGCCCGATACGCCGCTTGCCCCGATAAAAATGGAACAACCCGTCCTAGATAAATATGCAATAATTTATGCAATAGACGGCTCTCCGCCCGCCCAATCTCCAGGACCAAAATCCGCCCGCCCGGTTTTAACACACGGCGGCAAGCAGCGAAGGTTTGAGTCAAATCTTCCATCAAACGCAACGCATAACCTAGACTAAGGAAGTCAATACTCTCATCGCCAAAAGGAAGGGACATCACATCCCCCTGCACAAGCGAAATAGGCAAAGCGCGTTGGCATTGCTGGAGCATACCCCAACTTACATCCACCCCTATAACATGCTCCGCCCCTATAATAGCTACCTCCTCCCGCGCGATGAGGCCTGTGCCAATAGCCACATCCAAAACGGTTTGCCCCGGCTGCAACCCCGCACGCCTGAGCATACGACGACGATACCAACGACCCGTCCCTAGAGAAAATAAGCTATTTATCCGATCATAATATATTGCCACGTCATCAAATAAACCACGCGCCATAATGCCCTCCCGCATGTCCCCAGGCACAAAAGACGATGAGCGTTGTGAAGAAAATGTACTATCAGACATGGCCTATTTCATCACATATGAGTGAACTATTTAAGACCTATCAGAATAGAGAGTTCTTTCTCATAAAAACAACACGGCTTGCCATAATATTTTGCTTTAATGTGGCATGTTGATAGTGACGGATAATCACCCGCCGCAGAGGCATCTCACCACAAAATAAAAGCAATGCCACGCCCAACGTACCGCCGCGTATGGGGATATGCCACCATCCTTGCTGTGGCGCATAGAGCCACAAAATAACCGGGGCCCCCAAGGCGATCATAAAAAAGCCGCTCCACACCCATGTTAGGATGATCGTGTAACGCCGTATATCCTGGCGCAAAGACCCGTGTACTGCCTCAGCTAATTGTGTGATAAACGCCGTCTGCCCCCGCCGTAAGGAGCGTACAAACATCATAAACGGCCCCAGCAAAGCCAGCGCATAAAGTAAGAGCTGGTCCCCCAGCCGCACAAAGCCCGGCCATAACCCGCCGGCCACCCCTATACACAATAATAATCCATAACCCCAACACACCCGGTATGGCAGCAACATCACAAGCTGCATCATCATACCCAACCCGACACATACTGCCTGCCACTGAGGCCCTCCGATTGTCAGATTCACCACTCCTACACCACTAGCAAATATGACAATCCGCCAAAGCCAAGCCCTACGGCTCTTGCTGCCTGCTACACCCGGTGTTAAGAGGTCACAGCTTTTACCCTTCATATAAATGGATGCCTCTTTCAGTGACAGCCACTGCCCCTTTGCATGAACAAACCCCCTTTGAGCACGAGGTTGCAACACATCTTGTGGACGCCGTGCAGCTTGATATGGACCCCCACGACATCGACCCAGAGACGCCCCTTTTTGGGGAAGGGTTGGGGCTCGATTCCATTGATGTGCTTGAAATTGCTCTGATGGTCAACACACAGTACGGCATCAAGCTGGAATCACATGATGATAACAATCGTGAGATATTCCACTCATTACGCTCCCTTGCACATTATATTGAGGCTCATCGTCCATCGTAACGCGATTTGCCTCATCCATGCACGCCTCTTTTGATCTATCCCTCATCACCGCACCAGCACGCCCTATTTTTTACATGATGGCCGGGCCTATTAGCGGTGAGCAACTTCTCTCCTTCGCATGGGCCTTGGCTGATCATTGGCCAGAACGCCCCATTATCAACCTCCATACCGACCCTCTACACTTTACCATCGTCTTTTTAGCAAGCCTGCTAAAGGGACAATATTGCATACTCTCCAGCAATCACGCAGCTTCGCAATTACTGGCCTTACAAAAGGAACATAACGCCCTTTGCAGCAGCCCTACAGCGTTGCCAGAAGAGCTGGTGAATCTGTCCCTCCCACCTCTGGCCACACTCAAGGCAACACAATCAGATAATCCCCACCTTGCTGTGGACTATAAAGCGGCCTACGTCTTTACCTCAGGCAGTACGGGCCAAGCTAAAATGCATATTAAATATTGGGGGGAGCTTGTCGCTCGCAGTCACGCAGCCCTACCCCTCCTCGCCCCACATCATCCCACCACTACGACTATGCTAGGTACGGTACCGCCCTACCATATGTACGGGTTTGAGACACTCATCCTCCAAAGCCTCCATACCCACACAGCCACAGCAAGCGGCCCTTCCTTCTTCCCCCGCGATGTCGAAAAACTAGCCGCTCACATACCCACAGAACATACGCTCATCACAACGCCAGTGCATCTACGCTCCCTCACCACAGCACGTATCGCCCTGCCAGAAGTAAGGCGCATTATCTCCGCCTCTGCTCCCCTGCCCCATGACCTCGCTCTTGAGGCAGAAACCCTTTTCCACGCCCCAGTGATGGAGATTTATGGCTCTACCGAGACAGGCTCCATTGCTAGCCGCCGCACAATAAACCCCGACCCATGGCAACTTTACGACGGGGTAACCCTAACTGCAGACCCAACCTCAACAGATGCAGAGGCCTATATCTGCACCGCTCCCTATGCAACACCTCACCCCCTTAATGACATTATCACCCAAAAAGGGCCACGCCATTTCACGCTCATGAGCCGCAAAGGGGACCTCCTCAAAATCGCGGGAAAACGCACCTCTTATGGAGCCCTTAACAAAGCACTCCTCCAACTAGACGGGGTCTTAGATGGCTGCTTCGCCCCCCTCTTTAGTGAAGCAGAGCTCCAAAACGACAAGCCAGAACCCACGCGCTTGCAAGCCTTTATTGTCAGCTCAATAGACGATACTACTGCCCTTATGCGGGCCCTGCGCCATTATATTGACCCCGCCTTTATGCCACGCCGGTTTGTCCGCCTGCCGCATTTACCACGCAATGCCATTGGCAAACTTACACGGCACGCTTGGGAGAGCCTCATCCGCGATTATGCTGAAAAACGCTCCTATCCACCTTTTTCCATCCCAGCTACACACCCTGCCCTCCCTGGCCATTTTCCCCAGAATCCTACTGTGCCAGGCATTGTCCTGCTGGAGGAAGTCTTTACACGCTTAAAGCTCAAACCCCATTTTATCGAAAATGTAAAATTTCTCTCCATTGTCCGCCCGGAGGAACCACTCCATCTTTTCTCCAGTGCTTTAGGCGGTGGCCGGATCCGCTTTAGTTTGCATCATCATGACGGCCATACCACCACAAGCACCATCCTCCGTGGTACGGCTAAGGGCCCATCCTTATGAGCGCCAACACATGGCTCCGCCCAGAAAAGGGTAATCTAGTAATCGGCCGGCTGCTCATTTGGGTTGCACTGCATTTGGGGTACCACATCACAGCGTTATTCCGCTGGCCTGCAACCCTTTATTACGCCACCTTTTATCCTTCGGTGCGCCGTGCCTCATGGCGCTATCTTACTCATCTCCATAATGTTGGGCGAGGTCAACAGCCCCATTATGGTATGGTCCTTGCACATATTTATGCTTACAGCACCAATATTTTAGACCGCATTTATCTTCTCAGTGGACGTTTCCCACCCCATAAAATCCATATCCATGGGCGCGACTACCTCTTAGACGCCCTAAAACAACAAAAAGGCTGCATCATCATGGGGGCACATATTGGCTCTTTTGATGTCCTCCGTTATTTCGGCATAGATGCCCCTGTCCGCTTTCGCATGTTGATGTATCGACGGTTCCTAGGGGAAACCTCACGTTTGATTGAAACCCTTGCCCCGACCTTTCAAGCCGACCTCATTGAGCTTGGCCATGCAGATAGTATGCTCACAACCTTCAACGCCCTTAAACAAGGGGAGGTAGTGGGCATATTAGCCGACCGCGCCCATGATGATAGCCGCTCTGTCCCTGTGACATTTCTTGGGCAAACCGCCCGCCTTCCCGCAGGGCCGCATCAACTTGCTGCCCGTACAGGCGCCCCGGTTGTGCTTGTCTCAGCCATTCGGCAGAAAAATGGCTCTTACCATATTGCATGCCGCCGCCTTACTGATACTCTCTCACAAGGGGAAACACAGTCCACTTTACATCCGCACATCCTCGCCTATGCCCGCTGGATGGAAGATTTATGTGAGCAAAACCCTTATGCTTGGTTCAATTTTTTCGACTTCTGGGAAGAAGGTCTCTGACCTTATGAAATATCTCTCTCTTCTTCTCTGCTGCCTTACCTTCAGCCCTGCTCTAGCCCAGCCCCTCTACAGGCAAGACCACGCCCCTATAGCCTCCTCCACATCTAATGAGGCCCTAGCCGTAGAGATCATTCACCATATTGGGCTGGTCTCCCAACGGGATAATCACTTTCGTGAAACACGCCAGCTCCATGCGTTAAAGCAACCCCTCCATAGCGAAGGGCTGCTCCGCTTCGTACCCCCTGACCATATAGAGAAATACACCCTCACCCCTGTGCAAGATCACTTTATTTTGGAAGGCGATATGGTGCAGCTCCAACATGGGCAAAGCCCTATGCGGAGCATCCCCCTGCACATAAACCCAACTATGCAAATTATGGCAGCAACAATCCGCGGCCCCCTCCAAGGTGACGTAACTTTGTTACAAACCTACTATAATCTCAGCGCACAAGGCGATATGGGACATTGGACGCTCCTCCTCACCCCCCGCACATCAGAGGTTGCGCAGATTATCCAACGCGTCCAACTAGAGGGGCGCAATAACGTGCTAGAACGTACACGCCTCATCCAAGCAAATGGCGATAGCACCGAGACCATCATCACCCCGCAATGAGACGCCGCCTCCCCCTCCTACTCGCAGTTTTTTGCGCCATCGCCGTAGCCATAGGTACATTCTCCTGCATCCCTTTACGCATGGATATGCGGGCCTTCCTCCCCCGGCCCCATGACGATACATCTCAGTTCCTGCTTGACGAGCTTAATAACGGGACGACGCAATCCCTTATGCTCGCCTCTATCAAAGGCGATGATGAAGCCACTCTCCTCAACATAGGCCATCGCTTTCATGACGCTTTAGTCGCGGGAGGGCAGTTCAACCTTATTCTTGATGGCCCGAGCGCCCTCTCATGGCAAAAGGACCAGCCCCTTCTTTTTGCTCATCGTTATGGTCTTGCCCCTCATGACCATACCCGCCTTTTCACCCCAACGGCTCTCAGAACCGACCTAAACCAGCTTTACGACCTCCTACAATCTATGGCAGCCCCCGTGGTGGAAGATGTCGGCCTACATGACCCTACAGGGGCTTATGGGGATTACTTGGCAAGTCTCAATGAAGTAAACCCACCTCAGAGCAAAGATGGTTTATGGCTCACAACGGACCATCACGCCACATTGATGCTGCTCCATCTCCGCCATCCCAGCCTTGATACCGCCCAGCTCACGCAACTTCATCACACCATTATGCAAGCCTTTGCCCAAAGTGTAGACGGGCATAAAGGCTACACGCTCACCCTTACAGGCACACCAGCTTTCTCTTTTTTTGCTGCACAATCCCTGCGGCATGATATGGACCGCCTGGCCCTACTCTCTCTCTCACTCGTTATTATAATCCTATATTGGCGGTTTCGCTCCCTTTGGGTCCTAGCCGCCATTGGTGTGCCGTTTTTGCTGTCTCTCTCTCTCGCTATGCTCGGGCTACACCTCCTCTTTGGCTGGGTACATGGCATTGCCCTAGGGTTTGGCATGACTATGCTGGGGGTTTCGTTAGATTATCCCGTTCTCCTCCTCGGCCATCGTGATAAAGGCGAGGCCATCCCCATTGTCTTAGGCCGTATCGGTACAAGCCTGAAATTAGCCGCTCTGACAGCCATCATCGGCCTATTAAGTATGATCTTCTGCGGCTTGCCGGGGCTTATGCAACTCGGTTTGTTCTCAGCCATCGGCATCCTCACCGCCGCATGCTTGACCATCTGGGTGCTGCCCCATCTCATCACCCAGGCCGACTTAGCAGCCTATCATCAAGGCATTTCCCGCTCGCTCTTACGCTGGGAAAAATTACGGCATTATCGTATGCTCTGCCTTCTTGCTGCCCCCTTAGCTTTGGCCCTCCTCTGGCTTCATCCTTTTCAAATCGAACGCCAAGGCCAAATCCTCAACCCCATACCCCCTTCCATGCTCGAAACGGACCGCCAACTCCGTCAACAACTTGGAGCCCCCCAAGCAGGCCTGTTAGGTGTTATCCACGCCGCTGATAGTGAAACTGTCCTTCAGCGGGAAGAAGCCATTCTAGAGCGTCTCCCCCCCTCACATGATATAGAAGCTGCTGCGTTACTACTCCCCAGCAAAGCCCGCCAGCAACACAGGGTGGAGAGCCTCCCGCCAGAAAAACTTATCACAGCTAATCTACATACAGCGTTACAAGGCTCTCCCTTCTCAGCTGATGCCTTCGCCACTATCCCTCGGGACGTTGCCTCCGCACAACAACAACCATCCCTAGGAATAGAAGACCTCACTAACACCACGCTCGCTTATCGCCTTGCACTCCTACTCTTTCCCCGTCATGGCAGTTGGTACGGCCTGCTTATCCCCCGCACGCCAGAAGCAGCCGAATGGTTGCGTCGTGATGCTCAGCACGACCCTACAATATTGCTGGTGAATATGAGGACAGCCGTAGGCGACCTGCTTCACCCTTATGTTCAACAAGCGGCCTTATGGCTCATCATCGGGACAGCTTTTGCCCTCATAACCCTCTTTTTCTGCCTTAAAAGCCCAGGGCGCGTTGGCCGTGTGGCCCTCACCTTAACGCTCACCGGCCTAAGTACATTAGCCTTATTGCGCCTTCATCACCCTGTTTTTTCAATCATCCATATTGTCGCCCTCGCCTTTGTGCTAGGTGTAAATATAGATTACGCTCTTTTTTTTGGACGACCTCAATTAGATGAGGCCGAACGCACCCGCACCCTACGCACACTCTTAACCTGTAACCTGATGACTGTTTCTTCCTTTGCTATCCTCGCCAGCTGCCAAACACCCCTCTTGCGAGAAATTGGCCTCACCATCTCCTGCGGGGCCTTATTGGCGTTGATCTTTAGCTTCCTCCTTATGGGGGCCATGCCTCCCAAAGCATCAATGAGAGCGAAGCTATGACAGAGCTTATCATCACCGCAGGAACCGCTATTAGTGCTATGGGGCGCGGCATAGAAGCAACGCAGCGTTGTTTACAAAATAAGCAACACACCCTCCAACCTGACCAATTTCAACCAACAGGGCATGGTTATATAGGACGAGTCGCCGGGGTGGAGGAGCATGTCATCCCCCCTCATCTCGCACAATTTGACTGCCGGAATAACCGACTGGCCGATATGGCCTTAATGACAGATGGCTTCATAGAAACTGTAAAAACCGCATCTGCGCATTATGGTCCTCATCGCATTGCGGTCATTATGGGTACAAGCACATCCGGTATTCTCAGTGCAGAAGAGGCATACGCAGCCCGTACGCCCGGTGACCCGACGCTACCAAAGAGCTTTCATTACACCAACACGCAAGACCTCTCTTCCCTCCCCCGTTATGTCGCTGCACGACTCGGTGTTAGTGGGCCTTTGCTGACCATTTCCAACGCTTGCGCCTCCTCCACACGGGCTTTTATAGATGCCGCTCATCTTATTACGAGCGGCGTATGTGATGCCGCTATTGTTGGCGGGGCCGATAGCCTATGCCGGATGACCCTCCAAGGTTTTACTTCACTAGAGCTCATCTCCCCTCACCCTGCTCGCCCATGTGATGCCGAGCGTGATGGCATTTCCATTGGGGAGGCCGCCGGTTTTGCTTTATTAGAGCGTGCTAACGCCCGCCCTCTTCCCCTCGGAACATCAAGTTATAGAGCGCGGCTTGTCGGCTATGGGGCGAGTAGTGATGGCTACCATATGTCCTCTCCCGATCCCACTGGGGCAGGGGCCATACGCGCTATGCAACGCGCATTAGAACACGCACACCTCCCCGCCAAGGCGATTGGCTATATCAACATGCATGGTACCGGCACCCGCGCAAATGATAAAATGGAGGATAGTGCGATTTACGCACTCTTTGGGTCTCGCGTGCCATGCTCTTCTACCAAAGGATGGTCAGGCCATACGCTAGGAGCTTCTGGTATTTTAGAGACGATGATCTGCGCTATCGTACTCAATACTCATCACCTCCCCCCTTGCATGAATAGCCACACAACTGACCCTACCTTTCGCAGCGATATTCTCCTTACCGCCCGTCATAGCCGCTCTGATTATGTAATGAATAATGCCTTTGGCTTTGGCGGGACTAATAGCAGCCTCATTCTAGGGAGGTTTGCATGATCGTCGCAATCGAAGCCATTGGCTGTTGGGGAGAGGGGCTGCATGGTTGGCCAACCGTACAAAACATCCTTCGTGGTGAAGCCTCTTTATGTGCTGAATCGCTAAAACTTCCCGCTCCTACGAGCCTCCCGATCAATGAACAACGCCGAGCAAGCCAGATTATCCGTCTTGCTGTGCTCTGCGCTGAAGAAGCCTGCCAACAAACCCCCTATAAGCCGGAGGACCTCCCCATTATTTTTGCAAGCTCTAATGGGGATGGCTTTATCATCAACCGAATTTTGGAATCCCTCACCACACCGGGGGGGGCGGTATCTCCCTCGCTCTTTCATAATTCCGTCCATAATGCACCAGCAGGTTATTGGATGATCGGCCATCACAGCCACCAGTCGGCTGTTTCACTCGGCCTTCATGATGAAACCCTCCCCGCCGCGCTCCTCAAAGCCGCTATTGAAGCGCATATAGAGCAACGCCCCGTTCTATTCTGCATTTATGATGCGCCCGTCCCCGGCTCTTTAGGCACAGCACGCCGCACAGACCACGCATTTAGTTGTGCGTTCATCCTCACACCTGGTACAAACGGAGCCCTATCGCTCACATTATCCTTCCAAGAGGGAAAAGGTGAGGCCACTCCGCCACCGCCTCTCCCAGACGTGATGATGAACATTCTACGTCATAACCCAGCAGGGCATGTTCTCCCGCTACTCTATGCCATAGCCCATAAACGGGACTGCACGCTCACCTTGCCTTACGGGGAGAACCATCTTAGACTCGCCCTCGCTCATGCTAACTCGTGATGACATACTCACCCTTATTCCTCACCAAGGGGTAAGCTGTTTGTTAGACCGTGCCACCCACTGGGATGCAACACAGCTAACAGCCCAGATATTATGCCATAATGACCCCGCGAATCCTTACCGTATCGCAGACCATCTCCCACCTATCACAGGGGTAGAGATAGCCATGCAAGCAGCGGCCCTTCATGGAGCACTAACCGCCCATGAAGCCCGCCAAGGCTGGCTAACAAGCGTGCGTGATATTCACATCCATTGCGATAGGCTGGATATCCCCCATTGGGATAGGCTGACCATTACCGTCACGCAGAAACATCAGAGCCATAATGGCATGATTTATGATTTCTCCCTCTTGAGCCCTTCTACCACGCTCCTACTGAGCGGGACAGGGACTGTCATGTTACCAACTGGATAACTGTTATGACCAACAACTCTCCCCTTCCTTGTGATGTTCTCATTATCGGTGGTGGGCCAGCAGGCAGCACAGCGGCAATCACCTTGGCACGACAAGGACTTGATGTCGTTATAATAGAAAAAGAGCAACATCCCCGCTTTCACATTGGGGAATCCTTGCTCGCCTGCAATATACCCATTCTAAAAGAGCTGGGCGTCTTGGACGATGTTGCCGCTATAGGCGTGTACAAACCTGGTGCAGAATTTGTTACCGACACAGGAGAGGGGCGCATGTCCTTCCCTTTTCGTTACGCCATTGATGCACAAGCGGACCATGCCTTCCAGGTTCGACGGGCTGAATTTGATGAAATACTCTTTCGCCATGCCGCAAAAGCTGGGGCCACAACGCTAGAGAAAACACGCGTTACAAAAGTATCTTTCACATCCACCGCAACCCTTTTAATCGAAGCCAGAACGGAAACGGGCGAGATGCGCCTCTTTGCCCCTCGTTTTCTCCTTGATGCCTCTGGGAGAGATACGCTCATGCTCCGCCAACATGGGCAGAAATATAGCGACCTTCGCAATAATAAAGCGGCAATCTTCAGCCATTTCCGCAATGTCCCACGCGCTGAAGGCGAAGGGATGGAGGGCTATATCTCCGTCCATCTTGTCCAGGGCGGTTGGTTTTGGATGATCCCCCTGCCAGATGATGTCATGAGTGTTGGTTTTGTAGGCGACCATGAAAGCTTTAAACATCATGGTGGCTCTCTCGACGCACTCTTCTGGAAGCATGTGCAAGCAAGCCCTAGCGTACAAGCCCGTATGGCCAAAGCCGAAGCCCTCGCCCCCCTCTCCACCACGGGCAATTATTCCTATAAAGGCGACAAAGCATGGGGGGAGCGTTATTTCATCATTGGAGATGCGTTCGGCTTTTTGGACCCCGTCTTTTCCTCCGGCGTCATGCTAGCCATGAAAGGGGCCCTCCGTGGGGCTCATGTTGCCTCCCAATGGTTACTTAGCCCCCAATGGGGCCGCAAAGCCGCCCGTAAGGCTGAGCGTCAAACACGCCAAGAAATGCAACTGATTAGCTGGCTCGTCTATCGCATCAATGACCCGCTGTTACGCTATTTCTTCATTCGCCCTAAAAACAAACCTCTTAGAATGCGCGATGCTATCATTGCCCTCTTAGCGGGAAATTTTGCCCCTTCATGGCGGGTTATGATTCCCTTCCGCGCTTTTACAGTAATCTTCGGGCTTGCAAAACGCTTTAAGCACTCATCTGGACTTTAATAAAAATGTTTACGCCCTGCATAAATAACTACGCACGGCTCCACCACCAACCACTCCCTTTAATGATGCATACAATCTTCACACCCGTCTTCACTGGTTTTTGTTTGGGAGCTTCGGCTATCATCGCCATCGGCGCCCAAAATGTTTTCATCCTACGGCAGGGCCTAAAACGAGAGCATATCCTGCCTATCATCCTGCTCTGTGCTGGGGTGGATGCGGTGATGATTACCCTTTCTGTCCTAGGGGTTGGACATGTTGTGCAAACCGTCCCGTATCTTACAACAGCTCTGACCTACGGAGGCGCTGCTTTTCTGCTCTGGCAGGGGCTACAAGCCCTACGCCATATGATGAGCCACAACCACCTTACCCTAGAGGACCAACCGCCCCAAAGCCTTAAAAAGGTTATGATGATGACCTGCGGCTTTACGCTGCTCAACCCCCATTTATACTTAGATACAGTACTCCTTATGGGCTCTGTCAGCTTAACCCAACCAGAGGCCAGTCGTCCTTATTTTGGGCTAGGGGCCATAATGGCAAGTTTCGTTTGGTTTCCCCTACTTGGCTATGGTGCCGCCATACTAAAACCTATATTCAGCAACCCTCTTTCATGGCGCATATTAGACGGGTTAACAGCCCTCATCATGCTGACTTTAGCAGGTACACTTATCTACCACGCCGCTTTACCCAATCCATAAAGACATAAAAAAACGGATCACCGAGATGGTGATCCGTCCTTTTACATAAGAACTTTCTAAAAGCGCCCCCGGATAAACCCCGGGGGCTTTCTCATTAGAAGGCAACCTTAATAGACCCTGTGGCCCCACTATCAATAGAGTGGTTCCCGTATTGCCCGATATAGGACAGGTCAAGGTCAATCCGATTCGTCAGCTTAGCGGAGACACCAGCCTTCGTCACAGCAGCATCACGGGAGAGCAGCACACCAGTGATGTTCATATTATCCCCACCATCGAGGAAACGCTGCCCACGGCTAGACCCCAAGGAGCCATAAGCCCGCCGGTAAGCGGCCATGACATGGGCATGCATCCGCAAATCACCAATCCGGAAGTCCTGACCCGTACGGAAGCCGAAGGTCGTAAAGCCAACGCTGCGGTTCCCGGAGTGGCTGTAAAGAGCCGCCGCCCCATGTTCGTGGAAGCTACCCGCATATTGGTTTACATAAGCCCCCTCGACAAACGGCTCAAACTGGAGCTTGCCGACATTCATCTTATAGCTCAGCTCCGTAAAGGCGCGTGCCGTACCATCACGATAATGGCTTGTCTGGCGCCCACCAAAGCCAAGCACATCAACATGGCGGCGCGTATTCATCAAGTTCCATGTGTAGAACGCGCCCAACTTCAAGTTGAACCGCCCCCAATGAGACCCAGCATAGGCACCAATGCTGATGTTATTGCTGTTACCAGAGGAATTGCTCGCTCTGTTTGTGTTGAACATGGAATGCCCGTAGGAAATCATGCCACCAACACGCCAGCGATTGGCCACCGGAGCATCCGCCCCCATAACAAAGCCTGCGGTCTGATGGTGCAAGGCATCGACACTACCGCCGCCGCCATTATGCCCCATGCTCCCATAAGCCTGACCCCACATGACAGCATGATCACGATAGCAACGGGATTCCTTGCGCCGTGTATAGAAGTCATACCGCCCTTGAGAGGAGACATAATCACCATCATGGCAACCAGCATCTGCCAGCCTATCCAGCACAGCCTGCTCTAGCAGGTAGCTATCCTGGATAAGAGCCGTACGGGCAGACGCATGAATTTCACCAGAGAGGTTATTCATAGCCCGACGTGCTTCTTGAGCCGTCATCACACCAGAAACGGCTCTCACAACATCACTACTACTCGGCAGGCTATCCAACCCATGGCCAACAGCCGCTTCGTTACGGGTGTTGGCCACACTGCTGAAGGAGACATCACTACGATCGTAGATAATATCAACAGCATGATCCTCGAACACGGTGTAAGGCGCGACGAACAGCGAGCCTGTCCCTAGGTTCCCCGTCAAGGCGTTATCATGATTTGCTGTCACTTTACCGGTTGCTGTTAAGATACGATACGCATCACCAGCAAAAATCCGGCCATCGCCCGTCCGCTGAACATTGAGCGTTGCGCTATTAAGAGCCGCATCACCATTAACGTGGATCTCACCACTGGTAAGCTGCCTAAAGCTCCCGCTAACCGTCTTGCCCGTCGGGGTCGTTGTCGCATCACCATCACGCAGAGTGAGATCCCCCGCGCTCGCATTTGGCGTATAAGCTGTCGCATTCTGCAAGACGATGCGATTATTCGTTGCGGTTGTCCCCGCACCGACAGACAAGATGGACTGATGGCCATCAGTGCCATTCATCGTCAGGGCGGTACCTGTGTGATTCAGCGCACCGATATTCAACGTACCGGTAGAATGACCCCAGTTCGCCTCAAGCGTACCACCACCGGCAACAGTCGTTACAGGAGCCGCACCATAATCATTCACGTCCTGCTTCGTATTACCTGTAAGCTTGCCGCCGTCACCAACGCTCAACCCTGCAGAAGAAGACAGATTCACATCAGAGGCCACGCCATCATCTGTCCCCAGAGCCAATGCGCCCTGATCAATGACTGTCTGACCCGTGTAGTTATTCTGGTGCCCATTAATATAGAGGGTACCTGCACCTGTTTTGACAAGCCCACCTTGGCCACGATCTAACAAATTACCCATGATGTAGGTATTCTGACCGTTAGTGTCGAACGTCCCACGCCGAACATCTGTCGCATAATGCCCATCAGAGAGATAAATGTCAGACGCGATGTGCAGGTCAGAGCCCTGACGATTCTGGATAACACCGTTACCAAACAACGTGAACGCATTGGCCTGAGTGGATGTGCTGACAATACCCGGATTGCCTCCAACATCACCAGCAATCAACGTGCCCTTCTTGACCGTGGCGAAGGAAGCATCACCATCACCAACTTTCAAGAAGCCATCCCGCGTAATGCGGACCTGACCTTCACTGTTGATGGTCCCACCATGGGTCACCCCAACAGCATACAGAGTCGCATCCTGCTTATCTTCACCAATCGTCAAGCCACCCTTGCCGATATTGAGGAGCTGACCACCATCCAATGCATTAGCATCCGTTGCCAAGCCCGGCGGAATAGCCCCAACGCCAACCGTGCTGCCCGGTGTACCACCAACACTAACGCTATAAGCTGAAATCTCGCCACCGCTCTGCAAGCTTACGTTACCATAACCTTGACCACCGACAACCAAGTTACCAGTGCTGCCCGTGCCGGTAAGATCTACACGAGACACCACATCCGTATTGTGGTTCCCGTAAATCCCATTACCAACGGTCAAGACACCGTAAGAGCCTGCCTCTTTACCAAGTGTCAGGTTACCGCCAACGGCAACCGTCCCGCGCTCACCTACCGTTAAGAAGCCAGTCCCAGCATTACCCACAACAAGGTTGCCTGTATTGCCGGTATTCTTCAAGGTCAGACTAGATGTTGCCCCTGTATCACCTTGGCCAGAGGGCAAATCACCCGTCACATTTTTACCAGTGACGATAACATTACCAACACCAGCGGCCTTATCAGCGATGACCATATTACCATCGGTGGTTAAGCTACCACCATTTTGTAGGATAAACCGGTTATTATCGTCACCCCGTGCAGCTTTATCGTTGGTGTAATCTTTCTGACCACCAAGATCGCTCCCGATGACAACATTACCCCCACCGGTAATATTGATAGCACCTGTTTTACCTGCATAGGAGTCAACCGCGAGGTTCCCCTTCCGCAGTAGAAGGGCCGTCTCAGGGCTACCATCAACATGAGTCAAATTAACCTGACCCGTCAGATGAGTAACACTATTTGCCTGGTCTAAGACATTTACGGACTCACCAATAACCCCGTCTGTCGCATCACGCAGAAGCTGACCTTGCCCGGAAATATTATTGGAGATAACGCGATAATTTTCACGCGCTGCACTATTGGGCGAATGGTTAGGATTATTAGGTGTATCAGCCAGCGTATTTGTAGCCCAAGCAAGATTGACCGTACCCGTTTTGCCGATAGTAATCGCGCTAGAAGGATCAATCTTACCGGCCTGATTATATGCATCTTGCAGAGCATTATTATAGGCCTGACTGCCCTTATAGGACGCAGCCGAACCTTGAGTATTATGCTCCAATGTACGCGCAGCCAAACGTTGATCATACGGCGTGGATGGTGTGGAAGACCCAACAATACCACCCAACTGCAATGTACCATCTTGGACAGTTGTTGTGCCGGTGTAAGTATTATTCCCCAGCAGGGTCAATGTCCCAGAGCCTGTTTTATTCAAGCTCCCCGTATAGCTGTTGCCAGACACATCTTTATAGTTGGCAATATCACCAGCAACAGTAATACCCGTTGCATCCTGCTTACCACTAATTGGATCTAACGGCGTGGAGGCATTAACAGCGGCATTTGTGGCATTAAAGGTAGCTGTACCAGCGATGCCAATATTCATATCCGTATGGAGTGGGTCAACACCCTTCCCATCAGAGCCAGCATCCGTCCGGTTTGCCAATGTACCATCTATGATGGAGAATTGTGTGCTCTGAGGATAATCAACATTGGAGACGATAGCATTCTGGCCATAATTCTGCGTAATGCCATCCGTGCGACCATAATTATAAACGACCTGCTGATGCCCTGTCAGGCCATTATCTGTGCTGCCATCAGGCATAGTGTTGGTTAATGCAACCTCACTATCCCCAGCAATAAGAGTACCGCGCCGCCCAACAATCAAGTTGCCACGTACAGTATCGTAAACGTCATTCGTGGTGCCGTTATTACCATTTTGCGCCCCATCAGTCGTGCTAACGAGCTGAGCATCACCGAAGGAGATAACACCCTTACTCTCAATCACACCACTACGATCGACAAGGACAACACCTTTGCCGCTATTGATTGTGAGGCCACCATCACCAGCAACAAGCTGAGACCCATCACCCGTGACGTAAATAACGCCACCATTCCCACCGACATAGTTCGTGACGGAAACAGTACGCGCCGTAACAGCACCACCATTTTGGACAATAAGCTCACTATTGCCCGAGCTAGTAATCGTCCCAGTCGTATCAGGTGTTGGGTCATTATTACCAACGATCAAAGAGCCAATGATGGTATTCGGCGTTGCGCCCGCTACATCACCATTCATATGTAAGGCACTGTTACGGTCCACAATCATGTGAGCCGCATCTTTGGCCAAATAGCCAACCTCTGTCACACCTTGCGAGTTGATTGTCCCCCCATTCTGAAGGACCAAACTCCCATTACCCCGGACAAGAGTATAACCATCATAATTAATAGTCTTATCCAGAGTCACAATATTATTCTTCTGTGTTGATGCTGGGTCAGAACCCGCACCAACCATCATCCCAGAAGACGCCTGAACGAACGGCAACTTTTTGTTATTTGTTGTATCTGTAACGTAAGCCGTGCCTTGCCCAAAGAAGCCACTTTTGACCCCATTAGGACCCGTTGGCAGGCTTGCTTTCTCGCGCTCTAAAATCTGCGAGGCGACAGCATCTGTCGGATGATCGGTGCTACCGGAAAGGTCGCCATTAGCGTTATAAACACCCGTCACACCAGAATCATCAAGACCCGTTACAGCAGCATCATAAGCATCAGCTGCACGGGCAGGCGTATAAATACGCCCGAACGGCGTCATTTCTACGCAGAACAATGCCGCTGTAAACAAGAGTTTGTTGCGCATATTTCCTCCCCGCGCCCAAGAACCAGACCCACTGAAATGGGCTCTCAAAGACTCGTATCGTTACAGATAAAAACCTTACGCTAAGGTAACCAAGAATTAACGCTATATCAATATAGATTAATCAAAAATAATTTTTTTATTACAAGAATGAAAAAAGGATATAATTTTTTAATGTTTTTCTATCCAAAAGTAATGGAAAATAAAACATCCTTTTGG
The DNA here is from genome assembly GCF_026385485.1 of Bombella pollinis. Classification (NCBI taxonomy): domain Bacteria; kingdom Pseudomonadati; phylum Pseudomonadota; class Alphaproteobacteria; order Acetobacterales; family Acetobacteraceae; genus Bombella; species Bombella pollinis. The sequence goes on from NZ_JANIDX010000001.1 coordinate 207,561, forward strand.
TTGTGTATTGGATAAGTAAATTATCGAGATGAGAAGGATTACGCCTTGTTGTATAGCAAAGTAAAAAAAATATTTTTTTATTGTTTATTTCTAAAAAACTATTTTTTTAAATAGTGAATGAGATAGGAATCTGCCGCGGACGCTCCAACCCTAAGCGTTCTGCTTGTTGTAGCAAATCTGCTAACGTAATATTGCCTAACTTGCCTTTTATGCCATCATTTAACTCTTCCCATAAAGGCTTCATCACAAGTGTCCTTAAAGGATTATCCTGCTCTACCGGGAAGCAAGACGAATCGTACGCCCCTACGGCACTGGCAATCTCATGCAAGTTCACAACACGAGGTGAACGCCCTAGCCGATAGCCCCCTTTGGGGCCACGTATGCTATCTAATAAGCCTGCCCGTGAGAGTGCCTGTAAAACAGGCTCGATTCCCCGTCGCAAAAGCCCGCTACGCTGTGCAATATCAGCCCCGCTCGCCACACCAGACCGCCCCGCATAAAAGGCGACATCCAACATGATGGACAAAGCTGTTAGGATACGGTCTGTCTTTAAGTACATAATATCATCCTCATAAGCAGAGCTGCGTCTCCCATTTTACCGCATTTTACGATAGAAAAAAGGGAATTATAATTTTAACCGCCTTTCTTTGCGTATTGCCCTTACAATCGGTTAAGGTAGAGCTATAAATATTGAAGGCCGGTCTTTTAAGGCCACCTTTCCATCTGACAAGGAGTACCGCACATGTCAGGGTCATCCTCCACTTCTGTTCCTTTTCCACTCTCCAAAACAGCCTTTGCAGCACCGCGTGGGCAGGTTTATCCTTCATTTTTGGAAGTCGTGGGCGGCACACCGCTTGTGGCCATTCCCCATCTTACCAAACAAGAGCATCTTAAAGCTCATGTGTTACTCAAATTAGAGTTCTTTAACCCGCTTGCCTCCGTTAAAGATCGTATCGGCGTGGCAATGCTGCGTGATGCGCAAGAAAAGGGCCTCATCACACCGGGCAAATCCGTCCTTGTTGAGCCAACCTCTGGCAATACAGGGATTGGCTTAGCCTTTGCCGCGGCCTCTATGGGCTATAAGCTCATCGTCACGATGCCCGAAAGTGCCTCGCTAGAGCGGCGTAAAATGATGGCGCTCCTCGGTGTCACGTTGGAACTAACCCCCGCTCAACAAGGGATGAAAGGGGCCATCAACAAAGCAGAAGAAATCCTCAAACAGACTAAAGATGCGTGGATGCCAAGCCAGTTTACAAACCCTGCCAATCCACGCGTGCATGAAAAAACCACCGCTGAGGAGATTTGGACTGATACAGCAGGGCAGGTTGATGCCATCGTAGCCGGGTTAGGCACAGGCGGGACAGCCTCTGGGATTGCCCATGCCCTTAAACCACGCAAAGAAGGGCTTAAAGTCTTCGGGTTGGAACCTTCTGAAAGTGCTGTCCTTAATGGGGATGACCCCGGCCCGCATGGGATTCAGGGCCTTGGACCGGGCTTTAAGCCTGAGACATTGGACATCCGCGCTATTGATAAAGTCATCCCTGTTGCTGAGCATGACGCTCTTACCACAGCGCGCCTCTGCGCCAAGGTAGAAGGGCTACCTATTGGTATTTCCTCCGGGGCGTCCCTCTTTGCGGCGATGGAGCTTGCCAAACAAGATGAATGGGCAGGCAAAACCATTGTTGCCGTCATTCCTGACTTTGCTGAACGCTACCTCTCAACCGCTCTCTTTTCTGGCTTGTAAGACGAGCCTGCCTAAGAGGCAATCTACCTAAAAGGAAAGGCCTGCCCCCAAGGGAGCAGGCCTTTTTAGTAACGCATCGTAAGCGCGCTTTACCTCACTCGGAGGTGTAACCACCATCAATCACCAGCTCGGTAGCGGTGACGAATTTGGATTCATCAGAGGCCAGATACAGCACACCATAAGCCACATCTTCTGGCGTACCCAGATGACCGACAGGGTGAATATCCACAAGATGCTGATAAGCAGCTTTATCTGTGCGGGTCAGTTCATCAACCAGCGGTGTTTGGATGTAGCCGGGGCAGACGTTATTGACGCGGATCTTATAGCCCTTACGCGCACAATGCAGCGCAGCGGACTTGGTCAGCATCTTCACCCCACCCTTGGAGGAGCCATAAGCAGCGAGGTTGGGAATCCCTACCAGAGCCGAGCTGGAGCACATATTGACGATGGACCCGCCATCCCCACCATTCAGCTCACGCATCGCAGCAACGGCATATTTCACACCGAGGAAGACACCATCCAAATTGATGGACTGCACACGCCGCCATTCCTCCAAAGAGGTGCTCTCAATCGTACCATCAAAAGCGATACCAGCGTTATTGACGACAATATCCAGACGGCCATCATGCTCTTTGATGGCGGCCATCGTCTTTTTCCACTCATCTTCTTTCGCCACGTTCAGCGGTAAGAAGCATGCTTTGCCACCAGCTTTGCGAATCTCTTCTACGACCTCTTCACCACCCTTTGGGTTGAGGTCCGCAACGATGACCTTGGCCCCTTCTTTAGCCAAAAGTACGGCGATGCCTTTACCGATGCCGCTACCACCACCGGTGACTAATGCGATCTTTCCAGAAATCCGTCCCATCTGTCATCTCCTCAGATAAAGGGTCTGTGTCACATAACCGTCTTTGCATAAAACCATCTGAACTTACATCAAAATAACACCCGTACTTTGGCTCATCGCACTGGTTTTAGAGGGTGAGCAGAGCCATAAGCCGCCATTTTCAGCCCTTAATGGACACCCTCACCCTAAGCTGCATATCTTCCATGCCTATAGAGCAAACCGATTAGAGCAATTAGCTATGGCTACCCTCAAAAGGCAATTAACACGACTAATAATAGTTCTTTAAAAAGTTTTTAAATGACTCCCTCCCTCCGAATCGGACAAAATCCCTCGCGTCTTACCCTTAATTAATCCTTATAAAACAATAAGCTATAAAAAATAATCGCTTTTTTGCTAATTTTCACTTTTCAAAATGATTATTTATATAATTATGTACATATGAATCGTTGTTTTATTTAATAACGATACATAGTCGCTTTTTAGGAGTGCTCATCATGGTATCTACTGCCGCTGCCTTCGCCCCATCCTTTCCCTCACCCGCTAATGCGGATATTAAAGCGACTCCCCTCAGCCCTGCCATCGGGGCGATTATCGAGGGGATCGATATTTCCAAACCGCTCTCCGCAGAGCAAAAAGACACCCTTCATCAGCTATTATTACGCTATGAGGTTCTCTTTTTCCGTAAGCAGACCATTAGCCCAGCTCAACAGCGAGACTTTGCCCGTAATTTTGGCAAGCTTCATCTCCATCCTATCTTCCCGACTGTGCCCGATGTACCTGAGGCCATTGTGCTGGACACAGCCAAGAACGACCTACGCGATAATGCCCTCTGGCATGCTGATGTTACCTTCCAGCAAAACCCACCTTTAGGTGCTGTCCTCACAAGCCGTCTCTTACCGGAGACAGGCGGTGGTGATACAATTTGGGCCAGTGGCACTGCCGCTTATGATGCGCTTTCTGAAGGGTTAAAACAGCGGATCGACCCCCTCACCGCCCAGCATGACTTCCTCCGCTCTTTCCCCGTCTCCCGTTATGGACGGACAGAAGCGGAACGGAAAAAATGGGCCGAAACGCGCGATGCTTATCCCCCAGTGACCCATCCTGTTGTCCGCATCCACCCAGAGACAGGGAAAAAAGCTCTATTTGTTAATGAGGGCTTTACAACAGAAATCAATGATGTTGACCCCGAGGAGAGTGCATCCCTCTTGGCTTATCTCACCCGTCATGCCACAAAACCGGAGTTCTCCGTCCGTTGGCGGTGGGAAGAAGGCGATGTCGCGTTTTGGGATAATCGCATTACGCAGCATTATGCCGTAAATGACTATCTCCCTGCCCGGCGCATCATGAACCGCGTTACCATCATCGGGGAACGTCCCTTTGGCCCCGGACATCAGGAAGGTTAAAGCCCGATGGCCCACCCCCCCGCACCATCACCAGCTAGTGCTAGCCAAAGCCGTTTTAAAGGCATCCATGTCGCGATGATCTCTATTGGTGGGATCATCGGGGCGGGGCTATTTGTCGGCACCTCTGCCACCATCGCTGCGGCAGGACCTGCAGTGCTGCTCTCCTACCTTGCGGCAGGGTTAGTGGTCTGGCTGGTGATGCGTCTTTTGGGCGGCTTAGCCATTACCGCACGCGGGCAAGGGTCCTTTATTACCCATATTGCCACCCATATCGGCTCACGCACCGCCTTTATTACAGGTTGGAGCTATGCTTTCCTCTGGGCTGTGACCGCTGGAGCGCAAGCTGTGGCCGGGGGTATGATTATCGGGCGGCTGGCTCATATTGCCCCTTTATGGGGTGCGCTCGTCCTTGTAGCCATCGCTTGGTCTATTAACCGTCTTTCACTCCGCCATTATGGACAAGCAGAGACAGGCCTTTCCATTTTTAAGCTACTCTTTCTAGGTGGGTTTATTGCCCTTGGCTTAGGATGGCTAGCCCTTTCGGGCCATCCCTTTGCGATAGCCTTCCAGAACATTACTGCTCATGGTGGGGTCTTCCCTAAAGGGGGATGGGCTGTCATCGGGGCTGTGCCCATGATTATACAGACCTTCACCGGCTGCGAAATTGCCATCATTGCCGCAACCGATAGTGATCGCCCCCTACGCGCTATTGCACGGACTATGCGGCGGCTACCTTTGCAAGTGCTGTTCTTCTACGCTGGGTCGGTTTTGGTCATTATCGCCCTTCTGCCGTGGAGTGACGTGCATGTCGGGCAATCACCCTTCCTCAGCGTGTTGGAATATCTCAAGGTCCCCTTGGCGCGCTATGCCGCGATTGCGGTAACGCTTGTAGCTGTTCTCTCTTGCTTAAACTCGGCGGTTTATGTTGTCTCTCGTACACTAAAGGAACTCGCAAGCCTGCGCTTAGCCCCGCAAAAGCTAACCCTTGAGACCGCTCGCCATGTACCGCTCTGGTCATTACGGCTCACAACTTTGTTGGAGTTGCTCGTCATTGCCTCGGCCATTGGCTCGCCAGAAACACTCTACCCCGTCCTACTTGGCTCATCAGGTGGGTTGATCCTCTTTATCTATTTCATCATCGCCATTGCTTATTGGCTGTGGGGCCGACAATCACAAACAGCCACAGCCATGCCCGTGGCGCGTGGATTAATCCTGCTCATCCCCATTTTAGGGGCTATTCTTCTCATTCTACCCGCTGCACGGGGAGATGCATTGCTCTCCTTAGCGGTCATTCTCGTGCTGAGCATCATCAGCCTCTTAGCCCTCTCTCAACGATGTCTGCGGTAAGGCCTAATCCATTTTCTGCGCATAGCTAATTAAGGCGAGCTATCGGCCTAGCCCCCTCGCTCGCCTCGTCCCAGCCCCTTACTGGATAATCATCATGAAACCACGCCATCTCCTATGGGCGGCCTAACGGGCTTGTCCGTACCCTTTATTGTGCCTGTTGCGGCACAAACCCCTTCCCACCATGCCACAACAAAAAAACATCTAATAAACACCCCGCAGCCCCTTAAAACACGCGCTCATACACAGCGTCTGGCGCGCAAAAGCCTCTCTGGTGGGTATGAGACGCTATCCGTCCATACCCGCCATTTAACGCAAGGGACACAGCTTGTATTGGGCCATAAGCAGCTAGAACAACAAGTGCCCGGTACCAACCCATTACGCACCCTTGCTCAATTACCGGGGGTTCAATTCCAATCCGATGACCCGCAAGGCATTGATACCTACTCTACCCAACTTTACATGCACGGCTTTGTTCAAAGTGAAATCGGCATGACGCTAGATGGCCTGCCCCTTGGTGAGCCAACCTTCCGTAACTATAACGGGCTGAACCCTTTACAGGCCATTTCTTCCGAAAATGTGGAGCGGCTAGAGGTCACCCAAAGTGCCGGGGCAGAAAGCACAGCTAGCACCAATAATCTGGGGGGGAAGCCTGAATTACATCTCCAGCAATCCGAAGGATAAATTAGGCGGGACCATCGCACAGACCTTTGGGAGTAATGCGCTATTCCATTCCTTCTTCCGTTTTGATTCCGGTACGTTAAATGAGAGTGGTACAAAGTTCTACGTCTCATACATGCGCAATCAGGGCGATAAATGGAAGGGCGGTGGGGACCAGTTTATGCAACAGGTCAATGCTAAGCTCGTCCAACCGATTGGGGAGAGAAGCCAGCTCTCCGCCTTCTTTAACTGGGATGCCCTCCAGATGGTGAATTATCAGGATTACGCCCCTAGCTGGCTGGATCAAGCCGGGTCTCGATTAGATAATTTCTACGGACGGCCCGGCGCATGGGCACAGGCTTATCATGCGGCACAAGGGCGGTATCCTGCTGCCTATAATGGGCTGACAGACCCTAAGGACGTCTCTTATTACGATAGTACCGCTAGCTCCTCCGACTTTTTCGGCGGGGTTAAAGCAGACCTCGCCCTTACAGACCACTTAACATGGAAAAGCAGCCTCTATGGCCATAGCGAAACCGGGCACGGCACATATGCCAGCCCCTATGCGTATCAAAATGGTGTCGATACAGTGCAGCTTAATGGCGGACCTATCTTCGAGCAGGTGCGCCATCCTTCCATCGAACGTTTTGGCGGGTAACCTCCTTTGAGTACCATTTAAAGCAGCATGAGCTTTCTACAGGGTTTTGGTACGAGAATAACCAATATGATTCCTACGCTTATGCCTACCAACAACCCAACAGCCCAGACGGCACGCCTCTAAACCCCTTTGGAAGCTTTAAAAACGTCCCTAGCCGAACCCTTTGGGGCCAGCGTTGCAACACTAATAGCTTCACGGCTTATGTGCAGGACACCTACCATCCCATTAAATCCGTTGCGCTGCATTTTGGCTTTAAGTCCATCCTCAATACAACCCGTGTAGGCCATGCCACCAACTGGGGGCCTCGCTTTCCCGCTCTGGCCAATGCTGAAAGCTTAACAACGGCCAAAGCCTTCCTCCCCCATATTAGCGGGGATTGGCATTTTCTCCATCATCATGAATTATTCTTTGATATTTCGGAAAATGCCCATGCCTACAGCCAGTCGGGCTATAACTCCAGCAACTCCCCCTTTGCAGTGTCTCAACTAGCGTATAACGCCACAAAAGACAGCCTAAAGCCAGAAACCGCATGGACCTTCACCGGAGGTTACCGCTACACCGACCATCTCATCCAAAGCAGCCTCTATCTATACCGCACTAACTTCCATAACCGCTTGCAGCAGATTCTAGGCAGTGCGGGGGCTGGGTCCATCCTCACCAACAATACGTCCACTGTACAAAATGTAGGGGGTGTAACCATGAATGGCGTGGATGGTGCCATTACCATCACACCACTACCCGGCCTCGCCTTATTTAATAGCGTTAGCTACGATAAAGCGGCTTATGACCAAAATATACGCAGCGGCGGCACACTTTATGCCACAAAAGGACGGCAAGTCGTTGCTTATCCTCGCTTTATGTACAAGGCCCGCCTCTCTTACGAATGGCAGCATCTACAAGCCTATATCGATACCCAATATTATGGCAAACGCAGCTATGATTATGTTGGTGATTATAAATTGCCAAGCTATTGGCTGGCCAATTTCGGGCTTATCTATTCATGGGACTTAACCCATTTTGGAATGCGTAACCCCACCGCCGTACGGAAGCTTATCTTCTCTTTTAACATCTATAATCTAGCAAACCAAAAATACGCCTCCACTATGGGACAAAATGGCTTCACCATGGATAATAAAGAGGGGGCCGCTTACAATAACCAATCCATCCTACTTGGTGCGCCCCGCCAGTTCTTTGGCTCTGTTAAGGCAGAGTTCTAAAACAACACCCCTGATACAAACAAGCCGGAGGGGACATCACATCCCTTCCGGCTTGTTTATTCTGTAAAGCCGTTCCAACGATTCTTTTATGGCCCCTTCAGGCGGAACTAACAGCAGTATTCTGATAATAAAACTGATAACGGCTCAACTGCTCGTCCCAATCCTGCGTATTGGCTTCCTCTGGTAAGGCCACACTATCAAACCCGCAGCGTTTAAGGTGAATCGCTTGGTCTGGCAAAAGATGACCAGAGGCCCGGATCTCCCCTTTATACCCCTCATATTCCCGCAGAGAGCGCGCTTGTGTAAAAGCCCGCCCATCCCGGAAGATGGGGAACTCCAACACAATCAAGGTCAGCTCGTTGAGATGAGAGCGTAAATCCTCCACCTCGACATCCTGAGGCAGAGAGATAGCTGTACCGTGGGGAGCGTCCTTCCAATCTGCAAAAGCCACAGGGGAGGCTTCCTCTAACGTCTTACGCCCGCTGAGATTAAACAGTTTCATAAGCCACCTCCTTAAAGGCCCTCAGCCCGCACCGCTTCAGCATAGCAGCGAAGCTTTCCCCCTTCTGCCGCTGTGCGAGATAGAACTCCACAATCCGCGCTACGGCCTCTACGGCTTCATCCTCTGCAAAGGAAGGGCCTAAAATCCCACCAATGGCGGCATTCTCTCCCCCATCCCCCCCAAGGAGAATCTGGTACGTCTCAGCCCCGCGCTTATCAACACCCAAAAGGCCGATATTACCCACATGATGATGCCCGCACGCATTAATGCAGCCCGACATATGGATGCTCAACGCCCCAATCTCAGCCTGCAACGCTGCATCCCCAAAACGGGCTCCCAATTTCTGCGCCAAGGGGAGGGAGCGCGCATTGGCCAGATTGCAATAATCCAAACCGGGGCAGCTCACAATATCGCTAATCAGCCCAACATTCGGCGCGGCAAGGTCAAGCTTCTGCAAGCCCTCCCACACATCATAAAGCTGGTCTTTACGCACATGACCAAACACCAGATTCTGCAAATGCGTCACCCGCACTTCCCCAAAGGCATAACGAGCGGATAAATCTGCCAGACCGTGCATTTGCTCTGCCGTTACATCACCGGGGATAGCCCCCGGCGTTTTGAGAGAAACAACCGCACAAATATAGCTGTCATGATGATGAGGGTGCGTATTGCTTGCCACCCAGCGGGCAAAGGCTGGGTCTGCCTGCTTATGCTGCTCAAAGAGAGAGGCCGCATCCGCTGGGGCTTGAAGGTCCGGCACAGCAAAACGCGCCCGAATCTGTGCAACATGCTCCGGCGTCAGGCGGTAAGCCGCACGGTCCATGCGGCTAAGCTCCTCCTCCACAGCTTTGCGGAAAGCCTCTAACCCAATGGTCTGCACCAAAATCTTGATACGCGCTTTATAGAGATTATCTCGCCGACCAAACGCATTATAAACGCGCAACACCGCCTCTAGCGTGGCGATGAGGTCTTCTTCCCTCACGGAATCGAACAATTCCTGCCCAACAACGGGCGTCCGCCCTAAACCACCCCCCACAAAAAGGCGAAAGAGCGGGCCATGTTCGCTAGGGCGTGCCAGCAAGCCAATATCATGAAAGCGCGCCGCTACACGGTCCTCTGGGCTACCAGAAATCGCGATTTTAAACTTACGGGGCAGGAAGGTGAACTCAGGATGCAAAGTGGACCATTGCCGCACAATCTCAGCATGAATGCGCGGGTCCATCAGCTCATCCTTAGCCGCCCCAGCGAACTCATCAGAGGTGACATTACGGATGCAATTACCACTTGTTTGGATGGCGTGCATATCCACCTCGGCCAATTCCCGCAGGATGGCTGGCATATCCTTCAACGCAATCCAATTAAACTGAATATTCTGCCGGGTGGTGAAATGGCCGTAATTGCGGTCATATTTCGCAGCAACATCAGCAAGCTTATGCAGCTGGCGGCTATCTAACACACCATACGGAATCGCCACGCGTAACATATAGGCATGAAGCTGAAGATAAACGCCATTCATCAAACGGAACGGCTTAAACTCCTCCTCGCTTAATTCGCCAGCAAGACGGCGGCGCACTTGGCCTTCAAACTCATTAATCCGCTCTTGAAGAAAGGCCCGGTCCCGCTCCTCATATTGATAATGCCCAACAGAATGTGAGTTAGATTGAGTCATTGCGCACGCTCCTTCTCCTGCGCTGGGGTCCGCGCTAGGGCATCGTCATACGAAAAATCAGGGTGAACACTCGGCCCGTGGGCACGAATCACTTCGCGTGCTGTTACAGGCTCTGGCGGCTGTGTGTCATGGGCGACAACTTCATAAATCGCCACAACCTCTTTTTGCGCCGCTGCGGCCAAAGCACGCTCTAAGGCAGGGCCTGCCTCCTCATAGCTAAAGCGTTTTGCCTCAGCAATGGATTCACGCCAATGCTCTCCCTCGCCAAGCCAAACAATACGGCCATCCAGCAAACGATTTGCCGTCAGCAATAGGACTTCCCCCTCTCCCGGGCGGGATAGACGTTTCATCACGCACGCTCCTTTGATGTGCTCTCACTGGAAGCAGCCGGCGGCTCCACCGCACCACGATGATGCACCACTTCCCCCACAATAATTAAGACTGGGCTTTCCAACCCCTGCTGCTGCACAAGCGCGGTAATTGTGCCCAACGTACCCTTGACGCATCGTTGATCCGGGCAGGAGCCACGATAAATCACCGCAACAGGCCAATGGGCGGGCAGACCATGCCCCTGCATTTGCTGGCATAGCTCCCCTATAGAGCTTAACCCCATATAAATCACCACCGTTTGCCCCTTACGGGCAAGGCTGGGCCAATGCAGATTTAACGTACCATCTGCGCGCGCATGACCCGTCACCATAATGCAGCTTTGGGCACAATCCCGATGTGTGAGCGGAATCCCCGCCGCTACCGCACAACCATTCGCCGCCGTAATGCCAGGGACAACCCGCACCGGCACATGCGCGGCGAGCAAACTCTCCATCTCCTCACCCCCACGGCCAAAAACAAACGGGTCCCCTCCTTTTAACCGTAGGACGCGTTCCCCCCGCTGGGCACGGCGCAAAAGCTCGGATTCTATATCACGTTGCGGCAGCGTATGATAGCTACGCTTTTTGCCAACATACACACGCTCCGCATCCCGCCGCACGCGGTCCAGAACCTCTGGAGCCACGAGGTTATCATATAAAACACTATCAGCATTTTGCATCAAACGGAGGGCGGCAAGGGTCAACCAATCGGGATTCCCCGGCCCAGCCCCCACAAGCCACACCTCCCCTTGCGGGCGCGTGGCGACTCCCTCCGCTGCCTCGACAAGCTGCTCTAGCTGATGACGGGCTGAAGCCTCCTCCCCCGCCAAAGCGGCCTCATAAGCAGGGCCATCCACAAAGGATTCCCACACACGTTGCCGCTGCTTCACATGCGGGAGGCGAGCCTTCAGCCAACCGCGCTGTTGCTGCATAAACCGTGCGGCCTCACCCACTCTAGCCGGGAGCATAGCCTCGACCATCTGCCGCACCCGGCGCGCTAAAACGGGAGAGGCTCCCCCCGTGGTAATCGCCACTTGCACGGGGGAGCGATCCACCAACGCCGGGGTAATAAAGCTGGAAAGCTCTTGATTATCCACCACGCATACAGGCACACGCAACGCATGAGCCTGCCGCGACACCATCTCATTAACAGCCTCATCATCCGTAGCGGCAAAGACTACAGCCATCTCCGGCAATATCTCTCGCAGGGCTTGCTCCTCAACACGCCCTTGACGAAACACCGCCTGCCCCTGCGCAATGAGAGCCTCTAGCTCAGGATGCACGCTCTCCGCCCAAATATGAAGCCGCCGGCACCGCCCTTTAAGCAAGCGCATCTTCTGCACCGCCACCTGCCCCCCCCCAATGAGAAGGGCATCGCGTTGGCCTGTCCGCATCATAATCGGCAGATAAGAGAAGGGCTTCATCGTCATGCAGGGAGCATGTCAAATCTGGTGCAAAAATCAACTCATTATTTTGTTGTTTTTTTTAATAACGATAAATTTTAGTTGTTTTTATGCCTAACCTTCCTCTGAAAGTTACCAATTGCTACCGCCTCTTCCCGCTTCTGCCGTTCTGCGGTTCATCCCCGCGAGGGCGGGGAACATTCATTTATAACTCTCCACACTACCAATCTCGGCGGTTCATCCCCGCGAGGGCGGGGAACATATCAAGGGCGTCTGAATGCGGCCGAGGACGCTCGGTTCATCCCCGCGAGGGCGGGGAACATTGGCCAAGCGCATCTTAAATAGGCATTTTTCACGGTTCATCCCCGCGAGGGCGGGGAACATCAGTAACCCGGCGTCAATCAGCTCTGTTCTGGCGGTTCATCCCCGCGAGGGCGGGGAACATGTTGCTACATATAGACAGTATTCCTCCCCCTCCGGTTCATCCCCGCGAGGGCGGGGAACATGTTACGAAGAGCCTCTGCTAATCCTAACACGTCGGTTCATCCCCGCGAGGGCGGGGAACATATTATATTCATCACTTGTTAGGTAAATATATACGGTTCATCCCCGCGAGGGCGGGGAACATATCCGAAATAGTTTTTTCACTATCAGAAAAGCCGGTTCATCCCCGCGAGGGCGGGGAACATACGGTCTAGAAAATAATTTTCTCTGTCAAGGCCGGTTCATCCCCGCGAGGGCGGGGAACATCTCAATACTAATGTAAGTCAACTACAAACCAACGGTTCATCCCCGCGAGGGCGGGGAACATTGGACCTCGTTTTGATTAAAGGCCTCAAGGTCCGGTTCATCCCCGCGAGGGCGGGGAACATTTCTGGCTTTAAAATACCAGCCGCCCTCATAACGGTTCATCCCCGCGAGGGCGGGGAACATCTCCCCACTCGTTGGATCAATTCTTTAGGTGTCGGTTCATCCCCGCGAGGGCGGGGAACATATCTCAGTGAACTCGTCCCTGCAGAATGCCGCCGGTTCATCCCCGCGAGGGCGGGGAACATTCTTGTGCTAACGCTCTGATGTCCGCTGTTGCCGGTTCATCCCCGCGAGGGCGGGGAACATTGCGCGTCTTTCCAAATCAAATATTGCTGATACGGTTCATCCCCGCGAGGGCGGGGAACATTCCCCTATTTCACTATCTTTCCTAGGTATTTTCGGTTCATCCCCGCGAGGGCGGGGAACATCAAATTAACGCGTTGCATAGTGTCCAATTTCACGGTTCATCCCCGCGAGGGCGGGGAACATCTTGGCTTTTAGGGATATAAGCCACGACATCCCGGTTCATCCCCGCGAGGGCGGGGAACATGATTTTCTGCATCAGGGCGTTGGTTTTCCGGGCGGTTCATCCCCGCGAGGGCGGGGAACATAGAAAATAACAACCCGTGGTTATATTATACCGCGGTTCATCCCCGCGAGGGCGGGGAACATGCCGGGGTATCCGGGCATGTCTGGCAGATAGCCGGTTCATCCCCGCGAGGGCGGGGAACATTTGAGGTAGGCACGCAGCGCGGGGTTATCCTACGGTTCATCCCCGCGAGGGCGGGGAACATTAGCTCTCTATCGTGAGAAAAACGCTGTGAGTCGGTTCATCCCCGCGAGGGCGGGGAACATATCACGATAAACTCCCTAGTTGTTATTACTGTCGGTTCATCCCCGCGAGGGCGGGGAACATTTTTCGTCAACACGATGGAGAGCGTATTCCTCCGGTTCATCCCCGCGAGGGCGGGGAACATCTGAATGTTTTGAATTATTTGAGCATTAAAATCGGTTCATCCCCGCGAGGGCGGGGAACATCTGTCTAGTGCTAACCAGCAAAATACAAACGACGGTTCATCCCCGCGAGGGCGGGGAACATAGAGGCGGCGGTGGCAGGGGCCGCTATTGGGGCGGTTCATCCCCGCGAGGGCGGGGAACATAGGGTCTACTGGTTTGTGTTTTGTAAATTTATCGGTTCATCCCCGCGAGGGCGGGGAACATTTACCAACGCCACAACTATGCTACAAGGCCAGCGGTTCATCCCCGCGAGGGCGGGGAACATAGACGTATTGAAAGATTGTGAGAGGTTTTGTACGGTTCATCCCCGCGAGGGCGGGGAACATACGCAATGTCAAGAATTATTTCGAAACCAAACCGGTTCATCCCCGCGAGGGCGGGGAACATTAAAACCAGAAGGACGACCCCCATCAGAAAAGCGGTTCATCCCCGCGAGGGCGGGGAACATACCGACACTCCCCAATCCGGTTATCCACAGGCCGGTTCATCCCCGCGAGGGCGGGGAACATAGGTAAGACCTTTCGCAACGTCATCAAACATGCGGTTCATCCCCGCGAGGGCGGGGAACATCCTTTGGTTTCCATGAAATGGCCCCATCTATCCGGTTCATCCCCGCGAGGGCGGGGAACATAATTCTCCACATAATGGCAGCGATTTGACCGCCGGTTCATCCCCGCGAGGGCGGGGAACATTTTACCAGATTTTCCTGAGGTCCCCGTTAATGCGGTTCATCCCCGCGAGGGCGGGGAACATTGCGCCGCGCTGCTTTACAGAAAATTTGTGCACGGTTCATCCCCGCGAGGGCGGGGAACATATCTACAGGCTCTGGTTTTTCGCCGTGCTTTTCGGTTCATCCCCGCGAGGGCGGGGAACATGAAGAACTAACTCGCCAGAAGATGGAGGATGCTGGTTCATCCCCGCGAGGGCGGGGAACATCCCAAACCGACCCCGCTGCCCCATTGCGGAGCAGGTTCATCCCCGCGAGGGCGGGGAACATTTTTCATCTACCCTATGCAGAGCATATTCCTCCGGTTCATCCCCGCGAGGGCGGGGAACATTCGATACAAATATTGCCGAATTTGTGGATAGACGGTTCATCCCCGCGAGGGCGGGGAACATTACCGAAATAGAATTGGTTAGGTCGGACTCTGCGGTTCATCCCCGCGAGGGCGGGGAACATACTTCCTAGAACCGCTTGTATTATAAACATAATTCATATGTCAAAGGCCGTACCAACTTAAATATAAATTTAATATCCTTTTCCCTACAAGCTTTTTCTCAATTTTCTACCTCCTACATCCATCCCATAAAAAAGAGGAGAAGGTTTCCCCTCTCCTCTTTCACTAAGCCTTCTATCAACCGTGCGACGCGTTACACAGGTAGGCTCGCCAATACACCTTTTTGGCGAATAACGTCGCGCGCCTGTGCAATCTCCTGCTCAATCTCAGGAGTCAGCAAATCACGCCATCCGTCAAAGGCTGGTAGAGCAATAGACGCCTTAAAATCATTAGATGCCGCAGATTTTAGCTGCTCAGCATTAAGGAAGGGCTCCTCCAGCTTAATGGTTTCGCCCTTCTCCGTCTTGCCACGCAGTAGCTCCAACAATAACGCCATACAGTACACAATACGACTACGATCCCGCCCCTCACTAAGGACAGCGCGGACGGTCTCCGTCCAGAATACTTGTGCTTTAGAGGTCGCATCGGAGGCGATACGCGCCACTTGGTCCGCCATCGCTTTGTTAGAAAAGCGACTTAACAAGGTGGCCTTATATTTGTGCAAATCTACACCAGGGGGAGCCTTTAATGTTGGGATGACGTCTTTCTCCAACATTAAATCCACAAACTTATGCACAGGCTGCTCTGCTAACACTTGGTCCACGAGCTTCAAGCCCAAGAGCATCCCCGCAGCACTAAGGATGAGATGGCTGGAGTTCAGCATACGAATCTTCGCATGCTCATACGCGCTCACTTGGTCGCTAAACTCTACCCCCACCTTCTCAAAAGCGGGACGGCCTGCGGCGAACTTATCCTCTATCACCCACTGGATAAAATCCTCCGAGATTAATGGCTGGAGGTCATCCAACCCGCTACGCTCATTCAGCTTCGCTTTCCCCTCGGAGGAGACAGATGGCGTAATACGGTCCACCATCGCGTTGGGGAAGGTCACATTCTGCTCAATCCACTGAGCAAGCTCGCCATCCACAGCGCGCGCATAACCGACAAAAGCCTTACGGGATACATCCCCATTATGGCGCAAATTATCGCAGGACATCACCGTCAAACCTCCATGACCAGCCTCACGGCGGCGGCGTAGACCCTCCACCACATAGCCAAAGACTGTCTTAGGATGTTGCGGGTCTGCGAGGTCTTCCTTCACCTCTGGATGTGTAAGCCGAAACTCCCCAGTTGTTTCATCAATATTATAACCACCCTCGGTGATGGTCATGGAGATGATCTTCGTAGCCTTATCAGCCAACAAAGCCAGCACTTTTTCCGGCTCATCAGGGGCTTGCAGATAATCCCGTAACCCGCCCATCACGCGAATTTGTGTCGTACCATCAGCGGCGATTTCCGTCAGGGAGTAAAGCCCCTCCTGCGCACGAAACTCCTCCGCCTTTTTCTCTGAGCGTTCACCAGAGCGTAGCCCTACCCCAGTAATGCCCCACTGCTCCTGCCCCGGCAAAGCCAAGACACGGTCCACATAATACCCTAAATGGGCACGGAAGAAGTTACCCACACCAAAATGAACAATGCCCGATGTAACCTTACGCACATCGTAAGAAGGGCCAGCGACATTCTTCGGTAATGTTTTTAAACCTTCATATGTCAGCATAACATGTCTCCAAAAAACGGTTACGACTATGAAGAAACTCAGCCTTTGTGATGGTCTTTCTGCGCAGCGATGATCTTCTTTAACAAGGGGACAAATTCATCTAGATGCTCAATACGCAATAAACCCGGCCAAGATGGAGCAGGCTTATTTAAATCCCGCAGCAACACACAGGCCATTCCTGCCCGGTGAGCAGCTTCTACCCCAGCATCAGAATCCTCCAACACAAGGCAATGTGCTGGGTCTATCCCTTCCTGCTTTGCGCCATAGAGGTAGATATCGGGGCGGGGCTTTGGCATGTTTAAATCCCGACCGGAATGTATACGCTCATCCTTGAGGATTTTATTCAGCCCCGTGCTGGAGAACTTAGCCTCCATCTCTGCCTCTGAGGAGTTGGAACCAACACGAATCGGTAAGCGAATCTCATTAACGACATCCCGCAGCATTTTGGATGCACCGGGAACCTCTTTAGCCTTTTGTCGCATCATCTCAACGATGCGATTCTGCATAATCATATCCCAATCATCGGGCAGTTTATCGCCTGTTTCTTTAGCAATCATCTCGCCGATTTTGGCAAGTTCACCCCCGCCAAAAAGCTTATTGCCTTCCTCATCACTGATATCCCAACCGTGGCTGCGTGCGTCTTCGGACATCAACGCGGTAGAGAGATGCTCCCCACCGACCAACACGCCATCACAATCAAAAATAATCATCTCCAAACGCCCCGTAGGCAGAATGGCAGCAGGTGCCTGATCGGGAATCGGAAAATTCGTGTGCTTGCTCATGAATGCTCCTTATCTGCCTTATATGGTTCTTAGTGTCTCACACATCTGTGCGCTAACCTGCCCTTGAGAGTAACAGGAGAAGAAAAGAGCGCAACATCTTGAAAACTTATTAAAGAGGCTTATAGCATGCTAATGCAAGGGCTTCATCCCCTGCGCCTACGCGGATGTTATAATGCATTAACCCGCCGGGGCATACTACCTATCCACCACGTTAAGGTTCTCTTTCATGCTCCATCAACTTTTTCCCAATCTTGCTCTTAACATATGGATGTTCTTAAAACTCGTCACTGGCTTTGCTATCATCATTGGGTATCTCAACATCTCTGGCCGTAGCCAAGTCTCCCAAATGAACGCCATCGACCTTGTCGGTAACTTCATCCTCGGTGGGCTTGTTGGCGGTGTTCTCTACACAACCAATATTTCCTTCCATGAATATGTCATCGCCCTGCTTATCGGGGTGGGTATTTTGCTAACCATTACGCGTTTCTGCCGGAAAATTAATATGTTCAGAAACGTTGCCATTGGTCGGCAAATCCCCATCATAAAAGATGGGCGTTTCCTGATGGAAAATATCCGCGATAAAAACAATAAAATTGATATGCTCAATATCGCCTCTCAGCTTAACCTACAGGGCATTTATTCTTTTGATGAAGTCTATTTCGCCCAAGTTGAGCCAAGCGGCGCGCTAACAGCCATTACGGATAAAAAGAAACTCCCTGCTCTCATCGTCTATTATGATGGTGTTGTCCGGGAAGATGACCTCAAAGACGTTGGTCTTTCTGGCGATGATCTAAAAGAAGATGCAAAGCGTAAAGGCATCGAATCCCTTGATGATGTCTTTATGGCCGAGATTAAAGACAAGCAGTTCCATTATGTCTTGATGAATGGTCTCGTTGTACCTCATCCGCGTAAGGACAGAGAGCAAGAAGAAGCTAAAAAGCTCGCAGAAGAAGAAGCAAAGAAAAAAGCTGAAGAGCGTAAAGACGCTCTTACCCCCGGCGCAAAAGAAGAGACGGCCTGATCTACCGTCTTTTCCAATCATCTTGCCAGTATTTATAACCATGCTGGCAAGATGACATATAATAGTCCTAAAAAATACTATTCCAAAAACGCTCCCACCAACTACCCTTTAGCTCATCTTTACATGCATTATATTGCTTTTGATATTGCTGGGCACGCCGCCCCACTTTACGCGCAACAGTGACCAACCACGGCTTTGCCTCGTAACTCCGCTTGCGGTAGCCACCCCAACCTTCATGATACGCAAGATATTGCCGCGTCGCGTTAGTGAGGGGAATCCCATCAATTTTATGGCTATTGGTGAGATACCAATTCACAAAATTCAACGCATCAGCGTAATTTGTCCGGCTACCCCCGGCCCCGGTCTGGCGTTGATAATCCCGCCAGATTTCATTCTTCGCCTGTGCATAACCGTAGGCGGTACTAATATGCCCCCACGGAATCACCCATAGGATATAAGTTCGCCGCGTCCGCGCATTAGCCCGAAAGCTTGATTCCTGATTCATAATCGCCATCGGGATGGCAGAAGGGATGTGCCATTTCTCCTCCTGCCGCATCGCAGTGTGATACCAGCTACGCTTCTCCCGATAAATTGAGCATAAATCATCAGGATGCTGGGGCGGGGTTGTGGTACAGCCCGCCAGCATTACCCCCGCCATCACAGCAAAGACCCCAGCCCACCTAGGCTGTATGACCTGTTGATTCGCAGCCATAGTTAGAAGGGGATTTCATCATCCAAGCCTTGGTCGTGGCCAGCAGAGCTATCCCAGCCATTGCCGCCCCCCATACCGCCATTATTGCCCCCACGGTTTGCAGGACCGGCCTGTTGTCCCCCAAAATTACTGCCCCCGTCATTATAGCCGCCATCATTATAACCACCATCATCACCACCGCTGCGCTGGCCATCAAGCAACACAAGATTGCCACGGAAGCGGTCAATCACCACCTCGGTAGTGTATTTCTCTACCCCTTGTTGGTCCGTCCATTTACGCGTACGCAATTCGCCCTCAATATAGACTTTCCGGCCCTTCCGCAGATATCGCTCAGCAACCTCCCCCACGCGCTCATTAAAAATCACAACACGGTGCCATTCAGTCCGCTCGCGCCGCTCACCACTATTACGGTCATTCCATGTATCACTAGTCGCAATGGCGAGATTGACAATCTTACTGCCGGACTGCGTATTGCGCGTTTCTGGATCACGCCCCAAATTACCTACGAGAATAACCTTATTTACACTACCAGCCATGTATAATCCCCATCTCTCTTAAGAAGCTGTTTGCACTCTTACGGTTCGATTCTGGCACCATGTGCCCTTATTGCTTATATTGCACAGAACAATCGCCCATGCATCCACCCTGCCATAAAGACCATCAAGAGGACATAGCGTGACAGACACACCCACACCTACCGGCACCAGCCATATCATTGTCCGTGGTGCCCGCACGCATAATCTAAAAAATGTCAACGTCACGATCCCACGCGATAAGCTTACGGTCATGACGGGGCTTTCTGGCTCTGGTAAATCCTCCCTCGCCTTTGATACCATCTATGCCGAAGGCCAACGCCGTTATGTGGAGAGCCTCTCTGCCTATGCGCGGCAATTTTTGGAGCTCATGGGCAAGCCAGATGTAGAGTCCATTGAGGGGCTGTCCCCCGCTATTTCCATCGAGCAAAAAACCACCTCGCGCAATCCACGCTCTACCGTTGGGACCATCACCGAGATTCACGATTATATGCGCTTGCTCTGGGCGCGGGCGGGGGTGCCTTACTCCCCTACTACGGGCCTACCGATTGAGGCGCAGAGCATCAGCCAAATGGTGGACCGTGTTATGGCCATGCCCGCGGGCACGCGGCTTATGCTGCTCGCCCCCATCGTGCGGGACCGCAAAGGCGATTGTGCGAAAGAACTCGCCGAGCTGACCCGCCGTGGCTTTGCGCGCGTGCGGATTGATGGCACACTTTATGAAATCACCGATGCCCCCAAGCTCAACCGCAAAACACGCCATAATGTCGATGTTGTGGTCGATCGCATCGTCCTAAAAGAGGGGATAGAAACCCGACTAGCCGATAGTTTTGAAACCGCTTTGGAACTCTCAGACGGTTTGGCCTCTGTTGAGGAAGTCCTCCGCAGCGGGGAAGAGCGGGAGCCGCTTAAAGCCTCCTTCTCCTCCCGCTATTCCTGCCCAGAATCTGGCTTTATGCTAGAGAGTGTGGAGCCGCGCCTTTTCTCCTTCAACGCGCCAATGGGGGCCTGCCCAACCTGTGATGGGTTGGGTACAGAAACGCATTTTGACCCCAATCTCATCATCCCTGATGATAGCCTAACCCTGCGAGAAGGCGCCATTGCGCCATGGCGTAATGAGCAAGACCCGCTCTTTGACCAAACCCTCGCCGCCCTCGCCCGCCATTGCGAGGAAACTCTTGATACACCATGGAGCAAGCTGAAAGAGACATCCCGCCAATTCCTTCTCCATGGTGGGGCGGAGGCTGTCAGCATCCCTTATCAGGATGGTAAGGGCAAAACACACACCATCCACCGCCCCTTTGAGGGCATCATCAGCCATCTACAACGCCGCCTTGCCCAGAGCAGCAGCATCCATGTGCGCGAGGCCCTTGGCCGGTATCAATCCGCTATGCCCTGCCCTGCCTGCCACGGGGCACGATTGCGGCCAGAAGCCCTGTGTGTGAAGGTCAATAACAGCAATATCGCCGAAGCCTCAGAGCTTACCATTCAAGAAGCTCTTGCATGGTTTAAAACTGTGGAGGCCAGCCTCACCCCCCAGCGGGCCGAGATTGCACGGCGCATCCTCAAAGAAATTACCGAGCGGCTGCATTTCCTCGACCGTGTGGGGCTAGATTATCTCACCCTCTCCCGCAGCTCTGGCACGCTCTCAGGTGGGGAGAGCCAGCGCATCCGGCTGGCTTCGCAAATTGGCTCCGGCCTAACGGGCGTCCTCTATGTGTTAGATGAACCCTCCATCGGGCTGCATCAGCGCGATAATGCCCGTTTACTCACCATGCTGGAGCGGCTGCGCAATCTCGGCAATACCGTCCTTGTTGTGGAGCATGATGAAGATGCCATCCGCCAAGCTGATTACCTCATCGATATGGGGCCGGGGGCCGGGACCCAAGGCGGGCGCGTCATCGCTTATGGCACGCCAGAAGAAGTCGCCCAAAATCCCGATAGCCTCACCGGCGCATGGCTCGCAGGTCGCCGGGGCATCCCCGTGCCCACCACCCGCCGTAAAAGCAAACGCTGGGTAAGCATCCATGGGGCAAAGGGTAATAACCTCAAAAATATCAGCGTAAAGTTCCCTTTAGGGACCTTTATTGCCATCACCGGGGTCTCTGGCAGTGGGAAATCCACTCTCATTACCGATACCTTCTATAAAGGCCTAGCCCGACAGATTATGAAATCGGCCGCCGTCCCCCTCCCTTATGGACGGCTAGAAGGCACAGAGCAGCTCGATAAAATCATCGAGATTGACCAATCCCCCATCGGGCGCACACCCCGCTCCAACCCTGCTACTTATACGGACCTCTTTGCCCCTATTCGGGATTGGTTTGCCGAACTGCCAGAATCCAAAGCGCGGGGTTATAAGCCGGGGCGTTTCTCCTTCAATGTCAAAGGGGGTCGTTGCGAGGCTTGCCAAGGTGATGGTGTATTGAAGATTGAGATGCACTTCCTACCGGATGTGTTCGTAACCTGCGATAGCTGCAAAGGTGCGCGCTATAATCGGGAAACGCTGGAGATTAAGTTTAAAGGTAAATCCATTGCCGATATTCTGGCCATGACGGTGGATGAGGCTGTGCCCTTCTTCAATGCGGTACCACGCATTGCCGACCGCCTCGCCATCCTTCAACAAGTGGGGCTAGGCTATGTCGCCCTTGGCCAGCAAGCCACCACCCTCTCCGGTGGTGAGGCCCAGCGTGTAAAACTCGCGAAAGAACTCGCCCGCCGCGCTACAGGCCGAACCCTCTATGTACTGGATGAACCCACAACTGGGCTGCATACAGAGGATGTGCATAAGCTCCTCAACGTCCTGCATGCACTCGTAGAGCAAGGCAATACGGTGCTGGTTATTGAGCATAATCTGGACCTCATCAAAACAGCGGATTGGGTCATTGATATTGGTCCAGAGGGCGGCGCAGGCGGGGGCGAGGTTGTAGCCACCGGCACACCGGAGGATATTGCCGCCTGTAAAGCCAGCCATACAGGGCGATTCCTCGCCCCGATGCTCGCTGCCAAAGGCCCGCCCTCTCATACAAAGAAGGATGCCAAACCACGCAAAAACTGATAAGCACCTCTTATGACGCCCTTTTTTGCTTGGTTATTCCTCTTAGGGGCCATCTTGTTAGAGGTTATGGCCACCAGCCTGCTGAATATCTCTAACGGGTTTCGCAAGCCCCTACCGACCATAGGCGCGCTCCTCTTTTATGGGGCGGCCTTTTTCTGCTTGGCCCAAGCCCTAAAATGCATCCCCCTCGGCATTGCTTATGCGGTATGGTGCGGGGTGGGGATTGTCTGCATTGTGGTTATCGGGCTGACTGTCTTCCGCCAGCCCTTAAACCTCACCGCTTATCTAGGGGTTGGGCTTATCATGCTTGGCACGTTACTCGCCTGCCTCTCTGGCGGGGTACGGCACTAACGCTATGAGGGCCACTCTCTTACAACGCCACATATTACGCGGCTTGATGATGCTCATCATGCTCGTAGCATTTAGTGGGCAACTCCTCCTCACAGCTACGAGCTTACCAGAGGAAAGCCCCAGAGCGGCTATTTTACGTCTAACGCATCTCGATATTGCACCCGCACCGCCGCCAGAGCCTCACGCTGGTCCTACCATGCATGACGCTATGGGGATGACTACTCCTCATCACACGGCCCAGCATGATAAAATGACCCATCATGGGGGCCATCATCACGGGGTGGACTGCCCCCTTTGCCCGCTTTTAGGGCACATCCTCTTTACCCTTACCAGCCTATTCGTGCTGTTAAGTTGCATCCGGCTTTCCCGGCAGCTTTGGCAGGCGAGTCCCCCCGCACAAGCCCCACCAGAACCCACACGCCAACGCCCGCCAAGCCGTGGGCCGCCTCGCCTCCTTCTAAACCAAACATTCGCCTGACCGAGCCAGCTTAAAAGGCTGTGCATCGGCCTTTTCTGCATGTTGTTTTCAGGATGGATTGATTTTGTTTTTTCCCTCATATTATCTGGGGCGGGGCCTAACGCGCCGTCTCTTAGTGCTGGGTGGTTTTGCTTTACCGCTTACGCCCCTGCTCGCTCAAACATCCCCTCAAAATACGCTGCCCACATCCACATCTGATGCCGTAGCCTCCGCCACGCCCATCCCCCACCCGGTGGAGCAAATCAGCGTGATAGGCACGCGGCGGCCTTTCACACAGGCCGCGGACACCGCAGCGTTATTCCGCGATGTACCGGGTTTTAGCAGCTATAAAACGGGTGGGATTGCCAGCCTCCCCGTCTTAAATGGTATGGCCGATGACCGGGTCGCCACCTTTGTGGATGGCATGCCCCTTATGGCCGATTGCCCTAACCATATGAACCCCGCCCTCTCTCAAATCAGCCTCGATGAAGTCGCCCATAGCGTTGCGATTGCGGGGATCACCCCTGTTAGCCTCGGCGGTGATAGCACCGGTGGGACCATCTCTGTGGAGCGCAAAGACCCACAATTTGCCAAAGAGGGCAAAGTCCTCATCACCGGTGATGGACGAGAAGATTGGCGCAGTAATGGCGGCGGCTCTGGCGCAGGGGGCTCCCTCACTATTGCGAACGATATGCTCAGCCTTCGCTATAGTGGCTCCTACACCCATGCGAGCGATTATACCGCCGGGGGACGCGGCGGGCGGGTTTTATCCTCCAATTATCTCAGCTTCAACCATGATGTCACGGCAGGGCTAAAGCTAAAGAACCACCTCTTTAGCCTCACATTTGGGCAACAAAATACCCCTTATGAGGGCTTCCCCAACCAATATATGGATGAAACAAATAACCGCTCCACTTTCGTTAATGGCAAATATCTAGGAACATTCAACTGGGGTACGTTAGAGGCTCGTGGCTATTGGCAACATGTGACCCACGCGATGAATATGCTAGCCGATAAAGGCGGCCATAGTGCTACCACCGGTATGCCGATGAATAGTGATGGACGCACAGCCGGTTATAGCCTTGTAGCCACCCTCCCCTTGGGGCGGAGCCATCAACTTAAGCTAGGCAGCGCATTTAGCCATGATGGCCTTAATGATTGGTGGCCCCCTTTAGAGGGCAGCATGATGATGGGGCCAGAGGCCTTCCATAGCCTTAACCACGCCCATCGCGACCATCTTGGCCATTTCATCCAATGGGATGCTCAATGGTCCCCGCGCTGGTCTAGCGAGCTTGGGATGCGTAGCGATGTCATCATGATGAATACTGGCACAGTCTCCCCTTATCAGGGCCTCTCCTCCATGAGTGATATGGGGATGAATATGGGGGGAAGCATGATGGGTATGGGCGGCATGGCCGGTATGGATATGTCCAACATGGGCATGAGTGGTATGAGTATGGGCAGCACCAACCAAGAGGCCGCCCGTGCCTTCAACAAAGCGCGCCGGGGCCGGACGGATGATAATTTCGATGTCACGGCCTTACTACGTTATAAAGCCAACGCCTATCTGAATATCGAAGGCGGCTATGCTCGCAAAACACGTTCCCCCAACCTCTATGAACGCTATGGCTGGAGCCGGGAAAGCATGACCGCACGGATGATTAACTGGTTTGGCGATGGCAATGGCTATGTCGGCAATCTCAACCTCAAGCCAGAAGTCGCTAATACAGCGAGTGTTACCTTCCGCCTCCATGATGCGGCGGATCATCAATGGGAGGCAATGGTCCAACCCTTTTATACCTATACGCATAATTACATTAATGTCGTGCGGATTGGGGCCCTCTCCCGCGGGTTTAACCTCTTACAATTTGAGAATCATAATGCCCAAAGCTACGGCATTAACGCCTCTGGCCGCGCCACCTTATGGGATGGCGATAAATGGGGCACGGGGGAGATTTCCACCCAGCTGAATTGGGTAAAGGGGCAGGACTTCAAAACCCATTCCGGCCTTTATCAACAAATGCCGCTTAATGGGAGCATCCGCCTCCATGAGCATTTTGGCCCCTGGCACGGCATGGCCGAGATTGTTCTTGTCAAAGCTAAGCATACAGTCGATTGGGTGCGTAATGAGCCCCGCACCCCCGGCTACGCGCTGCTGAATCTGGGAGCAGGGTATCATTGGTCCAAATATCTACAGCTTGATGTAAGCCTCGATAACTTGCTGAACCAACGCTACGCCCTCCCCCTTGGTGGCCGTGCTGTCAGCACTGCAGGCAGTCCACCCGGCCCCGTGTTAGGCATGGGTCGCTCTGTTAATCTGACCCTACGGGAGCATTTCTAAAAACAAAAGGCGTCTCCACAGTGCAGGGGGACGCCTTTCTTTGTGAAGGGAAAGGGCCTTACCCCTGCGCGCCATCACCAAGATGGGTCTGGCCGCGTTTTTCTGCCAGAGCGGCTTGGCGTTGCCGCTCACGGTAACGATGCCGTTGGGCCTCTGTGCGTTGGTTATAGCAATGAGGACAACTTACCCCCTCCTCATAATGAGGGGACTGCTTATCCTCTGCACTAATAGGCGCGCGGCACGCATGGCAAAGGTCATATTGGCCCAGCTTTAACCCATGCCCAACGGACACACGTTGGTCAAAGACGAAACATTCACCCTCCCACAGGCTTTCCTCCTCCGGGATTTCCTCCAGATATTTTAAAATGCCACCTTTGAGGTGATACACATCCTCCACCCCTTCTTGCCGCGCAAAGGCGGTGGATTTTTCACAGCGTATGCCCCCCGTGCAGAACATCGCGATTTTAGGTGTGCGACCTTGGGCCTCTACCTCCTTACGCCACTTACGGAACCATTCTGGAAACGCACGGAAGGTTTTGAGGTCCGGGTCCACCGCCCCGCGGAAGGTCCCAATGGCTACCTCATAATCATTGCGTGTATCCATCACCACCGTATCAGGGTCGGAGATAAGGGCGTTCCAATCCTTTGGCTCAACATACCGCCCAACGCAGACGAGCGGGTCAATATCAGGCTGCCCCATGGTGACGATTTCTTTCTTCAACCGGACTTTCATCCGCAAAAAAGGCATCGTCTTGGCACGGGATTTTTTATAATCAAACCCCGCACAACCGGGCAGGTTATTAATATGGGCCAATACTGCATCAATCCCAGCATCAGAGCCGGCAATCGTGCCGTTAATCCCCTCACGGGCCAAAAGGAGGCTGCCCTTTACCCCCTCCCGCTGGCACATATCCAATAGCGGTTGGCGGAGAGCCTCATAATTATCAAAGGCTGTAAAATGATAAAGCGCGGCTACACAAACCGGCAAAGATGTTTCTGTCATTAGTCACCCATCTCGCAAAGAAGGAACCTTTTCCCCTTCTAGCAGCCTACCTTTAGAAAGGCACGTCCCCAGAGTAAGGGACGTCAAGGTTCCTTCATGCTCTTAGAGCGTCCAATAGACCTCATGCCGATGCTCGTAACCTTCCTGTTTGGTCGCGCCCTCGGCACGCTCTTTATCATCAGGCCAAGGCTCCCCTGCTGCAACAGCCGGTGGAACATAGCCGTGGTCCCGGCAGAGACGCTTAATCGTATCAATCACATACGCTGTCCCGATGATGCGCGTACATTCAAAAGCGCGGTCTGTCCCTTTATGACGAGGGCAAAAGAGATAATCATTATGCTGAAAAGGCGTGCGAACATCATGCCAACAGCTATTACAACCATGCGTACTAAAGACCCGATACGGCGTAGTGAACTCATTCATCGGGTCTGTAAAACCGCTAATCATCACGACAGGCGTCTCAACCGCCCATGCCAACCAAGACAAACCAGAGGATAATCCCACAAAGAACTCTGCATGTTTTAACCAACGCGCACGCTCTGCCAAGGGACGCTCGCCTGTTTCATCCTCCACACCATGAGGCAGGGCATTCCAATAACACCCCACCCCAACCACAGGGTCTTTATCGATACAAATAACACGATACCCCATCTTTTTGAGGTATTTTACTGTATCTAACCACCCAATAGGGTGATGCCACATTTTACACGCACAAGAGGCCTGCACCGCGACAACAACATAAGGTTCCTCTATCGGGCGGGTATCAGGCTCCTCAACCGCCACTCTCGGGCGGACCTCTGTTGGGTCCACACCCAAAATCCACCCTGCCGTCCGATGCAGCCCCACCGCGCGGAAATCCCGCGGTTGCCATTCCTGATCCTCATCATGGAAGAAAAGCCCGAGATAATACGTGGCGTAAAACTCATCACGCACAGCACCAAACTCTTTATCCACCATGAAGCGAATCTCTGGATAAACCGGCCCCATAAGATCGCGAATCATCTCACTCACCACAACGGTGAGCGTACAACCATGCACTTGGCCAAAACGCTCTACATAGGGTATCCATCCGAGCGGATCGCCCAATGTCCCCGCAGGCATAATAACGGCAACCTTCTTCCCCCGTGCATTATAATGATGCGTCCAAACGAGCTTCTCATCATCAAAAAGCTCTATCACACCTTGGAGAAAGTATTTCTTGCGGGAATATACCATCTCCCCGCCCTTCTTCTGGTCATAAAGGCATGTATCAGTCTGCCCATCCCAAAAGCGTATCCGCCATTGCTCACCCTCTGGGAGCTTAACGCGTATCCCTAAATTAAAATCATACCGCAGCCCATGTGGACCCTCTTGCGTCAGGACCGGCGCAGGCGCAGGAAATGCAGCACCGGGTATGCGCTCAATATCATCACCTTGCGCCCCACTTGCGTTAGATGAGACATCTTGCCCCACCCCTGACGAACCACCCATAGCTAATAAGGATGGCACGGGGGAAGACGTTACAGCTGCCTGCCCCGGCTCTACCATTGCCTCATTCCCGCCAAGGGAGGACAACTTCCCCCCCGACACTAAGGCCTCTGACGAGGACGAGGAGGAAGAAGCTCCCTGTGAGGAGGGTGGACGCAGGGAAGCAATATCCTGCAAAATACGCTCTTTCCCGCGTCCATTTTGCGGGGCATCATTCTTATGCTCTGTCATTGGTCAAACTCCCCAAAGCCGGGAATTGTCTCGATAACCGCCTTAACCTGCGTAAAAGAAATACCTATAGAACATTCAAACATGCGGTCTGTTCCCTTATGACGTGGGCAAAAGAAAACATCATCCATACGCAAGTCAATATTCACATCATTTGCGCAACTATTACAGACATTACGATTAATCACCCGATACGGTGTGTAAAACTCATTATAAGGCTCGGTATAGCCACTAATCATCACAACAGGTGTCTCCGCTGCCCACGCCAACCATGAAAGCCCCGATGATACTCCCACAAAGAACTCCGCATGTTTTAACCAACGTGCACGCTCTGTTAAGGGGCGGACCCCTGTTTCGTCTTGCGTTCCGTGGGGGATAGGCCGCAATGCCGCAGTAGGCCCAGCAATGCGCATGGCATCAATACATACAACTTTATACCCTTTTTCTTTCAGAAAACGGACAAGGTCATACCATCCGCGCGGGTTGTTCCAATATTTACTCAACCCTGAAGCTTGAGCAGCGATACACACATAGGGCTCCTCCATAGGACGCCCCCCCTCATCTACTGAGATACGCGGCCTACGCTCCTGCGGTGGCAACCCCAAAATATAAGCCCCCATATGGGCCAACCCACTTTGGCGGTAATCATTAGGCTGACAAATACGGTGGTGATCATCAAAAAAGACAAGCACCACATATTGAGCATAATATTGCCTATCCCCCACATCCGACTCACCAATAAAGCGAATATCAGGATATTCATCCTCAAAAAGCGGAATTAAATATGACGCAATAAAAAGAGTCGCACGGCATTTATGCTTCTCTACAAAAGCTAGGGCATGTCCTATCCATGCAAGATGATCCCCAAGACCACCCAAGTTCATCGTGATAAGCACTTCACGATCGCGCAAATCACATAGATGGGTGAAGATAAGCTCCCCATCCTTCCAGACGCAAATCTCAAAAGGAATATAATAACGCTTAAAGCTCCGCACCATGCCAGAGCCTATAAGCTCCTCTAGGAACAAAATAGTATCTGTCTCCACATCCCGGAGACGAACCAACCATTTGGCCCCCTCAGGCACCCAAACGCGGCAGCCTTCGTTAAAATCGTACCTGATTCCCTCAGGACCCTCTTGGGTTAATACAGTCGTCTTTGTCTCACTCATGACCACGCACCCTCATTACCTTTATCATACCCGTAAACCCCGCTCATAAGGGCCGCTCTCCCCATGCCAAAACCTCGAGATGCTCTAATGATTCCGGGCCAAAGCTTTGCTCTTGCACCACAGGCAACCGCCCCTGCGTATAAGCCTCAGATGTTGCCGCAAGGCGCATCTTACCGCTGGGGGTCCGCCAGATACCCCCTTGGCGTACTAATACGCAGCGTATCTGCTTAACCGGGCAAATATGCCGCATAGCACGCGCCATAGCCTCCAACACCGCCCCATAATCTTCCGTCTGGCGAATATGCGTTAAGGAAAGCTCTCCCATAACGCATAACATCCCCTCATGACGGAAGACCGCCACAGCACGGCTTGTAAATAAGGGGCATGCCTGCCGTACAGCTTGGGCTAAATCCGCAGGGTCATAACGCTGCTCACCAATCGGCACGCTATTTTCCAACCGCCCCGTGACGAACAAACAGTCCTGCTGCATAAAGCCCATATCCCGGCTACGGAACCACCGACGGCCATCATCACCCATAATGAAACGCTCGCGGTTTTCGACCTCACGATTCACATAGCCCGGCGTAACGGATGGCCCACTAAACCATAACTCCCCTACCTGACCGTCTGGCAGCGGAGCCTCGTTCTCTGGGTCCACCACGAGGATGTCATGACCATCAATCACACGCCCACAATTCGCCACGGCCCGCTTATCATAAGCATCATACGGTGGGGCAACGCGCCCCTCTGCCAAAGCACGGCGAGAGACGACATCAAAAGATACAACCTCTTTGCCATCCCCTTTACCGCTAGAGACCATTAAGGTGGTTTCTGCCATCCCGTAGCCAGGCCTAAGGACAGATTTTTTCAACCCAATAGGCAGATACCGCTTAAAGAGTGTCTCCACCGTATCCTGCTCTATCATTTCCGCCCCGATAAAGGACCATGCCCAGCAAGACAGGTCTAACCCCTCTAAAGCCGCATCTGGCACTTGTCGGGCTAGAAGCTCGTACGCAAAATTAGGCCCGGCAGAAAAACTAAGGCGGTACCGGTCAATCGCCTGCACCCATCGCTCCGGCTTGGCGATAAAATGCTCTGGCCGCATCAACCACAATGCCCCACCAGCCCCGATGCAATAAAGCACACTCACCAAGCCAAGGTCATGCGAGAGAGGCAACCATATAAGCCCGCTCTCCCCCGCCCATAAATTGCCGCGGAGCATCATTTGTTGCAGATTCGCCCCCACATTACGGTGCGTAATCTCCACACCACGCGGATGCCCCGTAGAGCCGGACGTATATTGCACATAGGCAATATCATCCAACGCCGCAGCATGACGGCGATGAAGCGGTTTGGCCTGCTCGGCACCTTCTATAGGGATCCATTTCAGGCCCGCAGCCCGCCCAGCAGCCTGCCGCCTAAAGCCCATAAGCGTCTCGCGCGTACCGAGCACCGCAACCGCCCCGGAATCCTCCACAATCTCAAAAAGCCGGTCTGCACTACCCAACATAGCCGGGTACACACCAGAGACGGGCTCCATATTCGCATAAAGGCAGCCAAAAAAGCCCGCGACAGAGGCTGTTCCATTCTCAAAGCATAAAACAACCCGGGACCGCTCCGGCATGAAACGATCCACCAATCCGGCAATCCGACATGCCCAATCATGCATTTGCTGGAAAGTCGCGCTCTCCTCAATCTCCCCTTCCTCATCGAGCAAGAAGAAGCGGACCTTATCGGGATTTTCCACCGCCCGGAAGCTGAGCATCTCATCAACCCGATTAGCATCTTTATTCAAAGCAGCCAGCGTATTGTCGTAAAAGTCGACTGTATAACCATGCTGCTGAATCGTCCGGTACGATATGTCTCTCATGCTTCTGCCCCTTCCACCGTGATGGCACCGCCTTGCTGCACCATCATTACAGCCTGTTGCAGCAAGCTCCGCGCCATCTCGATGATGGTTTCACTCCGTGCAAGAAGTGTTAGAGTCGCATCCACACCAAACTCCACATTAATAGCCGTTTGCAGCTCCACCCCGGCGAGGGAATCAATCCCCAACTCGGCAAGACGTGCGCTATCAGCAATGCTCTGCGGGTCCACTTGGAGGACCGTCCCTAATTGCTGCTTTAGCCGTGTCAGCACATAATCTAACCGCTCCCCTTCAGGCATGCTCATTAAAAGCTGCACGGAATCAGAAACGCCACCGCTTTGGCTTTCCTGCTGCAAGAGCGCAAAACGTGCCGAGTTTTTCAGCCATGTGAGAGCCCCAAAAGCGTGCCGCCAATCAATCTCCACCACAGAGACTTCACTGCGCTCCACACCATAAAGAACCGGTAAAAGGGCCAAAGCATCCGCCGCTTTCATGGTTTTAATACCCGCAGCTTCAAAAAGACGGCCCGCCCCCTCACTCTCTGTCACCATACCGACATCACCAATCGCTCCCCACCCTACAGCAAGAGCCGGTAAGCCCTGCCGGCGGCGATTTTCTGCCAGAGCGTTAAGGTAACTATTAGCCGCGATATAGCTGCTTTGCCCCACATTCCCCAACTCTGCCGTAAAGGAGGAATAAAGGACAAAATGATCCAACTTCAGGCCGCGCGTTGCTTCATCCAAAGCCTGCGCCCCCACAATTTTAGGGGCCATAACACGGGCGATGCTGCGCGAATCATCCATCGATTCAATAAGCTGGTCTTCCACCACCCCAGCCGCATGGAACACCCCGCGCAATGGCCGCTCATCTTGAGCGAGCTTCCGCACTAATGCCTTCACCGCATGAGGCTGGGTAACATCCAACCGATGCGTTACAACCTGCCCGCCATGCGCCGCAGCAAGCTTGTTAAGCTGAGCGATAGCATGTTGACGCTCCGGGTCTTGCGGTAAGGTCCGCCCAGCCAGATGCACAGCCCCCGCACCTTGTAAGAGCAGATATTCCGCCGTTTTGAGGCCAAAGCCGCCCATCCCCCCGGTAATGAGGTACGAGCCATCCCGCTTAAAGCCCGGTAAGGGGCGCGCAATAGGCCGTGCCTTTAGGCCGCTCATATCCTCATAAGAGAGGAGCACCTTCCCAATATGCCGCGAGGCCATCATATAGCGGAAGGCTTCCGCCGCCTCAGCCGCAGGGAAGGTTTTTATCGGCAAGGGAGCAAGCTTACCCTCCCGGCTGAGCGTCAAAATCTCATCCATAATCCCAAACAACGCCTCATGCGGCATCATCCGGTCCATATCGAAGGAGATATAGGTCAAATTCTCATTAAACGGTCTCAGATCCAACGCCCGATGCTCAACAATATCGCGCTTGCCAATCTCCACAAACCGGCCCATCGGCGCGACAAGTTTAAGGCTATGAACCATCGCCTCACCGGGGAGGGAGTTCAACACCACATCTACCCCGCGGCCCCCGGTAGCCTCACGGATACCATCGACAAACTCTAACGTACGGGAATCCCACACACCGGCACAGCCTTGTTGGCGTAGATAGTCCCGCTTCTCCGGGTTGCCCGCTGTGGTGTAAATGACAGCCCCACGCATTTTTGCAATGTGAATTGCTGCCTGCCCTACACCACCTGTCCCAGCATGAATCAGCACACTCTCCCCTTCGGCAAGATGTGCTAACTTCACTAAGGTGTAATAGGCCGTCATAAAGGCCACGGGCACACCTGCAAGCTGCTCTAAAGCCTCATGCGTTAGATCAGCCGAAAGCTTAAAGGCACAGCCTGCCAGCGCGCTTACCTTCAACACACGGCGATAAGCAAAGCTATCAGGATAAGCCACAACAAGCCGATCACCCGGTGCCATATCCTCAACACCCTCACCAACGGCTTCAACCTCCACCACGGCCTCAAGACCGAGGCTTTCGCCGTTAAAGGTCCCCTCAATCACGCTCTCCGGGAGGAGACCAAGGGCTTTAAGAACATCCTTAAAGTTAAGGCTGGCTGTTAATGTCCGCAGCTTGACTTCACCCGGCCCCGGCTCTGGCACGGTATAAGCCTGCCAGCGGATGGTCTCCACCGTGTTCGCGCGTCCCCCCTCTAGCCGCACGCTACAGCTCCCCTCATCATGAGAGCTGATAATCTCACCCCATGAGACAGGTTGCGGCTCTGGCTTGAGAGATGGGGAGACTAACCGCTGAACAAGCCGCTGCACACCCTCATCACTCGGGCGCAACCAGACACTATCCTCAGCACACCCCTCCAACACCAGCTCGGCAGCGATATCCTCTACTAGCTGGTCCGCCCCAATAGCGGGGACATCCACACAACGTATGGCTAGGTCTGTTCTCTCTGCCTCCACAGCGCGTAACAAACCATGGAACACACGCTGCATCGCCACAGCCTGCCCATGCTCCGCATAAGCCCCACGCGTGATGAGGATGACCGCAAGGCGATGCTTCCGCCGCCGTTGTGGGATATGCTGGATGACCTCAATACACGCCATCACATCATCAAGGCAGTGTTGATAATCCGCACCATCTCGCGGGAACAACACAAGCGCACGTTGTTTGCTTAAAAAGGACTCATGCGCCAAGCGTTCCGCTAAATCCGCCCCGTTAAGAGAAGCAGCATGGGTTATATCTGCCCCATTTTGATGCAGCATCTCCGCTACAGCCTCTGCAAGAGCGTCATTTTCCGCATGACAAAACGTAATCGCCAAAGGCTCACTTAACAAAAGCTGCTGCTCTGCATGAATCCATTCCGGTGCGTAAATAAGATGCGCACCTGTAGAACGGTCTCCCCCACGGCGAGCCATACGGCGGCAACATAGCCCTAATAACTCGCACACCAACTCTCCCTCTGGGGTAAAGAGCTGCATATCCGCAACAATCTTCCGCTCCGTCCGTTGGGTCGGTGTGACCTTTACATAAAGCCGCGCAACCTTCTGCCCCAGATAACTCACCCGCTCGATTGATGCAGGGACGAATACCTCCTTTTGCTCCTCAAAGGGGAAGGCCCCGATAAGCGCGTGCATAGCCCCATCGAGCAATGCTGGGTGCAGCAAATACTCGCCTATTGTGGCAGCTTGGTCATCAGCAAGGGCAATCTCTGCCACGACATAGCCCGCCCCACGATGTAAGCTTCGCAAGGTTTGGAAGGCAGGGCCATATTCCAGCCCGATCGTGGCAAAAGCCTGATAGACCTCTGCCCCTTCAAAACATGTGGTCCCTTGGCAAAGAGCCGTAAAATCGAACCCCTGATTCCGCTCCGCAGTCGCACACCACGGAGCCGCTTGCAACACCGTAGCATGACCATGAGTTTGCCAATCCCCATTCCATGCAAAGCTTTCACTCTCAAAGCTTAAACGCCGCGTTGTTGTGTTAAACCGCCACATCATAACGGGCACTTGCCCCTCTTGCACAACAAGGGGGGTATTGAGGGTCACATCCTCAATCACAGCGGGGGCTTTGGCCTCCAACTGTGCATGAGCCGCCAAAGCAGCCTCAATATAAGCCGCAGCGGGGAACAGCACCATCTGATGCACCTTATGGTCCATCAGCCACTCCATCACGACGACACTAATATCCGCCCGCCACGCACGCCCTTCCAATAGGCTCGGTGTCCCTAAAACAGGATGAACCTGCTCATCCAACCGGTCACGCCGCGCGGCTTCTGTCTCCAAAGAGGGGACTAATTTTTCAACCCACCGATAGAAGGGTAAATCCATCCGCTCGGCCCGAAGGATATAACGCCAATCCGGCTCCGCCCCACTCAAGGTTAGGCGTACTAAGGCACGCAATAGCCCTTCTGCATCATCATGATGACGGCGCAAAGTGGGGATGACGGCGACCTCATATCGCCCTTCCTCCGCACAATGCGTCACAGAGGCCCCCAAAACCGGATGTGACGCGACCTCTAAAAAGACGGCATGACCATCCTGCAACAGATGGTGCATAGCCTCATAAAATAAGACCGGCTCACGCGCGTTTGCATACCAATATGCGCCATCATGACGCTCCTCATCCCGCCATGCTTGACCCGTCACGGTGGAATAAAGCGGAATCACCGGTTTTTTAGGCTGAATCTGCGCCAAGGCTATGAGCATATCGTGCTCAATAGCGGCCATCTCTGGGCTATGATAAGGGACTTCAACCTTGAGGAAGCGGGCAAACACACCTTCCTTGCGACATGCTTGCTCTAGCTCTGCAAGAGCGTCTTGCGGCCCTGCAACTGTGCAAGACTCCCCACTATTAACCGCCGCAATGCTAATCTGCCCGCCAAAGCGGCCTTCCAACCGTTTGGCCAACATCTCGCGCCCTAGCCCAACGGCCAGCATTGTTCCACGCCCAGCAAGACGGCCCTGCAACTGGCTGCGATGGTAAATAACCGTAACGGCGTCTTTAAGCTCCAGCGCACCGCTTATATAGGCTGCTGCCACTTCCCCAACACTATGGCCAACCACAGCCCCCGGCGTAATGCCATAATGAGCAAAAAATGCCGCAAGGCATATCTGCACCATAAAGATGGCAGGCTGTGCAACCTCTGTTTCCTGCACGCGGGACTTACGCTCTGGCTGCAACAACGCATCCCGTAAAGACCAACCTGCTAGCTCCTGAAAAAGCACATCACATTGCTGGGCAAGAGCGCGCACTTCAGCCGGGGCCTTACGCAGCAAGTAACGACCCATCCCCCACCATTGTGGCCCCATACCAGAGCATAAAAAGACAGGCTTTACCGGCTGGTCCACCACCGCTTTACCCGTAAAGAGGGCTGGGTGATTACGGTCCACCGCCAAGGCCTCCAACGCCTCACGCGCTTGCACATACGCATCTGCCCCACGCTCTGGGAGGATAAGGGCCCGTTGGCGGAAGCGTGCCCTATATCGTGCTGCGGCAAAACACAGCCCATCCCACAGACGCTTATCCGCCTCATCCCCTAGTTGAGCGGCATAAACATGGCCCATCCGCTTGAGCGACGCCTCAGAAAATGCACTCAGCAGCAAAGGCGTCCGCCCCATAAAACCTGCTGGCCGCACCCCTTTAAGCCGATGCTCGCGCATAGCCTTCTTACGGGCGGCATTTTTCTCCGCCTCTGTAGGCCGCCGCAGCAAGGCTACGGCATTGGTCCCGCCATACCCAAAGGAGTTGACCACCGCATAAAGCTTATCGCGTTGGGGCAGAGGGCTTGGCTCACCTTGAGCCACCTTAATGCCATACTCATCAAACGGGATAGCCGGGTTAAGCTCTTTTAAATTCGCTTGGCCGGGAACCATGCCATGCTCCAAGCACAGCATAGCCTTCAACACTGCCGCTGCCCCTGCCGCAGCCTCCAAATGGCCCAGATTCGCCTTTACCGACCCAACAAGGACAGGCTCCCCCTCATCCTGATACTGCCCAATGGCTTGCCCAATCGCCTTAGCCTCAATCGGGTCACCGACCGGTGTGCCCGTCCCATGAGCCTCCACATAAGCAACATCGCGCGGGGCAACCTTAACCTTACCCAAAACCTCACGCATTAAGCT
Source organism: Bombella pollinis (assembly GCF_026385485.1). NCBI lineage: Bacteria > Pseudomonadati > Pseudomonadota > Alphaproteobacteria > Acetobacterales > Acetobacteraceae > Bombella > Bombella pollinis. Next base: position 244,603 of record NZ_JANIDX010000001.1, read on the forward strand.
CTCTTGGGCATCCACATCCGGCATGGTGAGAACAGGCGTATGGCCATCCTGATTCACCCCAGAGCTGCAAATCACACCGCGAATCTCGTTACCATCGCGCACAGCATCTTTAAGGCGTTTGAGCATCAATATGACGCAGCCTTCCCCACGCCCATACCCATCAGCATCAGCCGCAAAGGATTTAGACCGCCCATCTCTGGCTAAGAAACGCCCTTTTGTCATCAGCATGGCGGTTTGCGGGGCGAAGATACAATTTACCCCACCGGCTAAAGCTACGTCACATTCCCCAAGGCGAAGGCTGTTACAGGCTTGATGCACCGCCACAAGAGAGGAAGAACACGCCGTATCCATCGCAATGGTCGGGCCTTTTAAGCCATAAACATGAGCCAACCGAGCCGCATGCATTGTCATAACGGAGGATAAAGCCGCAAATTGGTCGCGGATTTGCGACTGCATAAACGGGCTACCACCATGAATGAGCTGGTCTTGTGTAAAGCTCCCCACAAAAACGCCCGTCCGCGTTCCCTCCAACGCGCTCGCTTTTATATTGGCACTCTCCATAGCATGCCATGCCACGCTTAAAAGCAAACGCTGGGGGACATCCATCAATGTCCCCTCACGCGGGGAAATACCAAAAAAGAGGGGCTCAAACTGATGCTCCTCTAAGGTGAGAAAGTGGCCATATTGCATGGTCGTCTTACCCGGCGTGTGGTCCACCGGGTCATAAAAACGCCGCCGCCCCCAACGGTCCTCCGGCACAGCAACACAACCATCGCGGCGATCGAGTAAAAACCGCCACAACCCCTCCATATCCGCAAGGCCCGCTGGCAATATGCAACCTGTGCCGATAATGGCTATCTCATCCGCGCGATACATAGGCCTCATCACCGCTCTAACTTATGCTGGATATAGTCCTTCAACATAGCCCGTAGCCGCTCTCTCTCCACATGACCTTCCGTTGTGCGTGGGATTTCTGGCACCCAAATCATCGTCACAGGGGGCAAAGCGGCATAACGCTGCCGTAATTTGACGGAAAGGGCTTGTTCATCAAATGTTTCAGTCGAGACAATCGCAGCATAGCACCGCTCTACACCCTGGCGGTCCTCCAGCATGAATACGCCTGCCTCTTTAATGCGTGGCTCTGTAAGAAGAATCTCCTCAACAACACCGAGGTCAAACTTCGCTCCACCCACATTTATCAACGCATCGGCCCGGCCATGGAGATGCACCTCCCCTGTTGTTGAGATGGCACCACGATCCCCCGGGTAAAACCACCCTTCATGAAAACGCGCACCCCCTACAGGATTTTCCTCCTTATAAGGATGCACACTCTCACTACGGATACGAATATAACCTACCTCCCCAGCGGGACATCTCCGCCCCTCAGCATCAACGGCCTCTATATCAACCCACGGGAGGGGCAAACCAACACTCTCCTCACTTTGCCGCTTTTCTGCGGGGATAGCGGCCACAACCCCAGTCTCATCCGTGCCATAAACAATCTGCACATGCGGGGTGAAACGCTCCTGCGTTTGCTCCAATGTTTTTTGCGGCAAGCCCGCCCCAACAACACGCAAATGGATATGGCTCATCGCCCGACTAGCTGGCGGAAGAGCTTTTAAAACATGCTCCAAATGAGCCGGAGTGAGAACCAACAGCATTTCTGCTGCTTGCATCATCTCTGTGGCAATATTTTGGGAATCACTACTGCGTACCGTTGTCCCTGCGGCCAAAGCCGCCCCAGCCATAAGGAAGCCACTCAAAGATTGTGGGCCAATAGAGCATAAAAGATTCGGCTTGCTGCTCACATGCCGCGCTGTACGCGCTTTACGCACAAAGAACTCCACCATATCATGATAGATAAAACGATGAAGCTCTGCCTCCAGCTCCGCAAAGCTAAGCTCTATCAGATGGATATTGCGATCCGTCCCATTGGCCAAAGCAGCCCGACACGGCGTGGAAGGCTCAACAGGAACAGGCGGGTAATAGTTAGAGGCATCATCACCCTCTACCCCCTCCAACACACGCTCAAACCATGCTTCATCCAAGACCAGCCGCCCCTCGCCGGGGGGCATACACCCCATCCCATGAATGATAATAATCTCCGGCTGGAGAATGGCTAAATCCTCCTCCGAGACATCCCCCTTCGATAAAGAGGCTGAAGCCAGACCAAGCCGCCCTAGGGCTAGCGTTAACGCCCAATGCCGCCAGCTATCACTACATTGCACAGCCACCCGGCGCGGGGCCAAATCACGCAGCCCTTCCAATGCACGCGCTAACCGGCTTACAATCGCCTCTAACTGTGCATAGGTTTGCTGGCGCGCCAAACTCCCAAAAGCAATATCGCCCCCATTATGGCGTGCATTATAAGCTATAAACCGGTCTAGCATGTGGTTAAATATCTCCTCGGCACGGTGCTAAATGATGCACCTTCACTCACCCGCATTAAGTAATTGGCTATAAACTTGTTTAAGGGTGGCACTAACGCGCTCCGGCGCATAAGCCTGCGCTGCTCTATGGCCAGCCTCCAGCATCTTAGGCAATAATGGATCCCCTGAAGAAAACCCCGTTATGGCACGCGCCAAAGAATCAACCACGCCCTCAACATCTTCTGGCGAATGCCAAAAGCCATTCTGGGCTGTAGCGTAATCAATTCCACCACCACCATGATACCCCACAACACAACACCCAGCAGCCATGGCCTCCAAAGCCGTAATCCCCAAGGATTCCAAACGTCCAAGGGAGAGAACAATGGCAGACCTCCCCATAATGTGCGCTGTTTCTGCCTCGCTATTATTCTGCAAAGCTATCCAAGAAATATGGGTAAATTGTGGATATTTTAAGTGCAACATCTCACGCATTAATCCCGCATAATCCACCACATTTTCCTGCCCAACCCATTTCCTATAAGACACTACAATCTGCAGCGACTTAGGCTGTGGGGTAAAAAGCGTCCCATCCACAACGGGTGGGGTTATCAGCACATTATCCACCCCTAAAACAGACTGAATCATGCGGGTGCAATACGCGCCGGGGGAGAGAATATACTGTACCCCCCATTCCTTCAGATTCTGCTTTGATGGCCCATAGGTGAAAAAGTAATAAGGATTTTGACAGAAAATAACTTTCTTCCCCTGCAAAGGGGCACGAATCATCTTACTGTACCAGCCATTCAATGTTTCAGGGAAAACAATCAAATCATTCGCTGTTAAGTTCGTCACATCTGAGCATATCAAAGCCGCCATCTCACGGTCCAACCATGAAGGTGGGCCATCAGGCTGCATGACCTGCACCTCAAACCCCGCACGGCGCAATAAAAGCGCGTGACGATAAGTCGTCTTAACCCCACCAGTGATACAATCACGCGGGAAACAGTTTAAAAATATAATACGCCCCACAAACGGGCTCCCCCATTTTTATTCGCTCATGCATTAAGCACGCAAACCGTAAAATCTTCATTAACACAACCCGGCTTATTCATTAACATAAAGTGAAGGGGGGAAGCCAGTAGGCAGCCTTATTGTTCTGCTTTAAAAGGCGTCTCACCAATTATCTGCTGCACGAGGGTCGGCGTTAATATCTGTGGCAAAAGCACCTCTTTCCCCTGTGGGGAAAGGTAGAGATAAAAAGGCACGCCCTCACGCCCATGCGCACGAAGGAAGGCCGTTATCGCCTCATCATGCTGCGTCCAATCCCCCCGCAATAACGTCACACCATGCTCATGAAAAGCCTGCTGAACAGAGGGGACATCTAACGCCACACGCTCATTTACCATGCATGTGATGCACCATGAGGCGGTCATATCCACAAAAACAGGCCGCCCTGCTGCGCGTAAGGCTGCCAAGCGTTTTTCAGAGAATGGCTCTATAAAGGAAGGGGCATTTTTTTGCGCAACATCACGGGCGTGCGTCCTCACCTGCATCAGGCCCAGCGCACATAATAACAGGCATAAAATCGCCACCCCACGGCAGAACCACATAAAACGCGGCGTACGGCTGGTCATAGCGGCCTGTTGGGCAAGGCCATAAAACCAGCCGCCTAAGCCGAGCAACACAGCCCCGCCCCCCATAACGACCACTATATCTGGCCCGCTTTGCTGCACAGCGACCCATAATAACCACACAAAACTTGCAAAAAGGGGGAACGCCAACCCTTGCTTTACCCGCTCCATCCACGGGCCAGGGCGCGGAATATAACCTGCCACCCCCGGCATAAGAGCCAACATAACATAGGGCAGGGCCAACCCCGCCCCCATAACGAGGAAGATGACCCCTCCCATCCAAACAGGCCCATTAAAGGCCGCTGCAATCGCCACCCCCATAAAAGGGGCCGTGCAAGGCGTTGCCACGATGACGGCTAATAAACCTGTAAGCAGCTCCCTAACCGGGCCATGCCCTGCCATCCTTTGGCCAGCCATCCCGACCAACCGCCCCCCTGTAATGTGAAATACGCCCCCTAAGGTCAGAGCCATAAGAAATAAGAGCCATCCCATCCCCACCACAAAGGCCGGGGATTGAAACTGAAAGCCCCATCCCAGCGTAGCTCCCCCATAGCGTAGAGCCATCATCCCTATGCCAAAGGCCACAAAACTGCCCATAACACCGAGGCCATACCATGTGGCACTCTGCACACGGCTGCGCCATTCTACCCCACCCATTGCGGCAAAAGAGACAATCTTCATCGCCAAGACAGGAAACACACATGGCATGAGGTTTAAAATCATCCCGCCTAAAAAGGCTGCGAGCAACACTCCAAAGACGCTCTGCCCCGCCTTCTGCCTGACATCGTGAGGGGACGGCATGGCTGTAATATGTATAGCAGAGCGATTGCCTGCCCCATCCACCAACACAACCACGCCTGCCAAAGACTTCTGCCAAAAAGGCGGCTGCGCATACGCATCTGGCTTTAGTTGAATCTGCACATAACCCGGCTCAACCGTCACAGCCTGCGTGGCGGCATGGGCGATAACGCCGCCCTCTAAAGGCAAAAACCACGCTTGCCGCACCGTATCAGACGCTAGTCCCGCCCCGTACAGAACAAGCCGTCCTTCCGCTGTGATAGACGCCGTAAAGGGAGAAGGCTGCGGCAATTCCGCCTCCGCCTTGCGGAACAAATCTGCCTCAGCACTTGGAGGTGTTGTAGCTGCCTCACGCGCGGGCAAAGTAAGGGTGAAGTGCCCGCTTTCGGGGATGCAAATATCAGCACAAACAAGCCAATCCGCCTGCGCGGTTATCTGCACCACCCCATTGCCTTGCCCTTCTAACGGCACTTTAACGGGAAGAAGCACATCCCCCCGATAGCCATAGGCCATCAATTCACCCTCGGAGAGACGCTCTGGCACGGGCCATTCTATTTGCTCCCCCACCCCGCTGCGCGCCCCGCTGATGGTGATGCGAATATGTGTCGGCTCCCCCGCATCACCGGGGTTTTGCCAATAGCTGTGCCATCCCGGTTGTAATTGAAGGCGCAACCCTAATAACAGCTCTGCACCCGTTTTATCAGGCTGTGATGCCGTCCCACTGGGTAGAGCATCCACCGCGCTTACAAGGCTTGCGCGTGTATGGGAGGTCACAACCGGCGTACTCTCAGCAGCATCAGCCTGCGATAATGCCATCACCCCCATGAGGCATAATAGCCCCATATAGGCCATCACACTGCCCCACACTGCCTCCAAACGCAATAACCTCATCATGCCCTCCCTGCGCGCTATGATGAAAAAAGGGAGCCGAAGCCCCCTTTTCCCTTTTACATGCCTTATAAGCTTCCAGCCAATTAACGCATAATGCCCGTATGGCCGATGCTGTAACGGCCCGGCTGTGGCCAGACAGTCAAGCCATGAGGCTCTGCCCCTACAGGGATGCTTTTCATCGCCCCGGTTTGGGTATCAATCGCATAAACGACATCATCAAACCGGCCAGAGAGCCATAATGTCTTACCATCAGCACTCACATTGCCCATATCGGGGCTACCACCGCCGGGGATGGGCCATGTCTTTAACACTTTATCGGTCGCGACATCCACAACCGAGACACTCCCTTTGCTATGGCGCGGCCCATGAACCATATGAGACCCACGGTTCGCCACATAAAGCAATTTAGCATCACGGCTTGGATACAGCCCATGCGTCCCTAACCCTGTGGGGATGAAGCCTGTCTCTTTAAAACTATCACCATCAATGATGAACACACCATCGGCATGCATATCAGCAACATAGAACTTATGCCCATCTGGTGCAGCAAGCACATCTTGCGGCATCCCGCCTTTAGAGAGCTTCAACATCCCTAAAAGCTTACGATTGACCGTATCGACCTTCGCCAAATACCGCCCGAACTCACATGTAAAAATGGCATAACGCCCATCAGCAGAGAAAGCCGCATGGTTAATCCCCTCACAAAGCGGGGCTTCAACCGAGCCTTTAAGAGCCATTGTATGGGGGTCACGGAAGTCCAACCGGCGATGTGCCTCTGCCACAACAATGGCATTCTGCCCATCGGGGGTAAAGTACATATTGTAAGGGTCATCCACCGCGACAGCCTTACCGGGCTTGCCTGTATGTGGGTCGATCGGGGTGAGGGAGCCATCCGTATGGCCTTCACTATTATTCGTCACCCATAAGGTCCGCAAATCCCATGAGGGCACAACATGTTGTGGGGACCGCCCAACGGGGAAGGTATCCACGACTTTATAGGTCTTAGGGTCAATCACCGAGACGCTATTACCCCGCAAATTCGGCACATAAATGCGCTCCGGGTCCTGCGCAATGGCGGGTGAAATCTTATCCGGCCCGCTAGCCTCGCTATAGATATTATGCGCATCTGGCACAGGCGGCATGCCGGGGATTGTCTCCACCGCAGAAGCAACAGGCTTTACAGCCTCACCCATCGTAGAAGGTGCAGCGGCTTTGGCGGCTGGCGAATCAGAAAACGGCTTAGGAGACTCAGCAACAATCGGGTCATCTTCTGGGTCTGGATGGGGTGTTGGTTGCTGGGCATAAGCTGCCCCGGCCATCAACAACGCCCCCATTGTAAGAAAAGAAACTTTAAGCCTCATGGGTGCCTCCTATTAAAAGAAGAAATGGCCTTAACAGCAGCCTGCACCTGCATGGCTATGCCGACCCGGCCAAGTTCAGCCGTTGCCTGCCGCGGGTCCCCACCATAGACCCCATCAGCGGGCGTTGGTTTCCCAACCTGCCTCAGAAGCCCCTCCCGCACAAGGGAAGGGTCCACCGCAAGCATGAGTGACGTATCACTTATATCAGCATGTTTCCCCAAAGCCACACCATAACCATGCTGCCGTAAATAAGGGGCGTACTCTTGGGCAATCACATCATAATAAGCCCCTACATATAATACACGCGCTAACTGCCCCTCTGCCGCCCAGCGTTTATTCACCTTACGGGCTAAACCCTCTAGCTGGGTTTGATACCCTCCATGATCTCCTAGCAACACAATGGTCCTAAAGCCCTGTGTGCGTAAACTCTCCACAGCCCCTTCGATAAGACCTGCAAATACAGAGGGCGGGATGGATAACGTCCCCGCAAAACGCATATGGCCTGTACGTGGTTGTGTTCCCCCTTCTGGAACATACGCCACAACAGGGGCAACCATCGTATGGCCAAGCGTGCGGGCAATCTCATCAGCAAGGCTCTGCGCCCGCACATTATGTTTACCCACCGCCATATAAGGCCCGCTCTGCTCCGTCCCACCTATGGGCAAAATGGCCGTCATCACCCCTTGCTTGAAGGCAGCATCAAGCTCCGTCCAGCTTTGGCACGCAAGCTCCACCTGCTGGGCAGGCGGTGGGCAAGCCGGTGGGAGCGCTTCTGCCACGCGCCCCTCCGCATAAGCAGAAAACGCCACGCCCCAAAAAGCTAGCAAACCACCCCACCACATCATAGCCCGGTTGCTCATCCAGCATCCCTCATGCATCATCCCCAGAGCAGATAGTGCCGATTCGCACTCCGCAAGACTTTGCCTTGTAACCCTATAGCCTGCAACTGGCCGACCATGCCCCTAACCGATACGCTCCCCTTCCTCAGCCAGCAAATGAACACGCTCGATGATGCCGCCCATGTGATTCAAATGGCTCTAACACCGGTCTTTATGCTCTCCGGTATTGGCACCCTCATCAACATCTTCAACACAAGACTGGCCCGTGTATCGGACCATCTGGATAATGTGAACCGCCTCCTCGCAGCCCCGCCGGAAAAAGAGCCTCAATATAGCTACGATACACCAAGACGGCTAAAAATCCGCCAAAAACGCCTCACACGCCGCATTGTCGTGCTAGACCTTGCCATTATCCTCAATGGCCTTGGCGGGGCACTCACCTGCGGGGCGGCCATTGCGCTATTTGTCGGCTCTTTGGGCGATGCCACAACATCCCTGTGGCTGTTGGCCCTCTTTGGCTCCGCCCTAAGCTGCACGGTCGCAGCTCTGCTCGCCTTCTTGGTCGATACACTCCTGAGCTGGCATGGGCTGCGGCATGAGGGGCAGGTCTCCCTCCTTACCGCTTTGCTGCGCTCAAAGGCCAACCCGATAAAACCGCATCACTAACCTCTTTGGGCAAGCCAACATAACCAAGCTGGGCGTTAATCTCCCCTCCATGGGCAAACCCCCATTGGAAGAACTGCTTCACCGCCCGGCCCTCTGGCTGGTCTACGGCATCTTCTGGCACAAGCACATAAGTCGCCGAGACAATAGGCCAACTCCCCACACCGGGGCGATCGAGCAAATTAACGGCGAACTGCTCCTTCGCTTCCCAATGTGCAGCAGCGGCGGCAGCAACAAAGCTCTGCAAAGATGGCGCGATAAACGCCCCATCATGTGTTTTTAACTGCACAATATCGAGGTGATTTTGGGCCGCATAAGCATATTCCACATAGCCAATGCTCCCCTCTGTCTGACGGACAAGGGCTGCAATGCCATCATTCCCCCGCGCCCCGGCTCCACCGGCCCATTCCACCAATGTGCCAGCCCCGATTTTCTCCTTCCATTGTGGAGACACCTCAGAGAGATAAGAAGTAAAAACGTAACTCGTCCCCGCACCATCAGCGCGATGAATGGCCACAACCCCCATATCAGGCAATGTAATATCAGGGTTGAGGGCTTTAATGCGCGGGTCATCCCAATCTGTGATGCGCCCATCATAAAGCGCGGCAATCGTTGGGCCATCCAACCGTAATTGCCCCTCTGGCACACCCGGCAGATTGACCACCAATACCACGCCGCTCATCACGGTGGGGAATTGATAAAGATGCGTCTTAGCTAAACGCTCAGCACTCATCGGCTTATCAGATGCCCCAAAATCCACCGTGCGCTCAATCACTTGGTCCTGCCCCGCGCTGGAGCCAACGGTCTGATAATTGACATCTACACCCGTTTGCGCCCCCGCAGGTACACTCCAGCTCTGATAAATAGGCGCAGCAAAGCTAGAGCCAGCCCCTGTTATACCGACCTCCTCCGCCTGTGCTGCCGCTGCATATAATACCGTTGCGGGCATGAGCAACATAATAGCTTGCACACACGCACACACTCCCAAGCGTGGCAGGGATTTGATGGTCAGACGCATATAGCCCCTCAAGGTCACACAATAATCCTTTTATCGTTATAACCACGCCAGCATAGCAAACAATAAAAATATAACCAAAAGAGCAAAAAAGACTTTTAAAATAAGAAAAAATACGCAAGAAACCCCAATAGATGATGCCATAGAGAGGCTTTTAGCGTGAATAGAAAAGCAAATCATAGTATATATTCTCTTTATTACAGTTTTATGACAGTAACATTTCTGTCATATATTGCTCCTCACGCTATATCCTCTGCTCACGCCGCAGGCACCAATGATGCCATTGCACTAATGGAGCAGCAGATACATGCCATGCAGGCCCAACTTAACACTATGAAGCAAAAGCAAGCAGCGGAGAATCGGCGTATCCGTGCCGAGCTAGCCCGCCAGCGGGAATTAATCGAGGCTGACCCTTACGCCTCTCGCGCGCATCTCCTTGGGCAGAACACAACCGGTCCTTACGGGGTCGCCCCCCATAATGGGACCGGCCATGATGATGTTTTTGGCCTTGCCTCCTCCGCCATCATCACACCATCGCGCACAGCCAGCACTCCCTATGGGGAGCTGACCGCTATCCCTCCTGCTCACCCAGACCTCTATAGCCCACTGCGCCGGGGGCAATTACAAATTGGTGGCGTTCGTCTCACATTAGGCGGGTATTTGGAGGCCGCCGGGGTTTGGCGGTCCCGCAATAGTGCGGCTGATATTGCCAGTGCGTATAATGCCATCCCTTGGCATAATCAGCCTACATCGCATATGAGCGAGTTCCACCAAACAGAGCGGCAAAGCCGTCTCGCTGCCTTAGTGGAGGGGATGCTTACCAAAAAGCTTGAAGCTGATGCGTATGTGGAGACGGACTTCCAAGGGGCGGGGTCATCCTCCAACTCGCGGCAATCCAACTCTTACGTTCTGCGTGCCCGCGTTGTGTATGGGGAGCTAAAAGATAGTGCTGATGGCTGGTACATCCTCGGCGGGCAAAGCTGGTCGCTCATCACACTCTTTAACAAAGGCATGTTCGCCCGTGATGAACAAACCCCTATGGTGATCGAAGCCCAATATGTCCCTGGCTTTAATTGGACGCGTAACGCCCAATTCCGCGTTGTGAAAACCTTTGGTCCGCATGAACGCTACGCCGCTGGTCTCTCCATCGAGAATCCAAGCTCTGTCCCCGCTGGTGTCTCACCTTGCTCCACAGCGGCTCATCATTGCACCACGACTGACCGCCTCACCGGTACAAATGTCAACAACCCTTCCACCTATTATACCAGCGACCCCGCACCAGACCTCATTGCCAAAGTCGCAGCTGACCCCGGTTGGGGACATTATGAACTCACAGGGGTGATGCGCTTCTTCCGAGACCGCAATAGCACGGTTGGCTCTGGCTCCAACCACACCACAATCGCCGGGGGCGGTGGTGGGGGGATGGTCCTACCTCTTATTGATAAAAAACTCTATTTCCAGGCTTCTGGCTTAGTCGGGACAGGGCTGGGCCGTTATGGCTCAACCAATATGCCCGATTATACCTATAACCGCACAGGTGGTGTAACCGCCTTACCAGAGGCCAGTATCCTCCTGGGCCTTTATGGCAACCCTATGAAGAACCTCAAGCTCTACTCCTATGCTGGGGCAGAGAACATCCTAAGCCGCCGTGCTTTTGATGAAGGCAGCAACCATTACGGCTATGGCAATCGCAACTTTGATATGCGCGGCTGCTCTACCGAACTCGCAACAAATTGCGCCGCCTCAGGCAATATCCACACAGTCGCCCAAGCAACAGGGGGCTTTTGGTACACAGCTGCGAAGGGTGATTACGGCACACTCTTTGTCGGCGGGCAATATGCGCACACCCATATACAAGCTTTCTCCGGCCTTGGCGGCAAACCCAAAAGCGATGCCGATATGGTCTTTATGTCCCTTCGCTACCAACCTTTTAACTAAGGAGCGTGCAAAATCCCTCTAGCCAGCATGGCTTACAACTGACAAAACCTAACGGCACCCATTCTTACTCACAATCCCACAAGCAGGAGGCCCCCATGCACATTACCATGATTGGCGGCGGGTATGTCGGGCTTGTATCGGGGGCGTGTTTGGCGGCCTTTGGGGCGAATGTAACCATCATAGAGCGTGACACCCAACGGCTAGACTGTCTCCAAGCTGGGCAAGTCCCACTTTATGAGCCGGGGTTAGAGGCCCTCATTACCCAACAACAACAAGCCGGGCGGCTCACCTTCACACAGGATTTAGCCCCGGCCCTGCGCGACAGTCAGGCGGTGTTTATTGCCGTGGGCACCCCCACACGGCGGGGGAGCGGCCATGCTGATTTAAGCTATGTTTATGCCGCAGCGCGCATGATTGCAGCTCATGCGCCCGATAATCTACTCGTTGTCACCAAATCCACCGTGCCAGTGGGGACAGGGCGGCAGGTCGCGCATATCCTCCGCACCACCCGGCCTGACCTTACGTTTCATATCGCCTCCAACCCAGAATTCCTCCGCGAGGGCCATGCGATTAACGACTTCATGCAGCCTGACCGCGTCATCATCGGGTTAGAAGATGAGGCACAAACCGCCTCCCATGCCCGCACCCTGCTAGAGGCCCTCTACGCCCCCTTACACACCCCGCAAAATCGCCTCATTTTTATGGGCATTGAAAGTGCAGAACTCACAAAATATGCAGCCAATGCCTTCCTCGCGATGAAGGTGACCTTCGCTAATGAAATGGCCGATCTCTGCGAGGCCACAGGTGGTCATATTGCCGATGTAACACGCGGCATGGGGCTAGACCCCCGCATTGGCCCTGCTTTTTTAACACCGGGGCCCGGCTATGGAGGCTCGTGCTTTCCCAAAGATACGCAAGCTTTGGCCACATCGGCCCGCCAAGCGGGGGCCCCCACTCAACTTATCGAGACCACCATCGCCGCTAATGAGGCCCGCAAACGCCGCCTTGCGGAGCGCATCATCGCCCTCGCAGGCCATAACATCACCCATTACACAATCGCCGTGCTTGGGCTGAGCTTTAAGGCCCATACTGATGATATACGCCAAGCCCCCGCTTTAACCATCCTCCCTTTATTGCATGAAGCTGGCGCAACACTCCGCGTTTATGACCCCCAGGCGATGAACGCCGCACGCCCGCTCCTCCCCCACGATATCAGCTACGCGCGTAACGCCCTCCACGCCGCAGAGGGAGCCGATATGCTGCTTATCCTAACAGAATGGCCAGAGTTTGCAGCCCTTAGCCCTGCCGATATTGCCCCCACCATGAAAGGGAGGCTCATTGTGGATTATCGGCAGATATGGCACCAAAATGACTGGCAAAAGGCAGGATTCAACTATCACGGGCTTGGCTATAAAATGGCAGAAGAGCCACGATGACCCCTATCGCGCAGGGGTCCCACGGGCAAATCTTACCTCTTTTTTAAACGAGGCTATCTTCATACAAAAGGGCTGCTTATAATACAGCAGGATAAAAGGTGACGGATGGGCCTATATTGCCCTATCATCTGCTCAGCTATTTTAAGTGGCCGGTGCCGCTATTTTACCAATCGGGAGTCCCTGTGTGAGTACGCATAACGTCCGGGTTTGTTTATCTCTGTTCCTAAAACGCGCTCTTTGCGTTGGAGCTGTACTGGGCGGTGGCCTCTTTGCCGCTAGCAGCTTTGCAACAGAAGCGACCCATACCGTTCTCCGTGCTGATGAGCTGGACCTCAGCGTCCCTTGTGCGCAAGTGCATATCAAGGTGGACCCTGCCCTTAAAAACAGCATGGTATTAGAGACAGCTTCTGGCCTCTCCCCTGCCATCCAAACCGTTAAAGATGGGACAGAAAGCCACCTCCATATTGCTCTTAAAGCCTGCCAAAAAGGCGGGGTTATGGCCTTGCGCCTCTCTGGTGATACGGCTCTTACCCTCCATGACAGCCCTCAAGCGCACATTACCATCAGCGGGACTCTCACAACGCTGGAGAGCAATCTAGATGATGCCTCCCTGGATGTTGATCATGTCGAATCCCTAGACCTCTCCATCTCCGGCACAACGCAGGCCCATATTTTCCAGCTTGCTCGTGCCGCGCAAATCAACGCTACAGGGGCTGCGCGGCTAGATGTTGATAACGCGCTTCTCTCAGCCCTATCGGCCCAGCTCTCCGATAATAGCCAGCTTTCCATCGCGCAGGGGCAAATTGATAACGTAACGCTGACAGGCTCTCAACAGGCGGAAGCCTCCATCATGGCGACTGTCAATAATGCCAATATTATAACGAATGATGCCGCTCATGTTACTCTCAATAAAGTAACGGGCACTGTGCAAGATGGGGGAACAAAACACATCTCCCACACCACACCGGCAGAGCCTGCAACACAACCATCTCCCAAACCAACACCAACACTACAGCCCGATGGCCAAGCTCAGGGGCTGAATAATCCTGCCCTACCGCATGTAACGCCTGCCCCTACGCCTACAGCTACACCAAAAGCATCGCTCTCCCCCCACGAGGCCACACCTCCCAGCACTACATCGGCACAGCCTATCAACGCAGCACAGCCCCCCGCGACACCACCCAAAATGACGTCTCCCACAACACCGGCTGATAACGGCACACAACCACAAACAGCCCCACAAGCGACACCAACACCAACGCCACAAGGGCAAATAGCGAAATGACCCGCCCCCTCCACAGGGTCGGCATAATATAGAGGCAATTTTGTGAGACTATTCACCCTCCCTTTCATCTTCCTTGGGCGTTATATTTTAAAAGCATTGCACCATGCTGGGACCTTGAGCTTATTTGCTCTGCGTGGCCTCGCTGGGGTGTTTCGTCCACCTTTTTATGGGCGGATTATCCTCTCCTGTTTGTTAGAGATTGGCTTTCTCTCCCTCCCTGTTGTAGCCTTAACGGCGATTTTCTCCGGTGCGGTTATTGCACTGCAATCTTATAGTGGCTTTAGCCAATATCATGCTCAAAACGCCATTGCGGGGATCGTCGTCCTCTCCATCACGCGGGAGTTGGGTCCAGTCTTAGCGGGGCTTATGGTTGCTGGGCGCATCGGGGCCGCCATTGCCGCCCAAATCGGGGCGATGCGCGTGACCGACCAAATAGATGCCCTCAGCACATTAGCAACAAACCCTATCAAATATCTCGTCACACCCCGCTTGCTCGCAGGCTTGTTGGCTCTGCCCTTCCTTGTATTGATTGCCGATATTTTAGGCGTCTCTGGCGGGTTTATTGTCGCTGTAGGCAAGCTGGATTTCAGCCCGGCCCTCTTTATCAACACAGCCTATAATGCCCTCCATGCGCATGATGTCTTAGTCGGGCTTTTAAAAGCGGCTGTCTTTGGGTTTCTCATCGCTCTGCTGGGCTGCTACGAGGGGTATAATAGCCGCGGCGGGGCAGAAGGTGTGGGCCGGGCTGCAACCGCAACGGTTGTGGCAGCCTCCATCCTCATCCTCGCTTTTGATTACCTCTTAACCGACCTCTTTTTCACCGCATGACGCGCCTTACCTCACCCCCGCCCCGACAGGACATGATGACCCAACAGCCTTGCATCCGCATCCGTGGCTTAAAGAAATCCTTCGGCAACCGCACCATTCTCAATGGGATTGACCTAGACATCCCCGCTGGGGCCTCTACCGTCATTATTGGCGGCTCTGGCAACGGGAAATCCCTCATGCTGCGCTGCATCCTCGGCTTGATTGAGCCTGATGAAGGCATCATCGAGATTGATGGCGAGGACATCCTCCGGGCTTCCACCAAACGCCGCGATGCGCTGCTAAGACGCATTGGGATGCTTTTCCAAAACGCTGCGCTCTTTGATAGTATGAGTGTGATGGAAAATATCCTCTTTGGCCTCAAAGCCAAACGTCATGGCCGTACTGCCCTCCCCCACCGTACAGAGTTGGAGCAAGAGGCCTTCCACCTCCTAGCTCAAGTCGGTCTTGGCCCCAATGTCGCCCCCCTCAACCCGGCAGAACTCTCCGGCGGGATGCAAAAGCGCGTTGGTCTTGCTCGTGCCTTAGCAGGACAGCCCGATATTCTCTTTTTTGATGAACCCACCACAGGGCTAGACCCCATCATGTCCGCCGTGATTGATGGTTTAATCAGCGATTGTGTGACCCAACGAGGCTCCACAGCCCTAACCATCACCCATGATATGACCTCCGCCCGCCGCATTGGGGACCATGCCGCCATGCTGTATGGGGGAAAGATTATCTGGCAAGGCCCCGCCTCGGACCTCATGAATAGTGGCAACCCGATTGTTGACCAATTCACGCATGGACGGCGGGAAGGCCCCATCACCACCACGATGACGGACCAACCAGCAATAGGGGGCTAATATGGCCAAAAAGCCCACTAGCATCTTTATCTGCCAAAATTGCCATGCCCGTTATCCAAAATGGACAGGCCGATGCGACCAATGCGGGGAATGGAATAGCCTAGAGGAAGAAGCCAGCACCCCAACCCCCAGCAAAGCCCAACCGGGCAAACGCGGTACGGGGCTAAAAACCACGCGGCTTGATGGCACAGCAACGCCCCCACCGCGCCTTAATACCAGCATGGCAGAATTAAACCGCGTCCTTGGTGGTGGGCTTGTCCCCGGCTCGGTCGTGCTGGTGGGGGGGGACCCCGGCATTGGCAAATCCACCCTCATGCTCCAAATGACCTGCGCTTTAGCCAAAGCGCACCATAATGTTCTTTATGTCTCCGGGGAGGAGGCGATAGACCAAATCCGCCTCCGTGCCCAACGGTTAGAGCTGGATAAAGACCCTAAAGCCCTAGACCAGCTAGACCTTGCAGCCTCTATCAATGTCAATGACATCGCCACAACCTTGGAGGAGAATCGCAGCCTCCATGTCGTAGTCATCGACTCCATCCAAACCATGTGGCTAGAGAGTGTCGCCAGCGCGCCCGGCTCGGTCTCCCAAGTGCGTAATTGTGCTTTTGAGCTTATCCGCCTTGCTAAAACGCTTGGCTTTGCCCTCATCCTCATTGGGCATGTGACAAAAGAGGGAGCCTTAGCCGGCCCGCGCGTTTTGGAACATATGGTTGATGCGGTGCTGTATTTTGAGGGGGATCGCGGCCATCAATTCCGTATTCTCCGTGCGGCTAAAAACCGCTTTGGTGCAACGGATGAAATCGGCGTATTCGCCATGACCGATACAGGCTTGCGGGAAGTCCCCAACCCCTCCGCCCTTTTCCTTGCGGAGCGGCATGGCAATATCGCAGGCTCTGCTGTCTTTGCTGGGTTAGAAGGCACACGCCCTATTTTGCTGGAGGTACAAGTCCTTCTCTCCGCCAAAAGCAGCGATGGGGCCCCACGGCGGGCCGTGCTAGGCTGGGATAGCTCCCGCCTGAGTATGATTCTCGCTGTGTTAGAGGCACGCTGCGGGTTAAAACTTGGGAGTATGGACGTCCATCTCAACATCACAGGCGGGCTGAAGATTAACGAGCCCGCTGCCGACCTCGCCGTTGCAGCAGCCCTCATCTCTGCCGCAACAGGCCAACCAACCGCCCCACATGAGGCTTATTTTGGGGAGATTGGCCTCTCTGGCGAAGTGCGGCAGGTCAGCCAAACAGCAGTCCGACTGAAAGAAATCTCCAAACTCGGCTTCAAACAAGCTGTCATACCGCGCCATGTAGGTACAGCCACAGCCCGCCCCAAAGGTCCAGCCACCCTCACCATTGCCGAAACAGGCCATCTCAGCGACCTTGTCCGCCGCTTCTCCCCCGCTGCGGGGTCATGAAATCGGGAAACATTAAAAACCTCTTACAGCCCTTGACCTTTCCCCAATCTTCCCGAAACACTAATGCCCACCACAATATGATCTTGTCTTAACACTGGGTTCATTCTCCCATGACTGACCGCAAGAAAACCTACACAGCCCGGCATGTTCGCTACCCTCATATTCGTCTGCCGCATATTCGCTTTTCCCGCAGAGAGCTGACAGACCGCCCCCTAGAAGGCAAACCCCACCCAGACCAACCCTTCCATTGGAAGCTCTATGCCATGGAGGCCATCGCTACGGCCATCATGCTGCTTCTTGGCATTACCGTCACCACAATTTTAGCCGCCGATGGCTCCCCTGTGGCGGCTTTTCTGGCCCCTTACCCCATTCTTCGCTCTGCCCTTATTGGCCTCTTCTTCGGCCTAGCGGGGACGATTGCCACACTCTCCCCCTTCGGGAAAGTCAGCGGGGCGCATCTCAACCCCTCTGTGACGTTGGCATTCTTCCTAAGCAAGAAAATCCGTTGGTTAGATGCTCTGGGTTACATATTTGCCCAGCTCATTGGGGCTTTTACAGGGACGCTCCTCGCAAGCCTTGGGCTGAGCATCCTCCTGCCCTTCTGGCAGCCTCTTGTGACACAAATCCACTATGCAGGGACCTTCCCCGCTTCCCATTATAGCCTTGGCTTTGTCGCTTTGATGGAAGGCATCGCCACCGCAGGGTTGATTCTCGTCATTTATTTCACCGCATCACGCCCACGCCTTCAGCATTTTACCACATGGATGTGCGCGCTTTATTTTGCGATTACTAACCCGTTTATCTCCGGCTTTTCTGGCAATAGCACCAATTTTATGCGGACCTTAGCCCCCGATACCTTAGCCCATAACCTCCATGGGATATGGATATATCTTGTCGGGCCTTTTATGGGGGCGGCTATTGCGTTGCAACTCGCCCGCTTCCTCGTCTCTCATCATGGCCTGCGGGAAGCGCGCATCGTCAATTTTGGCCATCATGGCCGCGTACCCCGCTATTCCGCCCCGGAGGCCAAAGGCCCTTCACCTGACGAATTAAAACGTGAGGATAAAAAAGAGGCGGCTCAACAAGACACCCCTTAGTCCGGCTCATCATCCAATACACGGATAGGCTCTTGCCCGCGTGTGAGGTCCCTCAGCCATGCCTCAACCTCCTCACGCGCTTGCACGGGGACAGCCAGCTCCATCACGGCCCCTGCCGCACCAAAAGTACAATCGCGCACCTCCACGCGCCATCCCGGTAATTTGGCCTCTACCTCCGCATAAATCGGGAAAGGACAGTGGAAGCCTAGCCGAACCCGCTCGACCCACTCACTCTTTGCTGCCTCACGCAAACAAGCTGCTGCTGCCCCGCCATAGGCCCGCACCAGCCCCCCAGCCCCAAGCTTCACCCCCCCAAACCAGCGGGTGACAACGACCATAACCCCCTCAAAATCCTGCCCTTCTATCGCAGAGAGAATAGGCCGCCCTGCCGTGCCAGAGGGTTCCCCATCATCATAAACACGGTACCGCCCCCCAACACGAAACGCCCAGCAATTATGCGTTGCCTCTGGCACAGCCACTTGGGCCAGAAAGGCCATCGCCCCGGCTTCATCCTCCACAGGGGCGGCCATAGCGCGGAACACACTATGGCGAATAATCGTTTCATGCTCGGCTATGCCGTCTAATGTCCAAGTCATACGCTCATTCTGCCCTAGAAAGGCTGTGCCCGCCAAGCCACACCGCACACTCCTTTTGCAATCATCTTACCTTAGATGAGGCCTTTCTCCTAAAAGGGGAAACCGCACGCTATGGAAAATCCCGCCCTATCGCGCTACTACTGCCTTCATCCACAAGGCTAGAATGGGCCAATATCCAGCCTATTACACAAGGGTAAAAGAGGATCACACTGCCATGCTTTCCACGCTGACAAACCGTCTCAATGCGTTTTGTGGCCGCCATGTCGCCCTTGTATTGACCATTTTTACCTTGTTATGCGCTGGCTCGGTATGGCTTAGCCTTAACCATCTCGGCATCACAACCGAGACCGATAAGCTCTTTGCCGATACCCTCCCTTGGAAGCAAAAAAACCATCAATTAGAAGAACTTTTCCCCGGCGAGAAGAACACCCTCGTCGCCATCATCAGCTCCGCTACGCCTGAAGAAGGGCGCGAGGCAGCGCACGATCTTGCCGCCATCCTCGCACAAGACCATGAGCATTTCGATAAAGTCAGCCAACCTGATGCTGACCCTTTCTATACCCGTAATGCCTTCCTCTTTATCGATACAAAAGAGCTAGAACCCCTGCTCGATTCCATCATCGCCGCACAACCATTCCTCGGTACCTTAGCTGCCGACCCTTCTGCGCGCGGCCTCTTTGGCACCTTCGGCCTTATGGCAACAGCCCTTAAAACTGGCCAACCCATCCCTGCTAGCTTCAATACCGCTCTTGATGGCCTAACCCATACATTAGAGCAAGGCATGACAGGCCAAGCCGCCCCCCTCTCTTGGGAGAAATTACTCTCCGGTGGTTTGAGCGACCTTGGCGGGCATTACCAATTTGTCGTCACCCATCCACGGCCTGATTTCTCCTCCTTTGAGCCCTCAGAGGCCGCCACAAAAGCCATGCGTGCGGCCTTAAACACACTGCCCAGCGTCAAAGCAGGGCGGACCCATGCGCTCATCACCGGGGAAGCGAAACTCAGTGATGAGGAGTTCTCCACCGTTGCCCAAGGGATGGTCATCGGCCTTATCATTTCTTTCGCCCTTGTTGCGCTTTGGCTCATCCTTGCCGTGCGGACATTGCGCGTTGCTATCCCCATCCTCCTGACGCTCATCATTGGCTTGTTACTCACAACAGGGTTTGCAGCCTTAATTGTCGGCACCTTGAATATGATTTCGGTCGCCTTTGCCATCTTATTCGTTGGAATTGCGGTCGATTTCGCCATTCAATTTGGTGTGCGCTTCCGCTGCCAAAAGGATGAGCAGAACCAACCCCTCGCCCCCCTTGCAGCCTTAGAGCGCACCGGCAAAGAGAGTGGCCCGCAAATCTTTGTTGCCTCCCTAGCAACAGCGGCGGGCTTCCTCGCTTTCACACCCACGAATTTTGTAGGGGTTGCCCAATTAGGGCTTATTGCTGGGGGCGGGATGATCATCGCCTTCTTCTGCACCCTGACTCTTCTACCCGCTTTGCTGATGGCCTTCCGCGCCAAACCGGGGGCGAGCAGCACGGGCTTTACATCTCTCCTGCCGATAGACCGCGCTTTACAGCGTTATCGCACCCCTGTTCTGAGCATTTTTGGGGTGCTCGGCCTTATCGGGCTTTGCCTCATCCCACGCCTGAGCTTTGATGCCGACCCCCTCCATACCAAAAAGCCTGACACAGAGGGCATGAAGGCCCTTAATCTACTGGAGGAAAACCCCCTCACAACCCCGTATAATGCCCAAGTCCTCACCCCAGACATTGCTACCGCTGCACGCCAAGCGGCGGCCTTTAACAAGCTCGAAAGCGTACATGATGTCCTCTGGCTTGGGGCCCTCGTCCCCGATGACCAAGACGCTAAAATCCAGCTCATCCATGATGCAGGCGACATCATCCTCCCTACCTTAGATGTTAACCACCCAGCCCCGCCCCCTTCCGCCGCGGAACTCCGCCAAGCAGCCCTTAAAGCCGCTCATTCTTTTGATGGGTTAGACGGTAAATTAACCCCCGCCCTCGCTGCTTTACATAATGCGCTTTTACGCCTCTCTACCGCCCCTGATGCCACATTGCTCTCCACCAATGAGGCCCTCACCCACTTCCTCCCCGCAGAGCTTAACCAGCTTAAAACGCTCCTAGTCCCCCCACCGTCCATTACGATGCAGAGCATCCCGGCCCATATCCGTGCCGACTATATTGCCTCTAACGGGGCCTATCGTTTGGTCATTCACCCTAAAGGACAAATGTCCGAGACCAAGACGCTCCATCGCTTCGTCAATGAGCTAGAGACGGTCACCCCTGATATTTCCGGCCCAGCTTTGGAGATTATCGCCAGTGCCCAGACCATCACACACGCCTTTATTACCGCAGCTATCTGCGCCATTATCGCCATTGCGCTGATTTTACTCATCACATTGCGCCGCGTGCTCGATAGCCTCCTCGTGCTGTTGCCCTTGCTCCTCTCCTCACTTCTCACGGTGATTCTCGTCATCACGGTGCCGGAGCAACTCAATTACGCGAACATCATCGCCTTACCCCTTTTGCTAGGGGTCGGGGTGTCCTTTAACATCTATTTCGTCATGAACTGGCGTGCAGGGTTGCATAATCCCCTTTCCTCCCCCACAGCACGAGCGGTTTTATTCTCTGCCCTGACAACTGGTTCCGCCTTTGGCTCTTTAGCAGCCTCCATCCATCCGGGCACCGCTAGTATGGGGCGGCTTTTACTTCTCTCCCTCACCTGCACGCTCATCTGCTCACTTGTCTTTATCCCCGCCCTCTTACCGGGGGAAAAAGAGGACTTAAAATAAACCTCTTTTGAGAAAACTGGCTGATTATAAGGGGTTTTTCATAAGCCCCTTTATTAATCGGTAATCCATATCTCTGTAAGAGGTTTATTTGATGAGTCTCTTTGAAGAACTTTTGCGTTAAATCAATGTTCTAACCTCATTTTAATCATCTTCTGGGGCCGTAAAAACCATAACAAGGTCCCATGTAATGCCCAAAAGACCCTTTCCCCATATCGTCCTTTACACCACGCTCCTGACAGCTGGCCTGGGCACCACACTGTCACCTGCTCATGCTGAAGCAAGCAGCACAACTCCCGCTAGTACCGATTCTTCACAGCTAAAACGCAGCATCCTCGACCGCATCATGCACACAGCACCGGGCGGCTGTCCGGCTGAAGCCCCCCAATCTAACCCTTATGGCATTTGGGCTCGTGGGGATGGGAGTGAGACAGGCTTCGGCCCCGTCTCCCAATATGGTACCCCAGCGGGGATGGATAGCATCAGCCAGCCTAAAACCGGCCTTTGTGACCGTGGCGACCCTTTTGATAGCTATAAGCACATGAAGCTTAATGATAGCGGCTCCATCTGGCTTAGCCTTGCTGGGGAAACGCGGCTGAATAACTGGTACGATAGGCGGCCTGTCTTTGGTGCAGCGATTGACCCTACCACCTCCATGAAGGCCCGCCCCTTTAACTCTGGCCGCTTTGCTGTCCGTAATCTTTGGAGTGCGGACCTCCATTTTGGCCAGCATGTACGCTTCTTTGGCCAACTTATTAACGCTGATGCTGGTGGGTGGCGCGGCTATAGCTATGATGGCACCTTCCGTAAAAACTTAGACCTTCAACAAGCGTTTGTAGAGCTTAGCGGCAATGCTGTTGGAGGGCATGGCGGCTTCATCTTTGGGCGGCAGCAATTCCTTGATGCGCCTGACTATATGATCGGTAATCGCGATGTGCTGAATGTCCCACTCAGCTGGGATGGGTTCCGCATTTACGAGCATTGGAACCGCGTCCGGTTTGATGGTTTTTATTTCATCAATACAAAGAACAACCATACAGATAGCTTCCGTGGGGGGAACTCCCTTTTCCACGACACACTTGATTATAAAACCCGCCTTTATGGGGCTAACATCACCTATGCGCCGCCGGATTTCCACTTCCTTGGGGAGGCAGGATATTCCTTCATCAACATCTTCTATTATGGCTATGAGCTTAACGGCGGGCCTGCCCAGCAAACAGTGATGTATAATGCCTCCGCATTAGGCCACACCAAACGCAATAACTTTGGCATGCGGTGGCATGGGGAGGCCGGGCCTATCAGCTTCTCCTTTGGGGGAGCGTATCAGCAGGGGCGGTTCTATCAATCTTATAACGCCGCAAACCATTATGATAAAATGAACCGCCATGTAAATGCGTGGTCCATGAATGGCACGGTGGATTACCATTTCCGCCATGTTATGTGGCATCCTACCATCGGTGTGCAGGGCGATGCTTATTCCGGCGGTGGCGCACGCGGGACGACAGGCAGTGTGAACACCTATATCGAACCCTTCGGTGTAAACACGAATTATCTGGACCCCACCAATTACCTCACCGGGCAAAACTTGATCGACTTTGCCCCAAAGGCGAGCTTCTCCCCCACCAACTATCTAACCTTCCAACTCAAACTACCCATTTATTGGCGTTACAATACGGGGGATGACACATACTCCATCTATGGGCGTAACATCTTCCAACGGCAATTCACCTCCGGGAGATATAATGCTTATAACTACGACTCCTTTGTCGGGATTGCCCCACAAATGGCAGCAAGCTTACGCCTTGGCCCTCATTTAACCTGGGATCATCATGTCGTCCGCTTCCTTACATCCCACGCCATGCACCAAGCTGGCGCACATGATGCAACCTATTACCAATCCTCCCTCACCCTCACTTACTAACTTGATAGGGGCAGAAATGCCCCTTTCCCCCTCACCTTAAAAGACTAACAGCTGTTTTCACTCTTGGATTTACAAAAAAGCCTTGATAAACCCCTTATCCGTCCTTCTTTAGTCCTATTTATTCTGCCCTGAAAGTCTCCCCCATGCAGGCTATCTTTCGCAATGCTATGAGTCGCCTTGGCTCACCTGTTACACTCGTTACCACTGATGGCCCTGCGGGGCGTTATGGCTTAACAGTCTCCGCCATAACGAGTGTTACCGATACCCCGCCCACAATATTGGTCTGCTTTAATCGTGCTAACGCATCGCATGAGGCCTTTTTGACCAACAAAAAACTCGGCATTAACATCCTCGGTAAAGGCCATGATGATCTCGCCTGCGCCTTTGCTAATAACCAACTCACCGCGACAGAACGCTTCACATGCGGGCAATGGCACCCCGGCCCGCTCGGCTCCCCCTTATTAGACGGCGCGCTGGCCACGCTTGATTGTACGATAGAGAATACACACACCATCGGCACGCATGACGTCCTCATCTGCCGGGTGCATGCCATTACAATAGATGATGGGACACGCCACGGGCTAACATGGTTTGACCGGGCCTTCCATCACCTACCAACACGCGCCTAAAACAGGGCATCGCTTAGTAATTTTACATTCAACCCAACAATCACCAGCACCACAAACCACGCTAAAACAGCCCATAAGGGCGTAAGACGAAACGCCCCCATCTTCTGCCGGCTTGAGACAAACCAAACAAGCGGAATCATCGCAAAGGGCAACTGCATGGAAAGGACAATCTGGCTCAATACGAGCAAATCCCCCACCTTCCCCTGCCCATAAAGAGCAACAATAACAATAACGGGCAACACAGCTATGCCACGGGTGATGAGTCGCCGCACCCAATAGGGCAACCGTAAGTGAAGGAAGCCCTCCATCACGATTTGCCCTGCTAACGTCCCTGTAACGGTGGAGTTTGTGCCTGCCGCAAGCAACGCTACGGCAAATAAGGTCGAGGCCAGCCCAAAGCCCAACACGGGCGAAAGCAGCCGCCACGCATCGCTAATCTCAGCCACATTTTGATATTTCGTGCCATGGAACGCCGCCGCAGCCACAATTAAAATCGCAGCATTGATGAACAAAGCCAGCGTTAAAGCCAATGTGCTATCCCATGTCGCCCAGCGCAGCGCATCTCGCCGCCCTTCCACCGTACGCGGGTAGGAGCGGCTTTTTACCAAAGAGGAATGGAGATAAAGATTATGAGGCATAACCGTAGCCCCAATAATCCCAATCGCCACATACAGCATATCGGGGTTCGTCAAAATATGTGGCGATGGCACAAAGCCTTTTAAAATCCCCCCGATAGACGGGGATGCCGCCACAAGCTGTATGCCAAAGCACACGGCAATAATCCCCAAAAGGGTTATCACAAAAGCTTCCAGCGCGCGCATCCCACGCTGCATGAGCAATAAGACGAGAAAAACATCCAAAACGGAAATTAACGTCCCGGCCATGATGGAAAGGCCAAACAATAAGTTCAACGCAACAGCCGTGCCGATAACCTCGGCTAAATCACACGCAATGATGGCGACTTCACAAGTCAGCCACAGGGGGATATTTGCCCAACGTGGTAACCAATCGCGGCAGGCTTGGGCAAGGTCACGCCCTGTTACAATCCCTAACCGTGCCGCAAGGGCTTGGAGCAGGACCGCCATAATATTGGCCAGCAAGATGACCGATAGTAAGCGATACCCAAACCGTGCCCCACCTTGTAGGTCTGTGGCCCAATTACCGGGGTCCATATACCCCACGGCAACCATATAGCCGGGGCCAATAAAGGCTAAAAACCGCCTCAGCCAGAAGCTTGCCCGCGCCGGTACAGCCACAGCACCACGCGCCGCATCCTCAACGGGCATATAGTCTGCCTCAGGCACGCTTTAATCCTTTATGTTAGAGGGGCTAATCAGGACGCCGCCTCACCTTTAAACCAGACTTCAACAGGGCCATTCAGCTTTAACGTCATCGGCCGGCCCCGCCGGTCTAAAGACCGCCCTACAGAGACACGAATCCACCCCTCACTCACGCAATATTCCTCAACATTGGTCTTTTCTTCCCCTTTAAAGCGCACACCTATGCCGCGGCCCAATATCTCCTCATTATAATAAGGGCTATCAGGGTAGATAGAGAGGCGATCAGGTAATGTATCACTCATCGAATCAGTCATCCTTTCATTAAAATCTGGCAGATGATTCTGGCAGGCTGCCCTTCCATAACAACCAACCTACCAAAAAGAAGCCCTCTTTAAGCGACTTCAAACATCGCTTCAACTTCTACCGGGGCATTCAGCGGTAAGCTCGGCACACCAACGGTCGAGCGGGCATGTTGGCCAACCTCCCCAACAAACACCGCAGCAGCAAGGTCAGAAGCCCCATTCATCACAGCAGCATGATCGGTAAAATCAGGCGTGCAGGCCATAAAACCACCAAGACGCACAACCCGCCGCACACGGGAAAGATCACCCCCCAAAGCCGTATTAAGCTGGGCCAGAATATTGATAAAACATGCTCGTGCGCATGCTGTCCCTGCTTGATTGGAGACTTCACCACCCAACTTACCAGTAATCAGCAATTTACCATCCACTAATGGCAACTGCCCGGAGACAACCAATAAATTACCCGTCCGCACAACAGGGAGGTAATTCGCCACAGGGGCAGCGGCAACGGGAAGCTCAATATTTAACGCAGCGAGACGACTTTCTGGTGTGGACATAATCTTCTCCCTTTTTCTCCCAATGGGGTCAAACCCTGCACACCCTGCGCTGTAAAGCCTCTCTTGCCAAGGGGCCCCGAGCAAGAAATCCCCCCCCCTTACCCAGCAGCACGCCCCAAAGCCTGCGTTAAGTCTGCCAAAATATCCTCTGGATGCTCCAATCCAATCGACAACCGCACATAGCCGGGGGAGACCCCTGCCGCCTTTTGCTCCGCCTCGCTCAACTGCGCATGGGTTGTAGAGGCAGGATGGATCGCAAGGCTCCGCGCATCGCCAATATTAGCGACATGATAAAACAGCTCCAACGCATCAATAAAACGTTGGCCTGCCTCACGCCCGCCAGAAAGCTCAAAGCCGACAAGCCCGCCAAAGCCCCCCTGCAAAACAGCTTCCGCACGCTGCCGTGCCTCACCCTCCTGCAAGGCGGGGTAGATAACGCGCTGCACGTCAGGACGCCCCTGCAAAAACTGCGCCACTTTTAGCGCATTCTCGCAATGCCGCGGCATCCGCAGTGGTAAGGTCTCCACCCCTTGCAAAAGCTGGAAGGCATTAAAGGGCGAAAGAGCCGCCCCACCATCGCGCAGCAATACCGCTCTTGCCCGCAGCGCATATGCAACTGGCCCTAAAGGACGAGCAGCCTCCGTCCAAATCGCCCCATGATAGCTTGGGTCTGGCTGTGTGAGCAACGGGTGACGCTGCCCCCATTCAAACTGCCCACCATCAATCACTAACCCACCAATAGAGGTCCCATGCCCGCCAATATATTTGGTCGCCGAATACACCACAATCGCCGCACCATGCGCTAAGGGACGTGCCAATAACGGGGTGGCCGTATTATCAACAATCAGAGGGATCCCCAAGGCGCGCCCCGCTTTGGCAATCGCTGCCATGGGAGCGACAATCAATTTCGGGTTCGGCAAAGTTTCTACATACCATGCCCGCGTCCGCTCATCACTTGCCGCTTCAAAGGCTGCCGGGTCGGATGGGTCCACAAAACGCACCTCTATACCCATCATCTTGAGGGTATGGGCAAAGAGATTCCACGTCCCCCCATATAAGTCTGTCCCGCTGACGATATTATCCCCAACCTCCGCGAGATTTTGCACCGCTACAGCCGATGCCGCCTGACCAGACGCCACCGCTACAGCCGCTGCTGCCCCCTCTAACGCGGCCATGCGTTTTTCAAACACATCAACTGTTGGGTTTGTCAGGCGGGAATAAATCATCCCCACATCCTTCAGCGCAAACCGGTCCGCCGCTTGTTGGCTGCTCTCAAATTGATAAGAGGTCGTCTGATGGATAGGTGGCACGACAGACCCCGTCACCGGGTCAGCCCGCCAACCAGCATGCAGGGCTAATGTTTCGGGATGATATGTAGTGCATGCCATGGGGCCTCCTCGGTAATATCTCATCCATAAGACGAACAAGCAAAACGGACTTTATCCCTTTAGGGCATATTATACCCCATCAGCACAACTACCCCCTACCGATGAACCTCTTTGAAACAGATAAGAACACTTAATATGTTACCTTTTTAAAATAATCTCCAAAACCTAAACTCGTTGTAATAGCTCTCATAGGGAATATAGGATTGATTTTATCCGTAATAACTCTATAAGCGGCGGTTCTTCTCATAATTTCAGTCCGTTAGAGGGTTACAGTCATGCAGCTCGCTTCCCTTATTCGCAATGAAACAGGCCTTGATAATGCGCCAACGGTCGTTCTGCTTCATGGTGTTTTTGGGCGGGCGCGTAACTTGGGCATCCTACAACGGGCCCTTAGCCCTTATTTTAACACGGTTGCTTTTGACCTCCGTTGCCATGGCGAGAGCGACCACGCCCCCATCTCCTACCCGGAAATGGCCAAAGATGTACTTGAAAGCATGGATGCACTCGGTATTGAGAAAGCCCATCTCGTAGGCCATTCCATGGGCGGGAAAACAGCCATGGCCACCACGCTGACCGCCCCGGAACGTATTGAAAAGCTGCTCATCGCCGACATCGCCCCCGATACGATGATTCATGGCCAGCATGACCTTGCCCAACAGCTTTATCATACGCCGCTTCCTGCCCTCAGCAGCCATGCCGAAATCCGCAAGTTCCTTCATGACCTCACCGATGACCCCTCCGTAGGCGAGCTCATTGCCCAGCACATCACCCCCGGTGACCCTGCCCAATGGAATATCGGTGTGACAGATATTGTCGCTAGCTTCCCCGTGATTCAGGAATGGCCAGTCGAAGCCTTTAGCGGCAAAACATGGGACGGCCCTGCCCTCTTTATCCGTGGCGGGGATTCACCTTACATCAAGCCCCATCATCATGCTGTCATTCAGGATTACTTCCCCAAAGCGGAGGTCAAGACCATCCCCAATACCGGCCATTGGCTGCATGTGGAAGATGCCCCCAGCTTTAACGCCATGATGTTGGACTTCTTCCGCGGGTAACCCCATCAAAAAAGGCCGCCCTCATCAAAGGAGCGGCCCTTTTTAACATCAGCCCTTCTTTAAACGCTCAGAGAGGCTGAGGGCGTGGGCATCTAACCCTTCCTCCCGTGCCAAAATCACCCCAGCAGGGCCGACCTGTCTCAACCCTTCCATATCTGTCTCGATAGAGGTTGTCCGTTTCAGGAAGTCATAAACCGAAAGGCCAGAGGCAAAACGGGCCGTGCGGCTTGTCGGCAGAACATGATTCGGCCCACCAACATAATCCCCTACGGCCTCTGGGCAGAACCGCCCCATAAAGATAGCCCCTGCATGGCGGACCTTCTGGCTAAAGGCCCGTGGTTCATCCAACAGCACCTCCAAATGCTCTGGGGCGAACTCATTCACCACATCAGCAGCCTCATCTTCGCTATGAACAATCACCACAGCCCCGCAATCTGCCCAACTTTTCCGCGCAATATCTGCACGGGGAAGGGTCTTTAACTCCGCCTCAACCGCAGCGATGACCTTATCAGCAAAGGCTTCATCCTGCGTAATCAGCACTGATTGTGCCTGCTCATCATGTTCAGCTTGGGCGAGGAGGTCAATCGCGACAAGGCGCGGGTCATTCTTCCCATCCGCGACCACCACAACCTCGGATGGCCCGGCGATGCTATCAATCCCCACATGGCCAAAAACTTGCCGCTTCGCCTCTGCTACAAACGCATTACCCGGCCCTACGATACGGTCCACCGGGGCGATGCTCTGCGTGCCATAGGCCAAAGCCCCTACCGCTTGCGCCCCGCCAACACGGTAAATCTCCGTCACACCACAAAGGCGCGCGGCCTCCATCACGAGCGGATTCAGCACGCCATCTGGCGTTGGCACGCACATCGCCAACCGCTTCACCCCCGCAACATGCGCTGGTAGAGCATTCATCAACACAGAGGAGGGATAAGCCGCCTTCCCACCGGGGACATAAAGCCCTGCCGCATCGAGCGGTGTCCAGCGCATCCCCAAACGCAAGCCTGCCTCATCCGTATAATCAAGGTCTTTAGGGAGCTGCGCTTCATGAAAGGCCCGAATCCGCTTTGCTGCAAAGGCCAGAGCCTCCTTTGTCTCCGGCGCAACACGCGCAGCGGTTTCGGCAATCTCTGCCTCACTAATGCGTAGCTGCCCTGCCTCCAATGTGAGGCGGTCAAACCGCGCTGTATAAGCACAAAGGGCCTCATCACCCCGCTTTTGCACATCTGCCAGAATCGCACGCACAGGCTCTGCGACAGAGCCGCTTTGCTCTCCCCGGCGAGCCAAAACCGCCTTTAAATGCGCCTTAAACTCTGACGATGCGGTATCAAGACGCTTCATCAAGCACACTCCCCTTGCTGCATAGATTGCGCCACAGCCGCCCGGAAACGCTCAATCAAAAGCCCGACTTCCTCCGGTCGCGTCTTTAAGGCGATACGATTTACAATCAACCGGCTTGTAATATGCGCAATCGTCTCAACCTCCTCCAACCCATTAGCCCGCAAGGTCGAGCCGGTATCGACAAGGTCCACAATCACATCGGCCATATCAAGGGCTGGGGCAAGCTCCATCGCCCCATGGAGATGCACAATCTCCGCATTCACCGCGCGCGAGGCAAAATGACGCCGCGCAATGGCCGGATATTTTGTGGCCACACGCAAGCGGGACCGCCCCTCTGGCGGCTCATCCTCCCCACTCCCTTTAGGCCGCGCAACAGCGATACGACACCCGCCTATCCCAAGGTCTAGCGGGGCATAAAGGTCGGGGTAGTCAAACTCCATCAGCACATCAGCCCCGCAGACGCCAATGTCCGCCCCGCCATAAGCCACAAAGGTAGCAACATCAAAAGACCGCACCCGCACGACGTCCAAATCCGGGCTAGAGGTCGGAAAACGCAAACGGCGGCTGCTCTCATCAAGGCAATCTTGTGCTGGTTCAAAGCCTGTATGATGCAACACAGGGCGCAAAGCTTTAAGAATCCGCCCCTTTGGGAGGGCCAGAATAAGCGGCGTTTTTACCTGCGTTTCACTCATCATTTACGCTCCTGCTCACATAACCTCCCCAGCTTAGCAAAGCCCAGCCTACCCCGCTACAGGCCAGAGAGCCTCTAGGTCCTTCCTGCGGGCACGGGCTAGCCGATTCGCCACAAGGACAGACCGTGCCTCCGCAACCGCTTTATCCAAATCATCATTGACCAACACATAATCAAACTCTGGCCAATGAGACATCTCGCCCATAGCGGCCTTCATGCGGGAGGCAATTTCCGCATCGCCATCGGTCTTACGCCCCCGTAAACGGGCTTCTAATTCCTCCAAAGAGGGCGGTAGAACAAACAACCCCACTACATCATCTGCCATGGCCTGACGCATCAGACGATGGCCTTGCCAATCAATATCCAAAATCACATCCCGCCCAGCGGCAAGAGCAGCTTCTAACGGGGCACGGGGGGTGCCATAGCCACGGCCAAACACTTCTGCCCATTCCAGCAACTCCCCCGCTTCGGCCATGCGGCGGAAGGTTGGCATATCACGGAAGTAATAATGCACCCCTTCTTCCTCACCGGGGCGAGGTGCGCGCGTTGTGACAGAAATAGAGGTAAAGATAGTCGGATCGGCCTCACGCAGAGCTTGCGCTATGGTGGATTTTCCCGCCCCTGAAGGCGCAGAAATAACCAAACACACACCCCGCCGTGATGGCTTTGCCATAACATCCCCTCGCTTGATATTTTATAATCCGCCTCATGTGCCAGAAAAAAAGCCCCATGACCAGCAACCCCTTTATCAGGCTAAACACGATAGTTTTACGTTACGCTGCGGTTTCTACTGGCCTTTTTGGTTAAGTTTGCTTTATCCTCCCAATGGGGAGCTTCCCTAAAGAAGGGACACGCTCACCCTTGTGCAGCCTTGCACAAGTCACGCTACATAAGGAGTACCATCATGGCATGGAACACACCGAAAGTAACCGAAATCCCCTTGGGCGGCGAAATCAACTCTTATGTCTGCGGCGAGACGAAATAACCTCTCCGCAGCCATGCGTTTAGGGTGGTAGGCCCCTTTTTACAGCCTGCCACCCTATCCATGCGCCTCCCCAAAGCTGCGTAGTCATAATACAGGCTCAAAACGGTATCGGCGCATCAGCCAGACACAACCATAAGAGGCCATCCTCATGCTTGATGTCATTATTTTAGGGGCCGGTGCGGGGGGAGGCTTCCCACAATGGAACTCCGCCGCAAAAGGCTGCCTCCTCGCCAGAGAAGGCAAAAAGGCCAAAGCCCGCACGCAAGCCTCCCTCGCCGTAAGTGGGGATGGGCAGCATTGGTTCCTCCTCAATGCCTCACCAGACCTCCGCCAGCAGATTCTCGCTACCCCGGCTTTACATCAAACAGGGGCTATGCGCGGTACCCCCATCCAAGGGGTCATCCTTGCTGGGGCGGAAATTGATGCCATTACCGGGCTGCTCACCCTCCGCGAGCGTGAACCTTTCACCCTTATGGGCAGCCCTTCCACTCTCGCTCAACTCGACCGCAACCCCATTTTTGAAGCCCTAGATCGCAGCATCATCCCCCGCCTCCCCCTCACCGAGGGTGCGCCTGTGCCGCTCTTGCTGAAAGATGGTTCTCCTTCTGGTTTGATGCTGGAAGTCTTTACCGTGCCGGGCAAAGCCCCGCTTTATGTGGAGCATGAAGGCACAAAACCCGATGATACGCTTGGCCTTGCCCTCTCTGATGGGCAGAAAACGATGCTTTTCATCCCCGGCTGTGCGGAAATCACCCCCGCCCTTAAAGAGCGTGTCAGCCATGCAGACCTTCTCTTTTTTGATGGCACACTCTGGCATGATGATGAGATGATTCGCGCCGGGCTAAGCCCCAAAAGCGGGCATCGCATGGGCCATGTCTCTGTAAATGAAGCCGATGGCCCCCTCGCGCAATTTGCCCATTGCACGAAGCCGCAGAAGGTCTTCATCCATATCAATAACTCCAACCCCATCTTACTAGATGATAGCCCCCAACATCACACTGCTAAACAAGCTGGCTGGATTGTGGGGGAAGATGGGATGCGCTTTCAACTAAAGGCCGAATCATGAGCACTCTCCTCACACCAGATGAACTTGAAGCCCGCCTCCGTGCCATCGGGGCAGAACGCTATCACCGCCAACATCCGCTCCATAAAGCGATGTATGAAGGCAAGCTGACCAAAGGGCAGCTCCAAGCCTGGGCCTTAAACCGCTATTACTACCAAGCGCAGATTCCCAAAAAAGACGCAACCCTCCTCGCTCGCCTCCCCACGACTGAACTCCGCCGGGAATGGCGACGCCGTATTGAAGACCATGACGGCACCGCCTCCAGCCCCGGCGGGATTGCACGCTGGCTAAAGCTGACGAGCGGATTAGGGCTGGATGATGCTTATGTAGAAAGCCTTGAGGGCCTCCTACCAGCAACACTCTTTGCGGTAGATGCTTATGTAGCCTTTGTGCGCGACCGCTCCATACTCGCTGCCATTGCCTCCTCCTTAACGGAGCTTTTCTCCCCCACCATCATTGGAGAGCGTATGGAGGGGATGCTCCGTAATTATTCTTATATCTCGGAGGAGACTTTGGCCTATTTCAAGCCGCGTCTCACCCAAGCCCCGCAGGATTCCACCTTCGCGCTTAATTACGTCAAAACCCATGCCCGCACGCCAGAGCAACAGCAAGAAGTTCTTCACGCATTAGAGTTTAAATGCGCTATCCTCTGGCAACTTCTGGATGCGCTGGACCACGCTTATGTAGAAGGCAACATCCCCCCCGGTGCCTTTGTGCCAGACATCCCCTAACATCCCCAACCGCCTGAAAGACCCCTATGCCCAGCCCCGCATCGCCCCCCATCGTGACTGAAGACTCGTGCCCCGGTTTCAGCCGTGGGTATCGCCTCCAACATGATAAAGTGCGGGAGCAATGGGTCATTCAGGCCCCAGAGCGGGCCTTCCTTGCCGATGCAATCGCTGTGGCCATCCTCCAAGAGCTTGATGGCCATACCTCCATCAGCACCATCATCGACCGCCTCGCCGAACGCTATCAAGCCCCACGCGCGCAGATTGCAGCCGATGTTCTCGCCCTTTTATCCGACCTAACTGAAAAGCGGATTCTCCGCCTGTGAGTACACCTCGCCCCCCTGCCCCGATGAGCTTACTGGCAGAGCTGACCCATCGCTGCCCGCTCTCCTGCCCTTATTGCTCCAACCCCCTCGAGCTTGAACGCAAAGCGCAAGAGCTTGAGACGCAAGACTGGCTCCGCATTTTGGAAGAAGCCGCCGCTATGGGGGTGTTGCAGGTTCATTTTTCTGGCGGGGAGCCTATGGCCCGCCCAGACCTTTATACGCTCATCGCCCATGCGCATAAGCTTAATCTCTATACCAACCTCATTACCTCTGGCGTCCTCATCACCGCTCAAAGCATGAAGCAGCTTGATGAAAGCGGGCTAGACCATGTCCAACTCTCCTTCCAAGACACCGACCATGCAGAGGCCGACCGGCTCAGTGACTTCCCCCAAGTCCAACCCCGTAAACTGGAAGCCGCCCAACTTATCAGGGCGGCGGGGATTCCCCTTACGCTGAACTTCGTCCTCCAAAAAGCTAATATTTCCCGTATTCCTGCCATGTTTGCCCTTGCCCGCCAGCTTGATGCCCAACGGGTGGAGATGGCTCATACGCAATATTACGGTTGGGCTCTCAAAAACCGCGCTGCCTTGCTCCCCTCCCGCGCACAGCTAGAGGAAGCCGCACATTATGTCGCGCAGGAGGAGGCCAAAGGCGGCTTAGCCATTGACTACGTCACACCCGATTATTATGCCGACCGCCCCAAACCCTGCATGGGCGGTTGGGGGCAACGCTTCCTCAATATTTCACCCTCTGGCCATGTTCTGCCCTGCCATGCAGCAGAGACCATCCCCGCCCTCCACTTTGACTCCGTGCGGGAGCGGTCCCTTAGCGATATTTGGTATCACTCCCGCGCTTTTACCCTCTTTCGTGGCACAGCATGGATGCCAGAGCCCTGCGCCTCTTGCGTACGCAAAGAGATTGACTGGGGCGGCTGCCGCTGCCAAGCCCTCGCCCTGCTCGGCGATGCCACACAAACCGACCCTGTTTGCACCCTCTCCCCCCACCGTCATCTCATTGATGACGCCATTGCCGAAGCCGAAAAAACCGACACTCAACACTTTATGTACCGCCGCATGGGGGCTGCCTCTTTGCAGAAAACACGCCCCTAACCTTGCACTCCCCAGATAGACTCCCTAAGAGGGGGCATCTCCCCCTTTATGGACCCCAGCATGAACGCCCCAGATATCAGCATCATCATCCCCTGCTATAATGAGGTCGAGAATGTCGCTCCTCTGGTAGAGGCTCTTGAGGGCGTTCTAACAGATGTGGCGTGGGAAGTTGTTTTTGTTGATGATAACTCCCCCGATGGCACGATGAAGGCCGTTCGCAAGCTGGCAGAAACGAAACCTTATGTGCGTGGCATCCTGCGCATTGGGCGGCGTGGGCTATCCTCCGCTGTGATTGAAGGGGCTTTAAGTGCCTCCGCCCCCATCATCGCTGTGATGGATGGTGACCTCCAGCATGATGAAACCTGCTTGCGTGAGATGATCACAGCCCTCCAAACCGACCGTGCCGACATTGCGGTTGCGAGCCGTCATATCAAAGGGGGAAGTAATGAGGGCCTCTCCAACGGGTGGCGGCGTTTCCTCTCCAATGCGGGCATCTGGGCAGCACAATGGCTCCTAAACGTCCCCCTCACCGACCCGATGAGCGGCTTTTTCGCCGTCAAGCGCACGGTCTTTACACAACGTGCCCCTTTCCTCGATGGCCATGGCTTTAAAATCCTGCTGGACCTCATGATTGCGCGGAAGGAGCCGCTTCGCATCCATGAAGTCCCCATGACATTCCGCAATCGCGCTCATGGGGAGAGCAAGCTAGATTCCAGCGTCATGTTCATTTTTGCGCAAAATCTGGCTAAGAATAGCTTCCGCCGCCGCCCCGCCCTCGCTTATGGGGCCGTAGGCTTAGCTGGGCTTGGCATAGCAGTGGGGCTTAAAGCTCTATGCACCCGCTGCCGCCATTCATCATCCTCATAAACCAACCACGCGCTTAGGCGGGTTTATGCAACAACGCCTTCACCACGCGCGCCACGCTCTCCTGCCAATGCGGCAAACGCACCCCAAAAACACGCTGAAGCTTGCTATTATCCAGCCGGGAATCCGCAGGACGTGCCGCCGGAGTTGGCCAATCTGCTGTTGTGATAGCCTCCATCCCCGGCATAGGCTGACCATATTGTACCGCTTGCTCTAGCGCATAATGAGCCAGCTCATACCATGTGGCCTCACCAGCCCCACTCGCATGGAAGATACCCGCATAAGCATCCTGCCAACCTGTCTCTTCAATTTTGCGCAGAATCTCTAAAATAACGGCCGCTAAATCATCCGATGATGTTGGATTCCCCCTCTGGTCCCCCACAACGCGCAGATGAGGAGCCTTTGCACCCGCATTGAGCATCGTTTTTACAAAGTTCTTCCCATGGTCGGAATACACCCATGCCGTCCGCAAAATAATGCTACGCGGTTGGGCCTGCAACACGGCAGCCTCTCCCTCGGCCTTGGTCCTCCCATAAGCCGTTACAGGATGAATCGGATCACTCTCTTTATACGGGGCCCCTTTTGTGCCATCAAACACATAATCCGTTGAAACATGGATCAACGGGATACCCCGTTTTGCAGCCTCCTCGGCCAAACGCGCAGGCCCTGTATGGTTGCCCTGCTTAGCCGCCTCTTGCTCACTCTCGGCAAGGTCCACCGCCGTCCACGCCGCTGCATTGACGATGAAGGCCGGTTTATGCGCGTCAATTACCTGCGCTAGGCTCTCTGGCTGTTGCAAATCCGCCTCTGGCCGACCCACCGCAACAACACGCTCTCCTCCCAGCTTCTGCAAAGAGGTCGCCAACTGGCCCGTACGACCAATGACAAGAATAGAAGGCTTAGCCATAATCCGCTCCTCCGCTGCCATTATTTGTAGGAAAACCAGCCCGTTGCGGCTTCAAACGCCGGGGCTTGCTCATCCTTTTCGGACAATACAGCCGCCCCACGCTCTACCGGCCATTCAATACCAATCTGCTCACAATCCCACCGAACAGACCGCTCAGAGGCCTTATCGTAAAAGCCGGTGCATTTATATTGCACCTCTGTATTCTCCTCAAGCGTAACAAAACCATGCAAAAACCCAACGGGCAACCAAAGCTGTGCCCAATTCTCAGCGGAAAGCTCCGCCCCGACCCATTGCCCATAAGTCGGCGAGCCTGTGCGTGCATCCACCGCGACATCCCAAATCGCCCCGCGCGTTACACGCACTAATTTACCCTGCCCATAAGGCTCTAATTGACAATGCAACCCCCGCACGACGCCTTTCTGGCGCGAAAGGCTCTGATTATCCTGCACAAAAACCTCAGGAATCCCCGCCTCTGCCATAGCCTTTTGGTTATATGTCTCCGAGAAAAACCCTCGATGATCCCCAAAGCGCGCGGGGGTTACTTTCAAAATACCGGGGAGGGATAATGCCTCAACCTTCATCACATTGCTCCTCATTTACCTTATTCATGCCACCCTTAAAGGGTTGATGGTCCATATTCTGCCGCAACATGCAGCAACGTTTGCCCTAAGGGCGTCTTAGCCATTTTCTGCCCTGTGGCGATCAATCTCTCACGCGGGATGAAACCCATCCGATAAGCCGCCTCTGTTGGCGAGCCCACCAGTAATCCTTGGCGGGATTGAATCGCCTGCACAAACGTCCCCGCTTGCATCAAACTATCAGGCGTTCCCGCATCCAACCACGCACAACCACGGGCTAGCCGGTCCACCTCTAGCGTCCCTTCTGCTAGATAGATGCGGTTCAGGTCCGTAATTTCCAACTCACCACGGGCACTTGGTTTCACCTGACGTGCAAACTCACAAACCCGCTCATCATAGAAATAAAGCCCCGTCACCGCCCAATGAGATGGCGGATTAATCGGCTTTTCTACAATATCCACCGCACGGCCTGTCTCATCAAAGGAGACAACGCCATACCGCTCTGGGTCCCGTACTTGATAAGAAAACACCGTTGCCCCATGCGGACGGCACGCCGCATCCCGCAACATATGCTCCAACCCATCTGCAAAAATCAGATTATCACCAAGAATCAACGCACAAGGTGAGCCTGCAATCCAATCCTCAGCAATCTGAAATGCCTGTGCGATCCCTTCCGGCTTAGGCTGAATACGATAGGTAAAGCTCACCCCAAATTGCTCACCACTGCCCAATAAACGCTGAAACTGCGCTTGGTCCTCCGGCGTTGTGATGATCATAATCTCCCGTATCCCTGCCAAAATCAGGGTCGTAAGCGGGTAGTAAATCATCGGCTTATCATAAACAGGCAAGAGCTGCTTGGAGGCCGCCAAAGTCATTGGGTATAAGCGCGTCCCAGAACCACCAGAAAGCAGAATCCCTTTTGTAACATGCTGCTTTTTAGGGTTAGCCTGTGTATGTCTCATTTCTGTACTCCCAGCCGCTGCCCGTCATAACGCTGCTCGCGCAAACGCTGCCACCAGGCTTTGTGCTCTAAATACCACTGGATTGTCCGGCGCAGCCCGGTCTCAAAATCATGCTCGGCCTTCCACTCCAAACAGGTCTCGGCATGGCTTGGGTCAATCTCATAACGGAAATCGTGCCCCGGCCGGTCACTAACAAAAGAAATCAACCGTTCTCGTGGCCCGGCTGGGTCTGGCGCAAGCTCATCCAAAATAGCGCATATTTGCCGCACAACATCGAGATTCTTACGCGGCTGACGGGCACCAATAGCGTAAGTCTCCCCCGGTTTGCCACGCTCCACAGCCCGCACCAACGCCGCAGCGTGGTCCTCCACAAATAACCAATCCCGAATATTCTCCCCCTTGCCATAAACCGGCAAAGGCCGCCCCTCTAATGCATTAATAATCATCAAGGGGATGAGCTTCTCTGGAAAGTGCCATGGCCCGTAATTATTGGTCGTATTGGTCACAAAAGCTGGGAAGCCATAAGTATGATACCATGCCCGCACTAAATGATCCGATGCCGCCTTGCTGGCCGAATAGGGGCTACGTGGGTCATAGGCTGTCTCCTCCGTAAAAGGAGGGGCCTCAGGCTCCAGATGGCCAAACACTTCATCTGTTGAAATATGAAGGAAACGGAACCCCGCCTTTTTAGCACCCTCTAGCCCTAACCAATACTGGCGCGCCGCCTCTAATAAACAATAAGTGCCGACAACATTAGTCTGAATAAAAGCCCCCGGCCCATCAATCGAACGGTCCACATGGCTTTCCGCCGCCAAATGCATAATCGCATCTGGCTGAAACGCCGCTAACGCACGCTCCACCGCATTTTGATTGTTAATCGAGATGGCTTCATGCCTATAACGCGGCTGCGTCGCCACCTCTGCCACTGTCTCTTCAGAGGCAGCATACGTCATACAATCAATATTCAGAACCTGATGAGATGTCTTTCTCAAGAGATGCCGTATCACAGCAGACCCAATGAAACCACATCCTCCCGTTACAACAATCTTCATTCCATCCCTTTCCTACATCCCTCATTAACTTAGGAGAAGCATATCTCACATTACTGACCAGACCTTAACAGCTTATCGCTGCAATAGCGTATTGTCACACAACAAGCACCCTCTTTCTTTTTCCATCGTAACACCATACCCTTCCCCCACAGCTTAACAATGCAAAGGAAGCCTCCCCGCTATGCGTTATCTTGTTACAGGTGGAGCCGGTTTTGTCGGTAGCCATGTGGCTCTCGCTCTCATAGAGCATGGCCACCACGTCACCATTTTAGATAATCTTAGCACCGGCCACCGCGCCGCCATCCCAACTGGAGCTCAATTCCACGAGGTTGATCTTCTAGACACGAATCGTCTTAACACCATCCTAGCAAACGGCCCTTGGGATGGCGTATTACATTTTGCAGCACTTTCTTTGGTCGGAGCCTCTATGGCGACACCGTACCATTACCTGCGCCAAAATATGCTAACATCCCTTAATTTAATTGAAGGCTGCGTCCGCTATAACGTCCCGCGCTTCCTATTCTCCTCCACAGCGGCCTTATTTAATAATCAAGGTAACACCCCTCTCTCTGAAGACTCACCCATTAATCCCGGCTCCCCCTATGGGGAAAGCAAATTCCTCATCGAGCGCGCCCTTAACTGGGCCGAGAGAATACACGGCCTCCGCTATGGCTGCCTACGTTACTTCAACGCTGCCGGGGCAGATGCCAAAGGCCGCCTCGGTGAGGACCATCAGCCCGAAACCCATCTCATCCCCCTCGCGCTAGATTCTGCTTTAGGCCGCCGTCCGCCTCTCAAGCTTTTTGGCAATGACTACCCAACACCAGATGGCACCTGCATCCGCGATTACGTTCATGTTAGCGATTTAGCCGAAGCACATATCCTCACTCTCAATCGCCTTGATACTGGTTCAGTAACCTACAATCTCGGTACAGGGCAGGGCTTTAGTAATTTGAATATCCTCAAAGCAATCGAAACAGTAACGGGAAGAGAGTTACCCTGGGATTGGGCCCCTCGCCGTGAGGGGGACCCTGCCATTTTGGTCACCGACCCCACGCGCATCCGTACAGAGCTTGGCTGGCAACCCCGTTACACCAAAATTGAAGATATTATAGAAACTGCCTTCCGCTGGCGGCTTGCCCACCCTAATGGCTATAGGGGCTTATAACTAAGCAACAGCATATGGCCTTGCCCTGTGAAGACGGGGCGATAGCCTGCTTTTTGCAACCATCCATCAAAATAAGTGCTTTTTGTACGATAAGCATCAGGTGCCCCATAAAGCTGCACAAACGCAACCTTATGATTCATGATGAACGCCTGTACCGGGTAAGGTCCCCCTCCGACCTTTAAAGCCTCTGCCAGATTAAACATATCAACCGGATAAGTCGCATGCGCCCAATAACATAACGCCATATCCGTGCATAATGTATCGTCTTTATGAGCCTGCATCAGCCGGATATTCTCAGCCCATGATGCCTCTTTTTCATGAATAGATACAATATCATGATAAAAGCTCACCCCCCGTATAGGCACAAGAAACATTAATGACAGCGACATAGTGGCGCACATATAAGACATCACGCCCCCACATCGCGCATCATTTAATAATGTCGCAAGCCCTATCCCACATAAAAGCGTCCCCGCCACAAGCACATCAAACATGCTATTATAATCTACACCCGCCCCCATTGATCCCATTAACCCAAAAAAGAGAGCGAACATCAAAAACAACAATGCAAATACAATATTATCATGTATTCTTATTTTTTTTCTGTAATAAATCGCTACCCCAATACCAGATACAACAATACCCACCATCAATAAGAGCGCTTTCACCCCATGCACAATACGCCCTAGCCGCACCGTCCGCTTATGCGAAAACACATCATGGAAAAAAGACATCCCATATGCTTGATAACAAATAGAAAACCCTATTCCGAGGCATATAACTAACATACTCGCCCATAAAAATGCCTTTTTCTTATCTAAAAAAAACATCCATACACATAGAGCTGACGGCAAAGCCACTAAATTATGTTTAGTAAATCCACCCAATACAATAAACAGAACACTTAATAAGAGACGCCACCATACAAAACTAACGCGCCCAGACGAAAATAAAACATAAACCCCAACCAACATAAGACATTGCGCCAACCATTGAGGGTCATTCATTCCAAAATAATTATAAAATGCTGTATTCATGGTTGCCAGAAATATAAGAGATCCCGCCCAACCAGATAGCGCACTCCTCGTCATAATATTTATTAAACGTTGTATAATAATAGATGATAAAATTATGGACAAACAGGAAATTATACGCCCTACAATGATGGCATCTCCACCTAATTTTATCACCCACCCAAAGATAAAAAAGGATAATGGAGGATAATTATTAAATATAAATCCCGTTTCAGACGAATATAGCTGATGCCCGCCTACCCCTATCCCCCAGCCCGCTAACAGGGCATTCCACCCCTCATTATAATCCAGCGCAACATGATGGAACATCACAGCCCCTGTGCGTAAACAGGTGAGTAAAAACACTACGCACCACATCAAGCTCC
The DNA here is from genome assembly GCF_026385485.1 of Bombella pollinis. Lineage (NCBI taxonomy): Bacteria > Pseudomonadati > Pseudomonadota > Alphaproteobacteria > Acetobacterales > Acetobacteraceae > Bombella > Bombella pollinis. Next base: position 286,708 of record NZ_JANIDX010000001.1, read on the forward strand.
ATAGTCCTAAAATAACTTTTTTTCGTGCTGTGTTAGACATTAAATCTCTACCTACTATCCTCATATTCCTAATTTTAAGCTTTATCATGCCCTCTCTACATGATATACGCATCACCCGCTACATTTTTCGATGTATAACATACCCTCTTAAAGAATCAGACCTTTATGCGCTCCTTTTTAAATGCGTCCCCCTTAAAAAAAACTTTAGATAATTGGTATTTTCTCTATTTTTGTTTGCTCCTCGTTGCATATTTATCCCGCGCTGCCCTTTTAGGTAATCCTTTTATCTTTTTTGATGAAGAGTTTTACCTTTTTGTTGGGGGGCGCATGCTCCACGGCGATCTCCCTTATGTCGATATCTGGGATAGAAAACCTATTGGCATTTTCCTTATTTATGAGTTTTTTCATCTTTTTGGCCCCTATCGCATCTGGGCTTACCAGATAGGTGCACTCCTTAGCGCGTGGCTGACCTCTATTTTTTGCCTTAAAATTGCCCGCTCCATCGCCCCAATTGGTGGAGCCTTCTGTGCAGGGTGCCTTTACCTTATTTGGAGTGTTGGCTTTGGCGGCATGGGAGGGCAATCCCCTATTTTTTATAATACACTCATCACAGCGGCTATATTGATTATACTCCAAGGACTACAAAAAAGAACAGTTAAAAACCTCACAATATCCGGATGGGTTAGTATGGTTTTATTTGGTCTATCCATACAAATAAAACCTACCGTTGCTTTTGAGGGGATATATGTTGCACTTTTCCTTCTATATATTTTGTATAAACATAATATAAAGATTCTCACCCTTTTTATAACAGCTTTTGGCTGGAGTATTACAGCTCTTCTACCATCATTCTGTGTCATCGTTACATATGCTTCTTTAGGACATCTCTCTGAGTGGTGGTTTGCTAATGTAATCTCTATATTTCTAAAACAAGACCCACCCCATAATACCCTCATTTCATTGTGGCATTGGGCTCATTGGGGAATAATTCTAGGCGTTCTTTTTGTCAGTACTATAGGGGGGCGTTTTCTACTTCTTAAAGCGCGCCCCAATAATATACTTCATATCTTTATTATGGGCTGGGCCTTTACCGCATTCCTAGGGTTTTTCATATTCGGCAGCTTTGCAACACATTACGCCCTTCCCCTCTTTGCGCCATTCTTTATCAATGCAGCCCCTCTTTGGTCTGCTAAAGTAGGTCGCCTATGGCTTACATTTTTAACCGGTTTTGGCGCAGTATGCGCTTACTACAGCACAGAGAAAGTACTTAGCAATGGCTCCCAAAAGGACCTGACAACCATCACACAATTACTCTCATCAGCTCCCGGTTGCGTTCTAATGGATCACGGCCCCGATATTATCCTTGATGCATTACCTCATTATTGCCCCGTGACGACCTTACCTTTCTCCTGGCATCTCGACTCCGCGCCGGAAAGAAAGGCCCTCCCCCTTGACCCAGCAACAGAAATCAAGAGAATCTTTCAGACGCCTCCACGCTATATCATCCTAGATAGCGATGTTAAGGACTATAGTGGTGGGAATATAGATGTTATTAATATCGTACATGAGCATATAATGGCATCCTACCATGAAATATATCGCCATAAACGCCGTAAGGATGATAATATACTAATCTATATGCATAATTGATGTCCTTTCCCTATGGTATAATCTCTCTCATATAGGTCTAGCTAACATAGAGGACTATGAAAATGCCCCCTCTCTCTTATAAGTACTCTGAAACATCTATACGCTTTCTCATCTTCCTATCTATCTTGGGGTTGTTCTTATACCCTATCCTCCACGGCAATTTTTATTATCCAGATGACTATTATCGCTCTGCCACTGGGGATATTTCATGCACACAAACAGGCCGCTTTCTTGCCCAACTTATCTTTATTACTATAAATGCAAGCAATATAGCATATGATTTATCTCCACTCCTCCAAGTATTAGCAATTATCTTTCTCTCCTTTTCTCTTGCGTCTCTATCATTAAAATGGAAATTAAATCGTACATCTTCAGCTTTAGCTTTAAGCCTTACTGTCTGTACACCTTTCTTTCTTCAAGACTTATCCTATCGCTTCGATAGCCTCACTATAAGCATGGCATTATCATGCATAATATGGTTTTTTATTTTAGAAAAAACATTTACCTCTTCCTATAAAAAAATATTATTTAAATCAATATTATTGTTATCTGCACTTAATCTTTATCAACCGACATTGAATACATTTTTAATATTTTCAATAACTGAGTCATTATTTATATTGTATGATAAAAATGCTAGATATTCCATTCGCTCCCTTGTAGCGAATATATTATATCTCCCCATCCCGCTTATTATTTACAAATGTGAAGTAATCTTTAGAAAAGACGAGAGTTACTCATCACTTCACGCTCAATTCACACATAATTCATTCATAATCCTAAACAATATTCGAAAGTTATTGAAATATGCCTTCCTAGAATTTGGTATCCATGGCGGAGGACTAGAAATCCTTTTAGGAATCTTCTTGATAATTGGCTTGACGAACCTTCTTTATACTTTCTACAAAAAGGGTAAACTTCCATATCTCTCCTTATCTCTATTTTATATTATTCTTTCTATTTGTTCCTTAGCAGGATTTCTCTCACTTTTAAGATATCCTGTCTTTGATATGCGCGTTTTCATAGCAAATGGTGCATTCCTTTCTATTTTCATGTTATTCTTTATAGGGAGAGAAGCCTCATTTCAGAAAACCCCCATTAAAATACTCCTAGCCAGCTGGGTACTCCTCATCCAAATGACATTTTCAACACAATGGGGAAATGCCATTGCAGCTCAAACTGAACTTAACGAAGCTATAGCCAGCAATATTGTCAATGATATTTATATCCTTTCCAAACAACGTCCTGTTTTCATCCGTATTGAAGCCCAACATAAAACAGTCAATAACATCACGACAATCGCTACCCAGACGGATGATGGTATTCTTGATGTCCCTGTTCCATTTATTACTAAAAAGATATGGCTGGCACGGCGCGCTATATTTGACCATAATGTAATTTATGATCCACTTGGAGAGTTCATCCTGAAAAAGCATGACCTCCAGAGCAATGCCACGTATTTCCGCTCTATCGACGAAAGCTCCCAATTTCCCTTTGCTCTAGCCCAAAACATATATGAGCATTGTTCATATGAGGCCATGCGTGCCAATAGGTATTACAATATCTATAAAAAAGGGAGCTATATCCTCGTTGACTTCTCCCATAAATGTAACGAATAGACCCCATATAAAAGGAGCAGCCCCTTACATTATGGGACTGCTCCTCTAGGCTTCATTCTCACTTAAAGATTTTGTGGTAGTAATAATATCCAACCCCATGCGGCATGTATGGATAACATGGTCCCAACTCAGAGAATCCATATAAAAGAGAATTAAAATTAGATACTAAAACACTAACTACAATAAGTGCCATCAATATTTTCTTAAGATATGGAACGTCACTCTTATACCTAACAATATAAATAAGCCCCAACGCTCCCAATAGAATAATGTCCGGATAAAACTCCGCCCGATACCGGTAATTCATACTAATCGCTATCATCATCAAAAAAGCAGGGATACCTAATGATATAATGACTGCTCCAACCAACAATCGATGAAAAGGGAATATATCCTTCCTCCTATTAAATAAAAGAGTCCATAGGAAAATGCCCCCACAGAGCATCATGAACCCATCTGTCAAAAAGAAACTACTCGCAGGTAACTCATTCGCGTCAATTAGTTTGGTAAATTGCTGTTGAAACAGAAACGTCCCATCATGTTTTTGGAAAACCCATATAGGAAAAAAGAAATATATGAAACCCAAATAAAACCTATGAATATTAAATAATCCATATAATTTTGTTCTAAAAAGACGGTCAGGATACTCAATATTATATAAATATAAGTTATAATTCGCAAATGTTAGAGGGTTCCCCCACCTCTCATAATTAACATAAGCCGTAATGACTATCCCAAGCCCGGATAAAACAACTGGCAGCAGAATCAACTTTATTGAGCCTGTTAAATCCTTCTGCTTGGATTTTAAACAAGCCTTATACGTGAAATACACTAAAAAACACAATAAAGCAGCATATAAGCCAATCCCCATAGAGACACGCGTCAACAACGCACCACTAGCAGCAATCGCCATAGAAGGGCCAGCTTGCCGCCAATAGGTCTCATCAAATATTGTTTGTATAGCGGAATATATAAACCATCCCGCAAAAGCTAATGACCAAAAACAAACCTCTTGATACAACTTATGCTCGAAAAAACATACTTGCTCACCTGAGAAAGCAAATACAATGGCCAAGCTTACAGAGGCCCATCGCGCTTCTTGAAAAAACTTGCAAGACAAAAAATCCCATATCCTATAATTAAAGAACAGTATAATAAGAAGAGCAATTATAGATGAAAGGCGCGTTATATCCAAATGAAGCCCATTAGGAAATAATAAAATAGGTATTCTTAAAAAGGCAGGAAAAATACCCCAATAAGCATATACTCTGCCATCACGCAGAAACCCCTCCTCTTGCACGGTCCATGGGGCAACATCAAATTTCCCATGAAGCATATGTTCCATCATACTATTGAACGTTAACCTTACACCCTCCTCTCTATATTCAACCGGAAAATGAGACCAACTTAGAATACTCACAACACTCCACAACGCAGAGAATATCCATATAAGTGAAATTATATTCTTCTTTGTTATCATATCTATTATCTCCTTCTCCTATTTTTTCTCTAAGAATTTTATTGGATAAGAAAGGTAAGCTAAGTATTTCTTTTCCTTCCGGGCAATAGCTACTGTATCTAATATTAAACCACATACAAAGCTTAAAAAAGATAATATAATAAACGATACAGATAATATTGCCGTAGGAAGCCTAGGAACAATGCCATGATCTAAATAAAATGATATTATAGGCCAGCCTAGAGAAATACCGGAAACAAATAAAATAAATGCAATAATCGAGAAAAGAGAAAAAGGTTTCTCAAGCCTCACGATATTAACGATAGTGCCTAATATTCTTATACCATCTTGATATGTTTTCAATTTAGAGACACTCCCTTGAGGGCGTTCTACATACTTTGTAGGTATTTCCCCTATAGGCAAACCAAGCCCCAAAGCATGAATGGTAAACTCCGTCTCAATTTCAAAGCCTCTTGATAACGATGGGAAAGACTTAACAAAACGCTTTGAAAAAACACGATAACCTGACAGCATATCCGTAAGACGACGCCCAAATATCAACGTCACTAACCCTGTTAGCAACTTATTGCCTAAAACATGGCCACGCCGATAAGCTGCCTTCTGTGTTGTAACACGCGCCCCATTTACCATGTCCAGCCCCTGCTCATGCGCCATCTTCAAAAGTTTAGGGGCCGCCTCAACCTCATACGTTGCATCGCCATCAACAAGTACATAGAAATCTGCCTCTATGTCCGAAAACATGCGCCGGACAACATGTCCCTTCCCTTGCAAGGTCTCAGTACGTACAATAGCCCCAGCATATCGGGCGACATCTATAGTTTTATCAGTAGAATTATTATCATAAACATAAATCGGGACATCCCTCATAACCTCCCGAAATGAACGAACAACCTGTCCTATAGCCATTTCTTCATTATAACACGGTATTAAAATAGCTATTTTTATATCATCGTAACTCTTCATATATCACCCTCTACAAACACCTCTCACAAGAAGAATTCTAATTATCATATAAGTATTAAACAACCACTACCTGCATGAAAACAATACACCATAACCTCATCCTCCATGATCCAGCACTTTAACCCGATACATCCTTATCCCATTAACCGGTTTTTGTTTTGCCTTGTAATTAAGAATATGGAATTGATAGTCCAAACTATTTTGACCTGGCTCAATGGGAAGTTCTAAATAATAGATAGATTCATGTGATGGCACCACCCACTGCGCTACTACCTTACCTCTATAAAGAACATCTACAGGTAATTGATCCATTTTATTTGAAGAAAGATGCACCCACATTCTCACTAGAGTGGAAGACCTATCTAAAACCGGCACATGGACAGTTGCATATTCCTCCGTAGTCACCACTCCATGCTTGGCCCACTCCCAACCATCAACCGAAATAAGGTTATTACCATTCAGCTCTATTTCTGGATAAAAATCTTTCCACGACAACACCGAATCATAAGATATACTCAGAGGTTTCTTCCAATTTTCAACATTAATATCATATGGCAGATTCATTTTGTTCCCTGCATATACAAAAAATGTAACCTGATGTTTTTGCTTTATGTAGAGTGGTGAACCAAACTGATTCAGAACAGCTTCTCTACATGATGGATATGGAGGACAGACTCTATCATCACCTAGGTTAGTCAGAACAAAAACCCACTTCTGTGAAGACGGCACGTGATACCAATTTGGAGACGTCCAAATCGTCGGTAAGAATCCATGATAATCCATCGTATAAAGAAGAGGACGCACAACTTTCTCATAATGACTTTTCCATGTGATAGTATGCGCTTCCAACCCCCAATAGTCTCCGTAAGCATACTGAATCTGTTCATTATTTAAAAATGAAATCACTTCATTCTCTACATCAAAGGATGATAAAAGAGCAGGCCCCTTCCAAACGCTTTTATTGCTCAAAATACTAGCTGATAGAAATAAAAAACCCAAAGCATAAAACTTCTTACGGATACTCGGATCCATTGACTTCCACGGCAACAAGCATACACATATAATCAAAGCATAGTATATATTGACAATGTATCTTGCCAGACGGATGTTATTAACACCTTTAAACACAACGGAGGCTGAAAAAATGCCTAAAATTGACAAAATAAACAACATAAAAGTAAATAAATTCTCTCTTTCAGGAAAAAGATACTTTCTTTTTATCGACTTTATGAGTGTATAGATTATGAAAAAGAAAATTAAAAAGTTTACAACCATCGCTATATAATACAACAAAGCATTTCTTTTTTCTTCACTCAACAACACACCGTAAAAATTATTAAAATTAAGAAGCGGAATAAAGTTAAAATAATAAGACACAGAAGCTGAGGTAAAAATAATAGACTTCCACGAAAGATTAACACTTGTAAAACCTTTTTTGTATATTGCACTTATAGGGAACAATCCCAAACAATGCGTTTCAGAAAAAATAATTACAAAAAGTCCTATAAAAAACCATACTGTATAGAACAACCTTTTCCGACCAGATTCTAAAAAGAACATTATAAATGACGAAATGATTATTGGAAGAACAAATACTGGCAACATCCACGGATCAGAAAAAGATGAAAGAGAGAAAACAACTCCAGAAAGAATAAGAAAAAAAATATTTTGTTTTCTAATCGAAAGCAAGCACAATAAAACTCCAAACAATCCCCAAAGCATCGAAGCATTGTGTGCTACTGAGTATAACAAGAACCCACCACGCCCTAACGCAATTTGTGGTGCAGCTAATATTAAAGCCCCACACCAAAGTCCTTGATTTAGACTAGAAAGCTTAAAAACCAAAAGTCCGGCAAAAAAAGCCGTAAGACAAAAAACAACAGCACCCAACACAAGGAGAAGCGTTGATTGTTCACCAAAAAAATGAAATACAATTCCATACGGAATAATAATCGAAAAAAACCAATTATCTATTGGAAAATGAAATGTTTTAAGGGCACTCCATCCCTCCGTTAGAAAGTATCTAATCATGACAGGAAAAACAGCTATATCGCTATCAACTTTCCAAAGAGAGAAGACCTCCCTATACGCAACAAATACTCCATAAATTATTAAAATAATAGGTAATATGCTACTTTTTTTTACCTTTTCCATAACTCATTACCTTATTCTTAGAGAGAGCGAGGCTTTTGTAATACATTTTAATCTCTGTGTCTATAAGATACATATTTCTCTTGAAAAAAGATGATCCCCTTTCTAAAAGCAACCAAGAGCGTTCCTCTCTGGAGTATGATACCCAAATGATTTCTCGCGTCATTTCAGTAATAATCCCATGCCACAATGAGGAAAAAAATATTATTAAGTCTTTACACGCCCTAAACAACATCCTTGACAATATTCCCCATATCACATGGAAAGTTCTTTTAATTGATGATGGAAGCTCAGACAAAACTGTTGAAATTGCTACCAGTTTACAAGAACAAGATAATCGACTTAAAATCATTGAGTTCTCCAGAAATTTTGGTAAAGAAGCTGCTATGACCGCCGGCCTTGATGAAGCCACAGGAGACGCTGCTATCATTATTGACGCAGACTTACAGGACGACCCCTCTCTTATCCCTCAAATGGTGAAAAAATGGGAGGAGGGCACGGAGGTCGTTTTAGCAAAACGTTCCGACCGGACGACAGACCATGTCCTCAAACGTTTCACCGCAAGCTTATTCTACCGGACTCATAATGCGCTTTCTCCTTTAAAAATACCAGAAAATGTTGGAGACTTTCGCCTTATAGATCGTTGCGTCATTGATGCGCTAAAACTATTGCCAGAACGCCAACGCTTTATGAAAGGACTTTTTGCCTATGTTGGCTTCAAAACAGAAACTCTCACATATAAAAGGCAAGCTCGAGAAACGGGAGAGAGCAAATTTACTCCGCTTTCCTTATGGAACCTTGCATTAGAAGGCTTCACCAGCTTCTCTACCATTCCACTCCGAATATGGACCTATCTCGGCACTATAGGTGCTATTTTATCTATCATTTATGGTTTTTTTGTTGTTTTCCATAAATTACTTTATGGAAATGGAACACAAGGGTATACATCCATCTTTTTTGCTATTCTCTTCTTTGGAAGCATTCAAATGATAACTGTCGGGATACTCGGAGAATATATTGGTAGAATTTACATGGAAACTAAACAACGCCCTGTATATATCATCCGTAAACGCCATTAGGTTTATACTACACCACCAAACCATAAGGAATAACTATTGTCTTGACGGTAATTTTCTAAGCAGCTAGATTAGCTTTTCATATTTAAACAAGGATAGCAACCATGTTTTCTTCCCTCCAAGATAATAAAATATTTATTCAGAGATTTTTAACGTTTTTTGTGATTTTTTTTATTTTTGTATACTCTATTCTGCATGGAAATATTTTTTACTTTGACGATATACCCCGAGAAATCAGGCACAAAATCTATTTCATCCATGATGGTAGAGTACTATCTGAATTATTATATATCCTCCTCGATGCCTCTCATTCTATTTATGATATATCTCCCTTAACGCAACTATTGTCTATATTAATACTATCTTTTAGTTTAACTATCCTCTCCGCAAAATGGAAAATGAACACTATATCAGCAATTTTATCCCTTTCTTTTATTGTATGCTCACCATATTTTTTGCAGAACTTATCCTATCGATTTGATAGTCTTACTATGGGGTCTGCACTATCATGTGCTATACTGAGTATAGCCGTTAAAGATGAGAATTGGTCAGCTAAAACGACCCTTTATAAAATATTCTGGAGCTTATGCGCACTTAATTTCTATCAATCTTCTGCCAATGTTATTTTGAGTCTTATTGCCTTTTCCTCTCTTATAAAATTATATAACTCATCACCTAGAATAACTTTTTCATATTTCAATCGTAATATGATATTTATTATTTCTTCTTTACTGATTTATAAAATTGAATCAAAGATAATTCACTTGCACATATATGCTCAGGAGCATGCACGTACGATATTTAAACCTCTTTATATAATAAAAAACCTTTTCCATTTATCTGAAAATGCACTTTCTGAATTTGGCATAAAAGGAGGACATCTTGAAGAAATTCTCGGTGTAATATTGACCATTAGTTTTATAAGAATGTTGCATATTTTTTATAAAAACCGTGGCACAAACTCTGTGATGATGGCGTTTGGTTTTTTGGTATTCGCCTTTTTCTCTTTGACAGGCCCCCTTATTCTTCTATATCACCCCGTATATAGTATGCGCACTTTAATGGCTAATGGGGTTTTATTATCTATCGCTATTTTCTTCAATATAGGTCCACAACCAACCTTATACAAAAATAAAATATCTATAGCTATTGCAACTTATACTCTTTTTATCCCCTTTATATTCTCCTATCTATGGGGGAATGCTCTACATGATATTCAAGAGATGAATATGGACATAGCTTCAAAAATTGTTGAGGATGTATATTCTATTTCTGACGGTCGGCCTGTTATTATACGCAATCTAACGCACCATCAACCACCATTAGGATATAAGACACCACACGATATAGATTACTCATTCAACTCAATGATTCATTTTCAGGACTCTACTGGCATAATTGATACACCTGTTCCACCTATCGCAAAATCTATTCTACACCACCGACGTGCCATTGCCGAAAGAGATTTCTTGTTTAGAGAGTGGGATTTTTCATATTTCTTAATGAAGATGAAAGGACTACAAGATAATGCTGCATTTATACCAGAACTACTTGAAAATAGTGAATTTTCTAAACAAGAAGCCTTAAATATACGTGCCTCTTGCTCTTATGATGCAATTATTAAAAGGCGTTTTTATAATCTATATAAACGCGATAACCATATTGTGGTGGACTTTCACCGTGAATGTCCACACCAACCATGAGACAGGGGGCGGAGCTATATCCGCCCCTGCATCTCCTTACTTCCTCAGAAAGGCAACAGTTTCTACACAGGCAGCGGCGGCTTCGCGGCCTTTATTATGCTCATCGCTGCGGGAGCGTGTAACGGCTTGGTCCTCTGTATAGGTTGTTAGGATACCAAAAGAGACCGGTACATTCGTCTCCAGCTGCGCTTGCATAATGCCGATGGTCGCCCCTAGAGAAATGAACTCAAAATGAGCCGTATCTCCCTTAATGACACAACCAAGGCAGATAACGCCCTCATAAATGCCTTTGCGGGCAAGATGTTGGGCCATAATAGGTAGCTCAAACGCACCGGGAGCCTCGTATATATCAACGCTCTCATCAATGCCACGTTCTTTCAACCACTCTAACGCGCCATTGCGCAACCCACCAGTAACATCAGGATTAAAACGACTTACCAAAAGAGCAAGCTTCGGGGCTGGGGTAAGCTGCAAATTGGCAGGGGCTGTAGCAATATGTTTGCTCATCAAACAATCTCCTATAGAGCGTGACCCATACGGGTCCGTTTTGTCTCAAGATAATGGCGATTAAACGGGTTTGCCGGGATGACGAGGCGTTCTACCCCTTCTACAACCAAGCCAGCCTCTTTTAAGCCGCGCTCTTTCTCCGGGTTATTGGTCAAAAGCCGCAAACGCGTCACCCCTAATGCGGCCAACATTTGGGCGGCCATGTCCCACCGCCGTGCATCCGCAGGGAGGCCAAGGGCTTCATTCGCCGCAATAGTGTCCATCCCTTGCTCCTGCAACTCATAAGCGCGGATTTTGTTCACAAGACCAATACCGCGCCCTTCATGCCCGCGCATATACAGTAAAATACCCGCTTCAGCGACAGAAATACGCTTGAGGGCTTCTTGCAACTGCTGGCCACAATCGCACCGCAGCGAACCTAACGCATCCCCCGTTACACATTCGGAATGTAAACGCACTAGAGGGGTATGTTGCGTTACATCCCCTTTGACGAGAGCGAGATGCTCCACCCCATCAGCACCACGAAATGCATGAGCGCGCATCCCCTCCCCACCGCACCAAGTCGGTAAATCTGCAACAGCGCAATCAACCGCTTCAGGAGGGAGCTGCTCTACTGAGCCAATCTCTCCAACATCGGCACGACCATGGGCCGCAATCCAACGGCGCATCTCGGCAATGGAGACTAACGGCAAGCCATGGCGGTGCGCGTAAAGCCGTAGCTCTGGCAGGCGCATCATCGTGCCATCCTCAGCCATAATCTCGCAAATCACCCCAGCAGGACGCAGCCCCGCCAAGCGCATGAGGTCCACAGCCCCCTCTGTATGGCCTTCCCGCGCCATCACACCGTCTGGGTTCGCCCGTAAAGGGAACATATGGCCCGGTGAGATAATATCCTCTGGCCCTGCATCTGGGGCAGAAGCAACCTGAATCGTATGGGCACGCTCAGCAGCGGAAATGCCAGTGGTCACACCATGTGCCGCCTCAATCGACACCGTAAAAGCCGTGCCGCGTGGGTCACGATTTTCTGCCACCATTGGGGGGAGGCCCAACCGCTCAATCTGCTCTGCCTCTAAGGAGAGGCAAATCAACCCACAAGCCTGCCGCGCCATAAAGGTAATGGCCTCTGCTGTGGCAAATTGTGCCGGAAGAATCAAATCGCCCTCATTCTCCCGGTCTTCATCATCCACCATCACGACCATGCGGCCTTCCCGCACCGCCTGAATCGCCGCCCTTAATGTAGGGGACATCTCTGCAAGCTCTGCGCGTGTCACGGCTGGCTCCCTTTATAAAGTAAGGCTTCCTCTGGGCTATGACGAAGGAGTGTCTCAATATATTTCGCCATCATATCGACCTCCAGATTCACGCGTGCGCCGTTTTTGAGTGTCGAGAGGTCGGTATGAGTCCATGTATGAGGGATAATCATCAGGCCGATTTCGAAGCCCTGTTGCCCATCATGCTGAATCGCCTCGTAAATCTCATTCACTGTCAGGCTAATCCCATTGATGGTAATGGAGCCTTTCTCAATGACATAACGGCGTAACGCCGCTGGCATAAAGATGCGTAAATGATGCGAGTCCCCCGCTGCTTCCTTATGGGTTAGAACCCCCACCCCATCAACATGGCCTTGCACAATATGGCCGGAGAGGCGGGTATGTAAGCTCACCGCACGCTCTAGATTCACACGGGCCCCAGCGGTTAACGCACCAAGAGAGGTACGGGCTAATGTCTCCCCACTTAAATGGAAGTCCGCCACACCCTCCGGCGTAAAATGGGTAACGGTTAAACACACACCATTGGTTGCGATGCTTTCCCCTTCGGTAAGGTCCGTAAAATGCGTAGCGATGCGCATATCCATCGCTTTATCCCGCAAAGAGACGGACTGCACCTCACCTACATGCTCAATAATGCCAGAAAACATCTTTCATCCCCCATAGATACGCAGCAGTTGGATTGGGCTTATCGCCCCATCCTCCCCGTGCCGTAGCGTCATAGTGTAATGATCTGCTTCACCACCGCCCCGATGATGAATGGTCAGCCAATCATCCCATAAACCAGCGGCCTTCACACTCTCCAACAAAGTAGGGCCAGCCTCTATCAAGGCCCAATTCACCCCCATCTCGCCCAATAGAGCGGGCATGGCTGAAAGGTCGCGGCATTGTTCCACATGAAACCCCTCCGCCTCTCGCGCATAAACCCACGCACGAGGAAGGCGGTTGTGCCTATCCAACACAATCAAAGGCCGAGAAGCGCGCGCTTTATGGTCTGCGACATGCCGCACGGTAAAAGAGGGCGTATCGGCTAAGACTGTCCCCACCCCTGTTACAAGTGCATCACAGGCACGACGGAGCTGATGCGCCAACCGCAACGATGCCGGGGAGGTAAAGGTTTTCTGCCCTTTGGGAGGAATCATACTCCCTTGTTCATCCAACGCTTGCTTCACACTCAACCACGGGCGGCCTTGTGTTACGCGCTGGGTAAATGGCGCATTTAATGCCTGACATTCCCGCGCAAAGGTGGCTAAAGCAGGTTCCTCTGCTACAAACCGCACCTCTTTGGGTGCAGGCCCAGCCGCTAAATGAGCCGCCCCACCTGCCGCCATTGGGTTAGGATCGCGTGTGCCAATCCAAATGGTTTGCACAGGGCTTTGCTTTAATGCCTCGCTACAAGGCGGGGTACGCCCATGATGATTACAGGGCTCCAGCGTTACAAGGGCAATGCGGGCTTGCTCCAGCACCCCACGCATACGCGCTTGCTCTAGTGCCATAATCTCTGCATGAGCTTGGCCTGCTGCGGGATGCGCCCCAACCGCGAGGAGCCGCCCCTCACCATCCAGCAGCGCACAACCAACGGATGGATTAGGAGCTGTTGCTCCCATCGTCTGCACGGCTTCCTTAATAGCCTGCTGAAACCCAGCCCGTACCGCCGTTAGGGACGGGGAGGTCTCACCTATCTGCTGTGCCTTATCCGACACAATAGTCATCATCAGTCCCCAATCATCTCAGGGACGTTCGCGGCGACGTCACGCCTTCTCCCCCCGCCATGATGGGCATAACACCATAGCAGAAGCAGAAAAACGCATTCTCTCTCATCCGGACTATCACCGTCGGCCCCGGAATCACACCGAGTCTGCTTGTCTCCTACCCCGAAGGGTAGGACGCTCGCGGGCTGAGGTAGCCTAGGGCCACCAACACCGCCGGTAGGGAATTACACCCTGCCCCGAGAACGTCTGTCTCTATTATCGCCCTCTATATGGAGGGGTTATACCAAAAGAACAAGGGGCCGCCCTAAGAGCGACCCCCTGCTATCAGCCTGATAAGACTAACCTTTATACAAGGGTGTCGATTAGAACCCACCCTTTAAGGAATGTACAAAGTCCTTACCAGCCTGCACGTTGCTATCGTGCATATCCTTCAGGCTCTGTTTTTGATCATCCCAGCTCTTCTTCTGAGCATCAACCTGGTCCTTAATCTTCTGCTTCTGCTCAGCAGGAGCATTCTTATACTTATCACGCAGGTCTTTGATCTGCTGCTTACGATCATCAATGTTTTTCTGTAACTCAGCTTTTTTATCGGATGCTAAGTTCTTGTACTTATCACGCAAGTTCTGAAGTTTCTCCTGACGCTGCTTAAGGTCAGACTTCATCGCATCAATGCGCCTTTGCAGCTTAGCACGCTCACGAGCAGGAGCCCCAGCGTATTTGTCTTGAAGGGCTTTGATCTTCCCTTCTTCATTCTGGATAGATTTGGAGACGCTATCCAAGCTGCTCTGAACAGAGAGCGGGTCATTCGGATCATAAGCATGAGCCTGCGGAATGAGAGCGAAAGAAGATGCCAGCAGCATCGTGGAAAAAAGAATACGGTTTTTCATGCTAAACTCCTCATGAATACGCAAAGACGTGTCACTGTCCTTACACCACAGAACGGCCTTTAATAAAGTTACAAAAAGGCCATTCACCAAGGCTTGACACGCCTCTTATAACATCCCATTCGCCAAATTATTCAAGCTACCTACAGCAAGCAATGTAACAGAGCTGGCCCCTTTTATGCTAATCAGCCCTTCCTTCTTAAAGGTGCTGAAGGTCCGGCTAACCGTCTCAATAGTCAGACCTAAATAATCGGCAATATCTGTCCGGGACATAGGCAAAGACAAGGTAACAGGGCCATCCTCATTGCACCATACCTTCCCATAGACACAACAAGGGCGGGCCTGCTCCATAAGGAAGGTCGCAAGTCGCTCCCGTGCTGTTTTACGCCCCAACAGCATAAGACGCGACTGCATCTTAACAAGCTCGCTTGAGGCCTCCTTTTGCAACCGCCCACGCAAACGAGGGAAACGCTCTATTAAGCGATCGATAGAAGAATGGGAGAAACGGCATAACACAGCCTCACCAAGAGCCTCAGCGGTGAACTCATATGTCTCGGAGGACGCAAGGCCCAAAAAATTACCTAAATCTGCAAATCCAATAATCTGCCGGCGACCATCCACCATCAAATTAAAAAGCTTTACTCGCCCGCTCGTGAGGACATAAAAATAACGCGCTGGCGTTCCCTCTTCTATAAAACAACGCCCCGGAGGGATAATAACCCTAGAGGATTCAGCAACTAATGCAGGCAGGTCACTATCATTTATAACATTGCATATACTTACAGTCCGACCCGGGCAGTTGCTGCAACGCTCCTTTACAGCCTCCATCAAGTCACGCTCCATAGCCAATCCTTTGCCCGCTGATTTTGGCACTCCGTTACGGCATAGGCGATGCAATCTCAAGATGGAAAAGCAACTCTTCCGATAACAGTTATTGGAAAAAGCTATCTCTATTGAAAATTAAAGCTTTAATAGTTTATTCTTTTAAATCTATTACAGTTATAACTTTCCTCTTGCCATAGCAAAAAAAGCGTTTTAGGAGACAGAGAGGAACGATTAACTTTTATCCATCTTCCGTCTTATCGTCTTAAACCATATTGAGGGTCTTATCCAACCATGAGCCGCACCTTCACCCGGATGGCCGCAGCCGCGCTAGTGACATTTGGAACCACTTCTTTCGGGGTTGCTAAAGCAGCTGCTCCATCTGCTAGAGCTCCTGTAACGACCACCACAACCATGCAAGCGGCTCCGGATGCCTCGATTCATCTTCAGCCGCCGGCAAATGAGCATTGTGGCCTCTTTAAGACATGCGCTAGCACAAAAATCGGCTTTGGGAAGGGCGATTTCGTTGTACGTCTCTCCGCTCTTGGGGTGATTACAAATAATACAGGTTCCCGCGTGCGTCTGGCAGAAGGCTCTCCCGCTGCAACGCTCGCAGGTGGTAATGTGTTCCGTCACAATACATCTGTTACCAATCAGGCTATGCCAGAGCTAACGCTCGAATATTTCCTGACGGATCATTTATCATTAGATCTCATCGCATCTTCCACCCGTCATGAGGCTGCAGCCCATGTAGGTAAGCTCGGCAAGCTGGATGCTGGTAGCTTCTGGATTCTCCCCCCAACGCTGACAGCAGCTTACCATTTCCGCCCACATAAACGCTTTAACCCCTATGCTGGGCTTGGCATCACAGTGGCTATCTTCCACAATATGCACGCCGCTAAAAACCTCAATGGTATTGGCAATGGTGCCGTCTTTGATGCGATGCACATGAAGACCAATGTCGGCCCAAGCTTCAATCTCGGCTTTGATTATCAGCTGGTTGGCAACTGGTTCTTCAACTTCGACATCAAACAAATCCTGCTGCTTAATCAGAGCGTCCATCTCAGCAAGCGCGGCAATCCCATTACAGGTGGGCGCGTCCGTGTTCATGATGACGTAAACCCAACTGTTGTTGGTGCTGGTATCGAATACCGCTTCTAAGGCACTCTATAATAGAGTATCTCCTTAATTAAGACGGGCCGTGGTCATTCTGCGGCCCGTCTTATTATGTTTTGTCAGCAACCAATAGCTGACATTAATCTCTCATTTATGATTACTAAATCCCTTTTTAAACCGGCTCTGTCGTGACAAACAGCTCCAGCTATGCGAGAATATTTCTCATATTACCTTAGCCATCAGATGAGCGGAGAACCTTCTGATAATGCGTGTCTCGCGTAACTTTGTAATTATCGGCACTTCCCTGCTTGTCTTTATCATCTTTTTAGGGTTGTGGGCTCTCATGCCTCATCGCGTGATCGAGAGCAGCCCTCCACCAGCCGTTACGCATGATGGCGAATTGTTGCGCATCCGTGCCGGTGGCCCGCTTGATGGCCGCTTAACTGTAGAGCCTATTGGTACAGCTCTTACCCCTCATCAAGTTGCTTTGCCTGCACAAATTATTGCAGCACCGGGCCAAACGATAGATATTCACTCCCCTGTTGTTGGGCGCGTGGCGAGTTTGCATGTCCAGACAGGCCAGCATGTCCAAGCGGGCGATAGCCTTGCGACCCTGTATTCTGGCGATTTAGCCCAAGCTTGGTCAGATTCCCGCAAAGCTCAATCCGCCCTGACCCTAGCGCGCAATGCGTATCGCCGCGCGGTAGGTGTTTTGGCCGCCGGGGGGAACGCTGTCAAAGATATGCAATCCGCCCAGAATGACCTTAAACAAGCTGAAGCCGAAGCCCACCGCGCCCAACAAAGGCTACAAGCCCTTGGGACCAATGGAGATGAAGGTTCCCAGCCTCTTATTGCTCCTTTCTCCGGTGTTGTTACGGCAATTTCCACCGGGGTAGGACAAAATGTCACGGATATGACAGCCGCCCTCATGACCATTTCTAACATTGATACAGTGTGGGTTCAGGCAAGTTTGCCAGAGTCTCTCTTACCCATGCTGGGCACAACCATGACGCTAGAGGCCCCCTTCCCCGGCCAAACCTGTAGCGGCCCCGTCACAGCGCAAGACCCGGCCTTCCGCACCGATACACGGCGGATGAACCTCTATTTACGGTGCAACAATCCCCAAGAGCGGCTCCATCCCGGCCAATTTACCACGGCCACACTAAACATCACCCAAAAGGCCCAACCCTTGCTGCCTAAAACAGCCCTTTTGATGGATAATGACCAAATCTCTGTCTTTATTGAGGTCGCACCAAAAACATATCGCAGGCGTTATGTTACCATCAGCTATGAAGAAGGTGATTCTGTCCGTATTCTCTCCGGCCTGACTACGGGTGAACGCGTCATCACCCACGGGGCTGTTCTGCTCAATGATTATTAAGGGCCGCTGAGCAGTATGTTTATCGAAAAATTCATCTCATGGTGCTTTTACCATAGTAAGGCGATAGCCTTCCTCACCTTTGCCATGTTCGCAACAGGGATGATCGCGTGGAAGCAACTCCCCGTGGAAGCTTATCCCGACCTCGGTCCTGCAAGCGTGCTTGTCACCACCCAAGTGAATGGCCTTGCTGCTGAGGAGATGGAACATCAAGTCACCACCCCGGTAGAGCGCGAGCTGGCCGCCGTCCCCGGTGTGGTGGAGAGTCGTTCTAGCACCACCTTCGGCCTCTCGCTCATCACGCTTATTTTTGATGATAACGCCGATATTTACCGCGCACGTCAATTAGTCCAAAGCCAACTAGATGGCCTACAGCTCACCGGTGGGGCGCAACCCTCTCTCGGCCCTATCTCCGGCCCTAGTGGGGAGATTTACCGCTACACGGTGGAATCGGACGATCGCGACCTCATGACCATTTCGGACGTGCAACGCTGGGAGATTATCCCTGCCTTACAGCGCGTCCCCGGCGTAGTGAATATTGATAATTTCGGCGGCTTTACGCGGGAATATCAGCTCATTTTAGACCCGCATGCCCTTATTCGTTACGGCATTAGCATCAGCGATGTGATGAACGCCATCCGTAATAGCAATGTCAATGCTGGGGGTGGGCGTGTAACCCGTGGGGAGCAATCTTACATCATCCGTGGTGTGGGGCAGATTCACTCCCTTGATGATATGCGCAATACCGTCATCGGCCATCATGATGGTGTGCCAGTCCTTCTCTCCGAGCTTGGTCATATCGAGTTTGGCCATCAAGTGCGTGAAGGGATGTTGGGCAAAAACGGTAACCCCGATACGATTGAAGGGGTCGTGACCATGCTCCGCGGGGCCAATCCCTCCCAAGTGTTGGATGACCTCCATGCAGAGGTTGATAAGCTCCAAAAACAACTCGCCCCACGGCATATCCGCATTGTTCCTTATCTCGACCGCGATAATCTCGTTAAGTCCACAACCGATAAAGTCAGCGAGACCATTTTAGAGGGGATCGGCCTTGTATTGATCATCTTGACCTTCTTCCTTGGTTCTCCGCGTAGTGCGGCTATCACAGCGGTAACCATTCCCTTTGCGCTCGCTTTCGCCTTCATCCTTATGCGTGCATGTGGGATGGCCGCTAACCTGTTCTCCCTTGGCGCGGTGGATTTCGGCGTGATTGTCGATGGCGCGATTGTTGTCACAGAGGTCATCCTCCGCCATCGTGAAGATTATCATACAAGGCCGCTCGACCCTTCCGATATTTTGGACATTACCCGCCGAGCGGGACGCGCTATTTTTGCCTCCACGCTCATCATTGTTGTAGCTTATAGCCCTCTCTTTGCCTTTGTTGGGAGTGAGGCCAAAATCTTCCGCCCTATGGCATGGACTGTTAGCTTCGCCCTCCTTGGGGCCTTGCTTTGTGCCCTCTCACTCACCCCGACAATGTCCTTTCTTGCCCTGCGGAAGCCACGGCCCATCTGGCATAATAAGCCACTCGCATGGCTGCATAAAAAATATGATAGATTGCTAGGGTACTTCCTCCATCACCCGACCATTCCTTTCATCAGTGCAGGCGTGGCCTTAGTCGCCGTTATCGCCCTTGGTATCACTACAGGACGGGAGTTCCTCCCCGACTTGGATGAGGGCGCGCTCTGGCTGCAAATACAAATGCCTACCGGTATCTCACTAGAACAAGGGCAAGAAAAAGCCTCCGAGGTACGCCGTGCTGTGCGTGAGTTCCCAGAGACATCCTACGCCATTACCCAACTTGGCCGCTCTGATGATGGGACAGACCCGTGGACACCGTCTCATATTGAGATGCCTGTTGGCCTAACCCCCTATAATCAGTGGGCAAATGGAGAGACGAAGGCACAATTCATCACCAAATTACGGGCACGGCTGAACAAAATCCCCGGTATTTCCTTCTCTATCAGTCAACCGATTGAAGATAATCTGAGCGACCAGCTCGGCGGGGCGCATAGTCCACTTGTGATGCGCATCTATGGTGATGACCTCACCGGTTTACGCGTTCTTGGTCAGCAGATTGTCAATATCTTATGGCAAGTACAGGGCACAGTGCAGGCGGATATCTTCCAAGAGCCTAAAATCCCTCAAATAGAAATCACGCCAGACCGCCTCAAAGCCGCCCGTTATGGCATTAGCATTAATGATATCAGCGACCTCATTAATAGTGCCATTGGTGATGAACCCCTCACCAGCGTGATTGAAGGTGACCGTTTTTATAACGCAACGCTGCGTGTTGATAATGCCCAACGCTCTAACCTTCAGCTCCTAGGGCAATTACCCTTGATCACGAGTGATGGCAGTGCCGTCCCCTTAGCGGATGTCGCGCGTATTCGCCTCCAAATGGGGGAGAGCAGCATCGCTCATGAAATGGGCCAACGGCAAATTACCCTCCAAGTGGATAATGGCAGCCGCCCCATGTCCCAATATCTCGCGGATGCCCAAAAACTCATCGACCAGAATGTCCATTACGACCCTCAAAAGTTCCGTATCGAATGGGCAGGGACATTCCAACAGGCCCAACGCGCGCAAGTCCGCCTCGTTGCCGCATTGGGGGTTATGTTCGCTGTAATGTTGGGCTTGCTTTATGCGGAATTCCAAAAGCTACGCCATGCGCTACTCATCCTCGGCATTGTTCCATTAGCTGCGCTTGGTGGGCTAATCGCGCTGCATGCCCGTGCGGAAACTCTTAATATTGCAACCGCTGTGGGCTTTATTGCTCTCTTTGGTGTGGCCATTCAAAATGGGATCATTATGGTCTCCAACATCAATCGTCATATTAAAGAAGGAATGGGCCTGCGTGATGCCACCCAGCTTGGAGCTGCGGAGCGTTTCCGTCCCGTTTTGATGACCGCTACAGTGGCTAGTGTCGGCATGCTCCCTGCGGCTATGGCTACCGGGGTAGGAACAGACGTACAACGCGGCCTCGCCACGGTTGTTGTTGGCGGGCTTGGTATTGCAACCTTGCTCACCCTTTTCATTCTACCTGTCTGCTTCTGCCGATTGGAGGAGCAGGTCAAACGTCGTGCCCTACGCAATGGGGAGGATGGTTAAATGACCACGCCTTTGCATCAATCTCAACGCCCTCATAAAGGCCAGCGCAATCCTCTTTTACGGGCTTGTAGTACCCTCGCTTTACTCGCCGTAGGGCTGGGCGGGTGCATTGTAGGGCCATCCCCTAAAGACATCCCCCCTCTGCCAGACAAAACCGATTATACAAAAAAGCCAATTACCCAAACGGCAGGCGGAAATAATGCGGCAAAAGATAGCCTCCTGCGGCGGCAGCATTTTACGGCTGGGGCTGATGTTGCAGGTAAATGGTGGGAAGCGTTCCAAAACCCACAACTCAACCAGCTTATTGAGCAAGCTCTTGCTAACAGCCCAACGCTTAAAGCCCAACAGGCGGGCCTAAAGGCTGCATGGGAGCAACGGCGTGTGGAAGGGGCTTCGCTTTATCCGAGTGTGTCCGCGCAGTTCCTCCCCACGCGTAACAAGACTTCCAAAGCCCTCTCCCCTGTGCCAAACAATAATGAGTGGCTCTATAACTTACATACGGCTCAGCTCAATATCGGCTATGTCCCTGACCTCTGGGGGGGATCGCGACTGGCCATCCGTAATGCTAAGGCACAGGCGGATATTCAGCGTTTTCAACTAGAAGCCACAACGCTGACCTTAATCTCTAATCTCGTCAATACCGCCATTACTGAGGCTGGCTTACGCGCTCAAATCCGCGCCAAAGAGATGTTGATCGCCCAGCAAACGGCCATGCTCACCATTAATGGCAATCAAGTTGGCCTTGGCGACCAATCCCGACAGAGCCATCTTTTGCTGCGGGATTCTCTTGCCCAACTTCAAGCGGATTTACCACCGCTGCAAACTCAACTCGCTCAAACACGGGACCAGCTTGCCACCTTGGCGGGCCTCACCCCCAATGCGGACCTTCCTACATTTGAGCTAAAAGATTTCACCCTGCCGGAGGAGCTACCGCTCTCCTTACCCGCGCAGCTGATTCTTCAACGCCCTGATGTAGCCGCAGCGCAAGCGCAAATCCGCTCTGCCGGGGCGCAGCTGGGCATTGCTATTGCAAACCGCCTGCCCAATGTGCAGCTTAGTGCGCTACCGGGTGAGGCTGTTAATAGCATGAGCCAATTATTCAAACCCGGTATGGGCAACTGGATGTTGGCCGCTACCGTCACTCAGCCTATCTTCCAAGGGGGGTCACTCCTCCATGCACAGCGCGAAGCCAAAGCAAACTACACACAAGCCAAAGAGTATTATCAAGCCGCTATTCTCTCCGCTGTGGGAGATGTTGCTGATAGTTTGCACGCGGTGGACCTCGACAGCAAAACCCTCATGGCTGATCAATCCGGTTTAGAGGCTGCAACGCAAGCCCTACGCATTGCAGAAACCCAG
This sequence comes from Bombella pollinis, assembly GCF_026385485.1. NCBI lineage: Bacteria > Pseudomonadati > Pseudomonadota > Alphaproteobacteria > Acetobacterales > Acetobacteraceae > Bombella > Bombella pollinis. The sequence goes on from NZ_JANIDX010000001.1 coordinate 309,507, forward strand.
CATAGATTAGGCGATAACAGCAAAATTGACCTTGCCCAAGCACGGATGGAAGTCGCCCAAGATGAACTCTCCGTAGCGCAAGATAAGGTGACGCGCCTTTCTGACACGGTCGGGCTTTTCCAATCCCTCGGCGGGGGATGGTGGAACCGCAATGACCTTGGCGTCAGCCGCAAAGAGGCCGATCACCTCTCCACAACATTGGTGCCTTGGTAAACACCTCACATCTCTACCCCCCTATCGCCCTTTGGAACGGGCCTAGGGGGACTAGATAAACGGCCCTCGCACTTACGCAGAGAGCATCTCCAGCACCCAGTTCTCCTCACTCGGGGTTGCTTTTAGGGGGACGGCATTAGGCAAACGGACGTTAATTTCCAACCCCATCGCTGCCCGCAACCCACGAAAGAGAGCCCCATGCGCTACAATCAAGGGTGCGCCAGTGCCACGATCATGCGCGCGATTAAGGGCGGCTATACCGCGTGCCTTGAGCGTTACAAACCGTTCCCCTTGCTCAGGGACGAATGTGCCATTGATCCATGTATTGTACCAATCGCCCATCGGCTTGCCTTCCTGCACACCAAAGCTCACCTCTTGCAAATCAGCATCATCACTTAATGGGAGGGTAATCCCTGTTCGCTGAGCAATCGCCTCGCGCACATACTCGGCTGTGACAAAAGCGCGCTTTAACGGGGAGGAGACAATATGGGTAAAAGGCCGCTCCCCTTTCTCAAAAAGGTCAGCAAGTTGATGGCCCGCACGCCGAGCTTGCTCTAAGCCAGTCTCATTTAAGGGAATATCTGTCCGCCCTTGGGAGAGGTGGCGAGCATTCCACTCCGTCTCCCCATGCCGAAGAAACCAGAACGGCTTTGTACAAAGCTGTGTCATTACTTAACCCCTCTCCCGCAGCAATCTTAATCAAACAAGGTGGAAACAGAACTCTCATCCGCCACGGCCCGCACAGCCCGCCCTAAAAGATTCGCTGTTGAAATCTGACGGATGTTAGGCGTTGCCTTCAATATCTCTGTGGCGGGGATGCTATCGGTTAATGTCAGCATAGAGAGCGGACTCTTTTGCACACGCTCACAGGCATTGCTTGTGAGCACCCCATGGGTCACATAGGCTTCTACCCCCGCGGCCCCATATTTCATCAACGCCTCAGCCGCATTGCAGAGTGAGCCGCCGCTATCAATAATATCATCGACCAACACGCAAAAACGTCCAGACACATCCCCGATGACATTCATCACCTCAGAGACGCCAGCCCGCTCGCGGCGTTTATCAATAATGGCAAGGTCAACATTCAAACGGCGTGCTAACTGCCGTGCCCGCACCACGCCTCCAACATCGGGAGAGACAACGATGAGGTTATCCATATTAGGATGACGACTTAACAAATCCCGCACAAAAAGCGGGGCTGCATATAGATTATCCGTTGGAATATCGAAAAAGCCCTGAATCTGCATCGCATGCAAATCCATCGTTAAAATACGATTAGCCCCGGCTTCTGTCAGCAAATTAGCCACTAACTTAGCACTAATTGGCGTACGCGGGCCAGACTTACGATCCTGCCGGGCATAGCCGAAATACGGCATCACCGCCGTAACACGCCGTGCCGAGCCGCGCCGTAGCGCATCCAACACGACGAGCAGCTCCATCAGATGATCGTTCGTTGGGGTGCATGTACTTTGGAGGACAAACATATCCTCCCCACGCACATTCTCCTGAATCTCGACAAACACTTCCCCGTCAGCAAAGCGGCGGATAGAGGTCTTGCACAAGGGGATTTCAAGCTCATCAGCCACGGCTTGAGCCAAGGGCATGTTACTGTTGCAGGCGACGATCTTCATGATAGATACTTTTCATAGGAAAGCAGAAGGAACGGGACAGCCCCTTTTATCAGCTTGCCTAGTCAATGTCATGAGCTTACGGCGTAGGGCAGCCACCTGCACGGCCCTTCATTGGTGTGATGGCAACATGGCTGCCCCATAAAGCCTCATCCCCCCTCACAACAGGCACAGCGCATCACATTAATATCATGCCCTCATGTCATTCCGTAAGGAGATAGATACGCTACCGTAACCCTTCTGCTACTTCTTTGCCTCCCCCGCGATGAACCGCTTCATCCCGTCTTTCTCTTTAGAGGCATCCCCTCCTACATCAGATTGCGCCGGGGGGGCTTTACGCTCCCGGCCGGAATAATTGGTGATAATCGTCCGCACCGCTCCTGCGGCTTCTTGCGCGGCGGCCTCGGCAACATCTGCCCATGATTTATCCAAAGAATGTGCTGGCACGTCATGAATCTGCGTTGCCGCACCGGCCTCTTGTCCATCAGGCGTAAGGACATGCCAAATAATCGTCACTTGCTGTTGCGGCCCCGCACTGGGAGGACCTGCATCAGGCGAATCCTTTAGGCTAACGGTTGTTTTAACAATATAATCCGCCCCCTCATGCTTTGTTTGCACTTTATTATGTGCATCAGGCAACATGGTATAAAAGGCTTGGCCAAGCACCGTATTGCCATCCCCCGGCGCACCTTGGACGCCATCAAAGCAAATACGTGCAGGGCGATTCATCAAGCTCTGCGGGTTATCCATCATCATCCGTGTTTGGATTTCCGTTAGTTGATGAGCAATTTCTGGGGCCATTTGGAGGGCCACTGTATTTAATGCATCAGGGTCCGCACCGCGCCAGCCCGCTTCATCAATAACCGCGCCATAGCCTCTAGCCCTTACTTTGCCATCTGGCCCAACAATCGCATAACGAGGGCGAATACCGCCATTATCGGCCTTCACAGCACCGAGGCGCACCCACCAATCCCCCGGTTGCGGCATTTTTGCTACGGCTGGGATGGACTGCCCAACAAGCGCAATAACCATATCCCGCGCCCACATCGCCGTTGCAGCCCGCCATGGCGCATTCCCTGGCACAGGGACAGGCACCGCCAAACGAGCAGGCGGCAAGTTCGCTTGCACAAGACGTTGCGCTTGGCCACCGGGATTATGCTCAAAAGGCTTATAAACACTCAAACAACCGCCTAACCCTAGGAGAGGCACACATAACCCAGACATAAACAGCGCACGACAAAAGCGCATGGATAACCCACTTTCCCTACAATTTTTGGACAAACCCCACGTCCCCCAATGAGAGATGCGGCTGCAACTTAACGCCCTTTTTCCCCCCTGACTACAGGCGAAAGAGGGAGATTCTAATGGCGGATGAGGATGTAATTAATCGTCACATCTAGGTCGAAATGATCGCCCTGCATATCAGGTGGGACAGGCGGTAACTGCGCCCCTTGGAACATCCCAGCCGTTGCCGCATCAAGCGAATAAGAATTAGACGAATCCGTCAAACGCACACGAATAACCTTCCCACTTCGATCAATCACAACATGGACAGAAGATGGCCCTTCCTCCCCATTCTGCGCAGCTTCATCAGGGTAGAACATATGGTTGCGAATCCAACGATCCACCTCACTCCCATAATCAGAGCTAACCCCTTTAACGCTGCTGCGCGTCTTATAGGGGGCGTTGATCTCGCCATTCATGCTGAGCGGGCCAAGAGAGAAATCAACCGGTCCCCCCGTGCCCCCACGGCGGCCCCGCCTACGAGGCTGCGGTGTTGGCTCGCCATCAAAAGAGAGATTCATAGGCCGGGCAAAGGGGTTGGCGTCACTCTGCCGGGTCACAGGATGATGGCTTGGCGTGGCCCGATTATGACGTGGCAAACGCGGAGCCGCTTTGGAGAGCGGATGCTGTGCCGATTCTGCATTCGTCAGCTCCCCCGTAGGCGATGTCGTCAACGATGGAGAGGAGGGCGCATGTGGCACAGGCTCCATCGGTGCGGGGGTGGCTTCTTCCTGACTACTGGGCGGGGGCGCACTGGCCGCCCCACCAACCTCATGCGTTGGCGGGCCTTGCATACTATGTTTAACAGGTGGGGCATCAAACACCATTTCCACCTGCGGCTGCTCCGCTCCGTTCATCGTCCCATGCTTGCCAGCATCCGTCATGGTGACTAGCCAAAAGATAAGCCCATGAACACTAGCCGCCAAAAGCAACGGGCCAATAAGAGGGGGGTCCACCAGCACTTGCGTGCGCCGCATAGGCGTGCGCGCCTCTGTCCGCAATCCCATAGCAGAAGCAGCATAATCACTCAGCCGCTCCCGGCGCGTCTGCAAAGAGGCATCCGGCATCGTCACAGGGCTAAAACCCGTTGGCAGCAAGAGGGACAGAAAGCGGCTATCATCATAACCTTTCCCTTGTGCCTCAGAACAACCCATATTGTCATCACCGGAAACACCCTCTAGCCCTACTTTTCTGTAACCTTTAGTAAAAGCAGTCTATGTCTCCTCCCACTCTGCCCGCCTGTTTTGAGCAAGATCGTGCCCTTGCTGCCTTCATCGCACAGATTGGCCCCTGCCGCCTTGCTGAACAAACACGCCCCGACCCACAAACGCAGGACCCTTACGCCTCGCTCATCAAAGCCGTAACGGGCCAGCAGCTTCATAATACCGCAGCACGCACCATCTTTGGCCGCCTCTGCACCCTCGGTCCGCAGCGTGATAAAAACGGCCCACCACCCACACCAGAGATTTTGCTTACTTTAGATGACGCAACCCTCCGCCAATGTGGCCTCTCTGGTGCTAAAATTGCGAGCCTCCGCGCGATTGCCCAAGGACGGTTAGACGGGATTGTCCCAAGCCTTACCGAGGCTCATAAAATGGATGATGAAACACTCATCACCCAATTAACCACCCTGCGCGGTGTGGGCCGCTGGACAGCGGAAATGATGTTGATGTTCCATCTCCGCCGGCCTGATATTCTGCCAGCAGGGGATTTAGGCGTGCAAGAAGGCTGGCGGCGATTACAAAGGCAGCCTAAACGCCTCACCCCAAAGGCATTAAAAGCAGCCACGCTAGCCTTTAGCCCTCATCGCTCTACTTTAGCGTGGTATTGCTGGCAAGCTAAGGAAAGGCTCCCTCCTTCACCATCAGCCACCATCAGCTAACAGCGAATCCCCGCCTCAATAGCAAAAAACCTTGACGTCCTCCCCCCTTGCTCGCACATAATGCGCCGCCATTGCTGGGCTTTTAAAAAAGCCTGCATTTTGTTGACCTCCTTCCTGCAAGGGATATTCATGCCTAAAGAAGATTTGATCGAGTTTACCGGTACAGTGACAGAGCTCCTACCCAATGCCATGTTCCGCGTCACGCTGGATAACGAGCATACCATCCTCGCCCATACGAGCGGTAAAATGCGCAAGAATCGCATCCGTGTTTTGGCCGGGGACCGCGTTAATGTTGAGATGACCCCGTACGACCTCAGCAAAGGCCGCATCACCTTCCGCTTTAAATAAGCGTTTTCATGGCTGCGTCATCTCGGCCTGCCCTTGTGCTGGCCTCCGCCTCCCCGCGCCGTATCGCTCTCCTCCGCCAAATCGGGGTAGAGCCAGATGCTATCTGCCCAGCCAATCTGGATGAGACCCCCCATAAGGGCGAGCTCCCCCGCCCCTATGCGCTCAGGCTTGCCCGCGCAAAAGCCGCTCATCACGCCCATCAATATGGAAAACCAGCCCTTATCATTGGGGCTGATACGGTTGTGGCCGCTGGGCGGCGCATCCTCCCCAAAGCCGAGGATGAAGAGACAGCCCGCCGCTGCCTCACTCTCCTTTCTGGCCGCCGTCATAAAGTCTTTACCGCCATCGTCTGCCAGCCCACGCCAGAATGGCCAGAAGGCCATTATTGCGAACGCGTGGTCGAGAGCTCTGTGACCTTCAACCGCCTCACCCCTCAACAGATCGAAGCCCTCATTCACGGGGGTGATTGGCAAGGCAAAGCGGGGGGATATGCCCTCCAAGGGCAAGCGGCGGCTTTTATTCGACAAGTTGGCGGTAGCCCCTCTGGCGTCATTGGCCTTCCTTTATTTGAGATGGTGCAACTCCTGCGTGGCCAGCCCCTCCCTGCGGGGCAAAAATGGGTGGATTAATCCCGTTATGGAACTCCGCCTAGCAAGCTCCCCCGGGGAAATCCGAATCGCCTTCCTTAAAGACGACATTCTCCAGGATGCCGCTCTTTGGCGGCCCGGCGCGCCAGATGGCTGGGGGGATGTGCATCTTGTCCGCATTACCGCCCATGCACCTGCCCTTGACGGTGCCTTTGTCGAGCTCGCCGGGGAGGCTGGGCCTGCTACCACGCAAACAGGCTTTATAAAGGGACGTAAACTTCCCCCAGAAGGGAGCCTCCTTTGCGGGCAGATTACGCGCGCCGCCCAAAATGGGAAAGGCCTCCGCCTTAAAGCCATCCCTTTGCCCGCTCATATAACACCGGGTCCAACACCGCGCCTTCTCAAACATGGTCCCACCCCTTTAGAGGATATTCTCCAACATACCCCGGCGGACTGCCCTATTTTAGTCGATAATGCCGCCTTGGCCGCACGCCTGCCTGCCACTCTGCACCCGCGTTTAGAGCGTGTTCGCCGTAGTTTTGATGATGTGTTAGAGGCCGATTGGGCCGCTTTATACGCTCCCACGGCCCTTCTTGGCCCCCTCATCGCACATATCACCCCCACCCCTGCCCTCACAGCGATCGATTTAGACGCCCAACAACAGCCCGATTTTGCAGCGAATCTAGCCTGCTTCCCCGCCCTACTCCGGGAGATTAAACTGCGTAACCTCTCTGGCCCGATTCTCATCGACCCCGCCGGTGTACGCAGTGCCAAACGCCCCGCCTTAGTGCCTTTCCTCCGCAAAGCGGCCACGCAGGAGCATGACCCACTCTCCCCGCGCATTACCGGCATAACCCCCAGCGGCTTACTAGAGATCACCCGCCCCCGCCGCCGTGCCCCATTGCATGAGCTCCACCACTCCCCGCACGGGCAAGGCCTTGCCATCCTCCAACGCATCCTGACAGAGGGTCTTAAAGGCGAGCAGCTTTTTGCCCCACCAGCCATTATCCATGCGCTAAAAGCCGACCCCATCGCTTTGGATGACCTCTTCCATGCTACTGGCCAACGCCTTACACTCCATAGCCGTCCTCTCCCTCCATCATCATGCTGGAGCCTTTCATGAGCTGCCCTATCTGCCATAAACCAACCCAAACCCGCTTCCGCCCCTTTTGCTCCCAGCGTTGTGCTGATGTCGATTTAGGACGCTGGTTTAAAGGCGCGTATCGTACCCCTTCCTTCCGCCAAGATAATGACCCTGCCGACCTCACCGAGGCAGAAGTCGCAGCCATACGCCTCGCCCAAGAGCCTTCCCCTCAATAAGCCCTGCGGCTTGGCCTCATGCTCATCACACTTTCTTCACCAAAGAGGGTTGATCCCCCCTCATCCATAGGGTAAACCCCTTCCCATAGCCGAGCGGGATTCCTGCTCGGCCCGGTGCCCAAGTAGCTCAGTTGGTAGAGCATGCGACTGAAAATCGCAGTGTCGGTGGTTCGATCCCGCCCTTGGGCACCATTTAATTCCCCTTAAAAATCTTGTTCTAGTGCTTTATGTGCCGCAGGATGGGCATAACAGACATGCTGGGCTTTCTCTTTCCCCTGTCCTCATGCTGCGCTTACCTATCTCCATCAAAGCGTGTCTATGAGGATTCGCCTCTCCACGCTTTAGGAGACGCCCCTTATGACAACGCCTTCAGCCCCCACTATTACCCTTAATGGCACCTCCCTCCCTGCTCTAGGGATGGGCACATGGCGCATGGGCGACAACCCTGCCCACCGAGCAGATGAGATTCGCAGCTTGCAAATGGGGTTAGAGGCAGGCCTAAACATTATTGATACCGCAGAAATGTACGGCCAAGGCCGTGCGGAAGCTGTTATTGGCGAGGCTATAAATGGGCGGCGTGATAAGGCCTTCCTCATCAGCAAAGTTCTCCCCAGCCACGCCTCTTACAAAGGTACGCAAGAAGCGTGCGAACGCTCCCTACGCCATCTGAATACCGATTATTTGGACCTCTATCTCCTCCATTGGCCCAGTGCCATCCCTTTTGAGGAAACACATCGCGCTTTCGAGACCCTTAAAAAACGCGGTCTCATTGGGGGGTGGGGTGTCTCAAACTTCGATACGGAGGATATGAAGCCCCTCCTTGCTCATAAGTTCCGCCCCGCAGTTAATCAGATTCTCTATAGTCTCGACTATCGAGGGACGGAATATGACCTCCTCCCCCATAATGAGACAGCGCATATCGTCTCAATGGCTTATAGCCCTATCGGGCAGGGGGGAGCCTTGTTAAAACACCCGCTCCTCCATGAGATTGCCCAACGACATGAGACCACACACGGCCCCGCTACCCCCGCGCAAATTGCCCTTGCATGGGTGTTACGCCGCCAAAATATGATCGCCATCCCCAAAGCAGGCACACCACATCACCAAGCCCTTAACCTCGCTGCGCAGGAGATTATCCTCACCCACGCAGATTTACAGGCTCTTGATGCCGCTTTCCCCCCACCACACCGCAAGATACCGCTCGCTGTTATTTAAGTCTTTAATTTTGCTCCAATCGGCTGACCGTTTGGCGTAATGGGTAAAGCTCTAGCTTGTGAATCACCGCTGCGGCGTTAGTGACCTGCACACTGAGTGTCTCAAGTGGGTTAGCGGGATAGATGAGGGCTGTGCCAACGGACATGCCCTCATTCGCAAAGACTTCTAGCGTGCTAGCATCCAACACAATCCGCAGCTTAAACCGCCGACTACCGGGCACGAGTGCAGAGGAGAACGTCCCGGTAAAGAAGGGATGGCTAAAGCCATGTAGATTACTTCTATCAAGCCATAATTGGCAGGAGAAACCATCAAACCCGATGCTTAAACTCTCCCCTTGCCGGTTAGAGAACACCACAACAAAACGCCCTGCGCGCCCTTGCTCACCATCGGGCAGATTGCTGTTATGACGTTCCTCCAACGCTGCATCTAAAACCAACTCTATCGCCTCCCCAGCAGGGATGGCCACTTGCCGACTGCTCTGCGCCTCTAGCCGTGAGAGCGGGAAAGGGATCGCCGCCTTACGCAAGGCTTCCAACTTATACGGGTTTTGGGCGATACGCAGCCACCCAGCCGTATCCCGCCGTAACACCACTTTCCGCGGCAGGGTCATAATACCGCGCCAGCTTTTATTGGGCAGTTCCTCGCAATACTGCCAATTATCTAGCCAAGCGATATAGACAGTTTGCTTCCCCGGCATGTTCTCATAGGTCTGAAGCGCGTAACTATCTTTGCCGAAATCCGTAAGGTCCACAATCGTATCATCTGGGATGAAACGCTCGCCATCAAACTGCCCGACAAAATATTGTGTTATGCTCCCCCCTTGTGGCCCACCGGGGTTGATAGACACAAACAACACCCAGCGTTTCTCACCGGGGGCTTCACCCTCAACCTCGACCTCCGCCAGGGCCGGACATTCATAGTCCACTCCGGTAATGCCGGAAGGACCAAAGTCGCTCAAATGCATCCAATGTTTTAGGTCAAAGGAACCATAAAAGGAGACCTTATGCTCGCGGGAGCGGACCACGACCATAACCCATTTTTCAGTCGGACCGTGCCAAAACACTTTCGGGTCACGGAAGGAATTATGCCCAATATCCAGCACGGGATTGCCTTCATAATCCTTCAAGGTCTGCCCGCCATCAGGGCTCCATGCGAGATATTGCGTCTGTCTTTGTGGCGTTGCCCGCGTGTAAATTGCCACTAATCCACCAGCCATAGGCGGCAAAGCCGGTGCCATAGGGACAGGAACATCCTTCCCTGCCACAGGATCATCCCTTAGGGCGGCTAAATACTCAGACTTTTGATGCCCCTGCAGAGGCCCTACAGCGAGGCGATCAATCTCTCGTTGGTCTTGCTCTCCCTTGCCCTCCAGAAGACGCGCGGCTTTTTGTGCGGCTGTCTCGACAGAGCCGGGCTGTGGTTTATCCTGCGTTCGTGCAGGAAAAAGGCCAGAGCGATTATCCCTATCTAAAATCGCACACCCGCTATAAGCCTCCCCGGCTTCTGTCTCATGAATCGCAATCGGGAGGTCCTGCCATGTATAGAGGTCCGTACTCACAGCATGACCCCAATGCACATGCCCAGCATAAGGCCCAAAGGGGTTATGCTGATAATAGAGATGGTAATATCGCCCATCAAAAATCAGCCCATTAGGGTCATTCATAAAACCCTTTGGAGGGGAGAAATGGATCTTAGGCCGATATTGTTGGTCCGCCACCGTCTCATGCACATGCTGAGGGACAGGTGCCGTTGCATTACCCGGCTCCGCATGGGCGTTATTAGGCTGATCCGGTGCAGCGTTAGACCCGCCCCCCTCTGCTGCGCGCACTTTACCGCCCATAAAAGCCCCTGCTGCCAGAAATGATCCTAAAACCATACGTCGATTAACGGTCATTCTTTGACCTCTCCCTCGCTTTATTAGGGCATGACCCATCTTTAAGCTCGAAGGGAAAATGCCCTTTTAAGGCCCCTTCTTGCAAGTTGTTTACGCATCCCTGTGGATGAATCTTTAGACAGATGGTCTCCCCTTTTTGCTCTACACATTGGCAGCGCGGCTAATCTGCTCTACCGTCTTTCTCACCGCAATTCGCCTCGTTGCTTTGCAGGAGCCAGCCTTATGAGACGTCCCGACCCTTTTTTAATGAGCCTCATCGCCGCTGTCCTGTTAGCCTCCTTTCTCCCCTGCCCTCCCACATGGCAACCTTGGCTCTCCCGCTTAACATCACTGCTTGTTATTTTGATGTTCTTCTTCCAGGGAGCAAAGCTGCAACGCTCTGCTTTAGTTGAGAGTATCCGTAATTGGAGGTTACAAGGCAGCACGCTCCTCGTGAGCTTTGCGCTGTTCCCCCTCCTTGGTGTGGGGCTTTATGCGCTCTGCCATCTACTCTCCCCCACGGGATTTTTAGGCCCTGACCTCTGGATAGGGGTCCTCTTTTTATGCTGCTTACCTTCGACTGTACAATCCTCCATTGCCCTTACCTCTATTGCGCGCGGTAATGTCCCTGCCGCTATTTGTGCTGCGACTGTCTCCAATATCTTGGGGATTCTTTTCACACCGTTATTAACGAGCCTCCTCCTCCATCGCAGCCATGGCGGCTCTGGCGTGCAGACTGTCCTTAATGTCGCCCAAGAGCTTCTTCTGCCCTTTATTGCAGGGCAGATTCTACAACCATGGGTTGGTCCCATCGTACGCCACCATAAGATTCTTCTCTCTTTTTCAGATAGAGGCTCCATCATCGTGATGGTCTATGCGGCGTTTAGTGTTGCCGTGCTGCAAGGCTTGTGGCATCGCGTCCCGCTCCTCACCTTATTGGGGGTTGGGCTGGTCGATACACTCCTCCTCGCCCTTACCCTTGCCCTCACCTTCCTCTTAGGCCACGGTATGAAGCAATCCATTGAGGATAATATCGCCCTGCAATTTTGCGGGTCTAAAAAATCGCTCGCCTCAGGGGTGCCGATGGCGAATGTTATTTTCCCTAGCGGGGCAGGTATTGTTGTCCTGCCTTTGATGATTTTTCATCAAATACAATTATTTATCTGTACTGTTCTCGCCCGCCATTACGCTAACCGCCCCCAATAGAGGTCACAGTGCCGCGCTCTTTTGCTAAATCCTCCCCCATTGCTGCTCTTTATATAGAACGCCTCCATGAGCATCTCAGCCTGACATCTATTGTACGGGAATGCTTGCTCGAATTACTAAGCCGCCCCGCTGCCCCACCGACCTTGCAACATTGGATCACCACCATTTTGGAGCAAAATAAGGAGCAAGAACGGCAAATCAGCCATCGCCTCCGCCAACATGGGGAGAAACCACGCAACGAGTCCGATACATTATCGGGTCTGCTTGATACGGTGGTGACCTATTTCCCCACAGGGGAACAGGCAACGCATCTATTAGGGGTCATGCTTGATATTGCGGGCTATCTCGCCCGCCTAAGAACATCCCTCGCCCTGCTCTTACTCTTAGCTGAGAAGCTCTCCTTGGCCGAGGATGCGGCCATCCTCACACAACTCCGCCATAACAGCCAGAACGCTTCCCGCAGCCTCAAAGAGGTTCTGCCTGCCCTTTTGGATGAACCATAAAGAAAAGGCACGCCCTAAAAGACGTGCCTTTCTCCGTATCATACGGCCTTAATCGTTAGGCCGTCACAGTCCCAGCGAGCAGGCCTGCGAGTGTACGGGCGAAGCCACTGGGGTCGGGGAGGGCCTCACCTTCCTGCACACGAGCGAGGTCCAGCAGAATACGGGCATGCTCTGCAACGCTCTCGCCCTTCTCCGCACGCTCTGCCAGAGCGCGAATGAGAGGATGACGGGGGTTAATCTCCAAGACCGGGGGCAGAGCGGGCATTTCCTGCCCAGAGCGACGCATAAGGCGTTGCATGGCTAAATCTGGCCCGCCTTCGCTAGCCAACACCACCGCACTCCCTGTCAGGCGTACAGTGCTGCGTACCTCCTTCACAGCCTCACCAAGAGCATCCTTCAGAGCGGGGGTTAGTTTTTCAACATTAGCTGCATCCCCTTGCTCCTCCGCCTCTAAAGCGAACTTCTCCAACTCACCATGAGCCTGCGCGACAGAGCGGAAGGTCTTGTCTTTGTAAGAATGGAGGCGGTCTGGCCAGAAGCTATCCACAGCATCAGAGAGCAACAGCACCTCCAACCCACGGGCACGGAAGCCTTCTAGCTGGGCAGAGGCCTTGAGAGCATTCAGATTATCCCCAACGAGATAATAGATGGTCTCCTGCTCTGGCTTCATCCGGCTGATATAATCATCCAGCGTTGTCAGTTCATCATCATGAGTGGAATGGAAGCGAGCAAACTCCGCAATCTCCTGCCGATGTTCGGAATCCTCCCATAGCCCTTCCTTAATCACGAGGCCAAAATTATTCCAAAAGCCAGTAAAGGCCTCACCACCTTCCTGCGCGCGTTTTTTAACCTCGCTGATAACACGTTTGGTCACCGCTTTGCGGATACGTGCCAATACAGGGGTGGATTGCAGCATCTCACGCGAGACATTCAAGGGGAGGTCATCCGTATCAACCACACCTTGGACAAAGCGCAGCCAGTTCGGCACCAAATTGGCCTCATCCGTGATGAACATACGCCTTACATGCAGGTGAATCCGGCTCTCCCGGCTGCTCTGCTCCATAAAATCGAACGGGCGCGCACCGGGGAGGAACAACAGAGAAGCAAACTCCACCGTGCCTTCGGCCTTCCAATGCAGGGTCGCATAAGGCTCATCAAAAGCGCGGGCTGTATGGCGATAGAACTCGGTATAATCCTCAGATGTAATCTCGGATTTTGGACGCAACCAGAGGGCCTTGCCCTCATTAATGGTTTCTTCCTTCTCCTTACCATCCTCGTCAGGCTCATGCAGCACGACTGGCCATGCGATATGGTCAGCCCATTTACGGATAATGCTGCGCAAACGCCACGAGTCTAAAAACTCCTCCGCATCATCTTTAATATGGAGGGTAATATCTGTCCCCGCATGCGCGCGCTCAGCAGGGCCAAGGCTGTAAGAGCCTTTACCTTCCGACACCCAGCGGGCAGCCACATCCTCCCCCGCCCGGCGAGAAATCACATCCACCTTATCAGCCACCATAAAGGCCGAATAGAACCCCACGCCAAACTGACCAATCAGATTAGGGCGGTCCTCCGGCTTGGCGTTGCTCAGCTTCTCTCCAAACGCTTTGGTACCAGAGCGGGCAATCGTCCCCAGATTTTGGGTCAACTCCTCCGGGCTCATCCCCAATCCGTCATCAGAGAGCGTGATGGTTTTGGCCTTTTTATCCGCCTTGATATGGATAGACGGGGCCTCTGGCAGGGATAATGCAGGGCTCGTTAAAGCCTCAAAGCGGCGTTTATCCATCGCATCAGCCGCATTCGCCACAAGCTCACGCAGGAAGATTTCCCGGTCGGAATATAAAGAATGAACAACCAAATCAAGCAGCTGCCCGACCTCAGCACTAAAGCTATGCTGCTTCATCTCCGCTGCATTTTTGCCATCACTCATGATGCGTTGCACTCCTCCAAAATGGCAGACTCCAAACAGGCTTCATCTTCGGCGGCCGCCTGCTCTACCGCAAAAAGATGGAGCAGATATGGGAGAGGCCTCCCCCGCTTTCAAGCATTCTTGGCAGCGTGAGAGGCCTCCAGCCTCATTATGGGGGCAGACCAACCGCCTTAGACGAGGCCGAGAGATGTCCCCTCATCCACCACAATGGCCGAGCCATGCATCGCCACAGCCCCGGGGCCAGCAAGGAACAGCACAACCGCCGCAATATCCTCAGGGGTGGAGAAAGTCCGCTTGCTGGGGTTGGCCTCTGCCACAGCCTGCAACGCCTCTGCCTTTGTGGGGTCGTTTATCAACGCATCATGCATGGAGGTCTTAACCCGGCCCGGCTCAACGGCATTAATGTTAATACCTAGCGGCCCAAGCTCTAAAGCAAGGCTACGCACAAGGGCGGTAGCCGCGGCCTTACTGGCAGCATAAGCGGCATAACCGGCAAAGCTGTAAAAGCCACAAATAGAGGAAATCGCCACAATCTTCCCCCCATGAACATGGCCTTTCTTACGCCGAATATAAGGGAGGGAGGCCTGCACAACATGCCACATGCCGCTGACATTAATGCTCATCATTTTATCAAAGGCTTCAGGTGTTTCATCCGTAATGGGTGTCTCAAAAAACACCCCGGCGGAATGAACCACGACATCCAACGTCCCTACCTTTGCGGCAATCTCTGCCAATAGGGCTTTTACCGCTGGGAAGTCCGTAATATTCACCCCATGAGCGCAGACGCGCACATCATGCCCAGCGGCTTTACCTGCGGCCTCAACAGCTTGTACGGCCTTTGTGTAGTCACGCTCCGGGCTGCTGCCTATCAGGATGAGATGGTCTCCCTCCTTCGCAAAGGCCTGTGCGATGGCAAGCCCAATGCCGGACGTCCCCCCTGTGACTAATACATGTCTCGCATCTGCCATCTTCATACTCCCTTTCCGAACGTGACAACCATGATACAACCTTCCCTACCTTAGAACCAACTCCGAATCCCGAATGTAAAGCGCGCTTCGCTCGCTTTATCCCCACGGCGGCGGGCCATATGCCGCCCTTGGGTCAGGGGGGAATCATACGTCACGGCCACATAAGGGGCCATTTTGCGCCATAACTCATAGCGCAGACGCAACCCGGTATCGATATCCGCAAGGCCAGAGCCAATCCGCCGTTGTTTATCCGCTCGGCTATACAAATTTAGCTCCACCTGCGGCTGAAGAATGAGACGATTGGTAAGAAGAATATCATAAGAGCCTTCAAACCGCCCAGCCACGCCTCGGTCACTAAAATACCCTGTCGCTTGGACCTCAAACTGATACAAGGCCAGCCCCTCTATCCCAACAGCTCCCCACGCACGTGTTGGGCCGCTATCAAGGTCTAACCTTACGCCACCTTGGAGGTTGAAATAGGTGGAAATCGCCCGGCTATAAAGAAGCTCTTGGTCGCCATCGCGCACCCGCCCTTTTGTCATAGTGCCCTCTGTTTTAAGCCAGAGGCGGTTATAATCACCACCATACCAAGCCTCACCATCCCACCGCAAAGATGACCGCCCACCCGCTTGATAGCGGCCTTCAAACTCATCCAACACACCATGAAACCACCGCCCTTGATCCATCCCCTGTAGATGATGGCCAATATCCACCACCGGCTCACCGGGCGCATCTACCGCTTTATGCACAAGGCGCGGCGTCTTTTTTACAGGCGCAAGCGGAGCGGCTTGCGTCTTATCCTGCTGAGGCCCCTGTTGAGGCGGTGCTTTTGGGTTCGGCTTCTTAGCGGGCATGGTCATATCCGCCATATCCATGCCAGACATATCCATATCCCCCATATCTTCAGCATGAAGCGGCGTGACAGCGAGGCCCACCACAAGAGCAGCCCCTATCATTGTGATGTGTTTCATGACACCACCACCTCACGGAACATCCCCGTTTGCATGTGATACATAAGATGGCAATGATACGCCCAAACCCCACGAATATCCGCCGTTACAAGCACACTCATGCGGGAGCCGGGTTGGGAAATAACCGTATGTTTGAGCGGGCGATGCTGGTCATCCGCCCCTGTCTCCAACTCGCTCCACAGACCATGAAGATGAAGCGGATGTTCCATCATCGTATCATTAATGATGGTAAAGCGAACACGCTCCCCATAAGCGAGGTGAATCGGCCCGGATTCGGAATATTTCCGCCCGTTAAAACCCCATATATACCGCTCCATATTGCCTGTCAGATGTAAGATAATCTCGCGTGAGGGCGGGCGTTGGTCCGGCGGAGGACGCAGGGCGATGAGGTCGCTATAAGCAAGGACGCGGCGGCCCAGCCCTTCCAACCCATCACCAGGGCTTGTGACGCGCTCTATCGGGTGAGCTGCAACATTTTGATTCTCCACATTCACAGGGGGCGGGCCGGGGTCATCAATCTCATCAGCCGGGGCGCGGGCAATGGTGGGGGGCATCGCCATCTTCGCGGCCCCGTTTTTCATAGGCATGGCCATGCCCATATCCACCATACCCCGCACAGGCCTGGGGTCCATCGCAGGGAGCGAGCCTAAAAGCCCCTCATGCGGTGTTAATGTCCCACGCGCATAGCCAGTACGGTCCTCACTTTGGGCAAAGATTGTATAGGGCTTACCCTCTTGTGGGGTGAGTAACACCGCATATGTCTCACCCGGCCCAATGCGGAACTCATCAAGATTAACCGGAACAACCGGATTCCCATCGGCCTCCACCAGCTGCATGGTAAGGCCGGGGATGCGGACATCAAATAACGTCATCGCCGCAGCGTTAATCACCCGTAAGCAGATGCGCTCACCGGGGGTGAATAACCCACTCCACCCCTCCTGCGCGGGCTTGCCATTCATTAAATAACGATACAACACACCACTTACATCGGAGATGTCAGTCGCGCTCATCCGCATATGCGACCATTGCAAGCGGCTCTTTAACGCAGCCCCTAATCCCCCAGCAGCACGGCTCTCCTGCGGCAGGGAAGCTATACTCCGTTGGCGGAAATTATAATAATCATCCTGCATCTTCAGATTAGCAACAATCTGCGCGGCTGAAACATCAGACCAATCAGAGAGGAGAATTGTATAATCACGCTCCGCTTTAGGCAGGAGAGAGGCCCCCGCAGGCTCGATAATCAACGCCCCGTAAAGCCCTGCGGATTCCTGATGGCCCATATGGCTATGGTACCAATATGTCCCACTCTGCTGAACAGGAAAGCGATATGTATAACGCCCCCGCGGTGGAATCCCAGCAAAGCTTAGCCCCGGCACACCATCTTGCGCACTCGGCAGACGGACCCCATGCCAGTGCAGAGCAGTCGGCTCATCCATATGATTATAAACATGGATGACCACCTCCCGCCCTTCTTGCCAACGCAAAAGCGGGCCGGGCATGTGCCCATTCACACAATAACCCACACCATGCTGCCCTGCGATATGCATCGTCCGGCGCGTGATGTGAAGCTCAAACTCCAACGGTGGTAGCAAAGGCGCAGCTGGGGCAGTTTGCCGCCCCTTTGCCCGCGCACCTAACGGCGTAACTAGGCCCGACCCAGCCGCACCCAACCCCGCCAAAAACTGACGGCGTGGCACATGATAAGATGACATTATATATTACCTAAAAAGACACATCATGAACGGCTAAGCCTTCCCAGCTTCGCCATAAAACGCGGTCAAACAGGTAATAAAGCCGGAGGACGCCACGGCGCGGCCAATAATGAACGCGCTTTGATACAATCCTGATAAACAAGCAGCCTTGTGCCCCTAAAGGGCATAGGATGCAGCCCCTGGCCAGCAGGCCATAAGCCTGCATCACACACGCTATGATGACCCTGACAACAGGCAGGCATAGCCCCTGTCTCCCGCCCTTCATGAGCTAAGACAGGCCCCGCCCTCATCACCGCTGCGCTCTCCACCCTCATCATAGGCGGCTCCATCCCATCGGCCATTGCAGAGGGCATGATAAAAGCTGGCAGCTGCATCAGCAGACACAGCACCACCCCCATCATCACCCGCCAAAATGACCACATAGGCATGAGACGCCTTTTCTCCTTTTACAGACGACACCAGATTAGAAAGGTTCTTCCTTTTTGGAAAGACATTCCCTTAATCGCACTCTAAAAAAGGACCATCCCTCATGACGACTCCCCTAACCATCTCCGTTGCTGGCATGACATGCGAAGGCTGCGTGCGTGCGCTCACCCGCGTGTTAGAGGCCTCCCCCGCCATCAAACAAGCAACTGTCACGCTAGAGCCGCCACAAGCGCGTATTCTCTTTCAGGCTGCCCCACTCCCACAGGCAGAGATTAATGCCCTCATCCGGCAAGCTGGTTTTGAGCCCGCCTAACACAACATGCAATAACGTGGCGTATAATTCAGCACTGGCCCTTCTTCTATAAACAAGGCACAATAGGCCACAATGCCGCATCATGCCCGCCATGCCCCGTCTGCCCCCTCTCCTTCCCCCGTGAAGGACCGCTCGCCCTGCGCAAAAGCGCAGCATCAACGGCGGCACGCTCGGTTTGTCCATGGCAATATTATGCGCCATGTCATCACCATGGCCGGGACGGGGGCTATTGGGCTGATGGCCGTCTTTTTTGTCGATCTGCTCAATTTCTTCTATATTTCACATCTGCATGACCCCACCCTCACCGCCGCTATTGCCTTTGCGACCTCACTTGGTTTTGTCCAAGTCGCTGTCTCGCTCGGTATGTCCATCGGCCTTGGGGCCAATACGGGGCGGCTCATTGGGGCATGCCGCCATTTCCGTGCGCGGCGTCACGCCTCGGCCTTTCTCGTCCTCATGCTGGTTGTTACGACCGCCCTAGGGGTCACAACGGCGTTACTCGCTCACCCCCTCCTCGTCCTCCTTGGGGCCCGTGGGGAGGCCCTAAAACACGCCTCCCACTTCATGTATATCACCTCCCCTGCTTTACCCCTCGTCTGCTTAGGGATGGCTCTATCCTCCCTTCTCCGCGCTGTTGGGGATGCAGGGCGGGCAATGCGCGTTACCCTCACAGGGGCCGCTTGTACGGTGATTATCGACCCCATCTTAATCTTCGGCTTCCATTTAGGCTTAGAAGGGGCAGCTATTAGCACCGTCCTCTCCCGTTGTGTGATTTCACTAAGCGGGTTCCTTAATCTCCGCGGGCATGACATGCTCGAACGCCCCCGCCTAAAAATTATCCCCCATGCTAGCCGCGATATTGGCAGCATCGCCCTGCCCGCTATCGGCACGAATATGGCAACACCCATCGGCAATCTCATCGTCACCCATGCGATGTCCCGCTTTGGGTTGGAGGCTGTCTCTGGCCAAGCGGTGGTGGACCGCATGGTCCCTGTCGCCTTTGCCTTTGTCTTTGCCCTTACAGGCTCAGTTGGCCCCATCATGGCGCAAAATCTGGGAGCATGCCTGCCTCAGCGCGTCCAAGAGACCTTCCTTGCCGCCCTCAAACTCACCGCCCTCTGCGTAGGGTTGGATTGGCTCTTCTTCGCGCTGGGGGAGCCGCTTATTCTCCATCTCTTCCACGTCCAAGGTGATGCAGTCGGGCTTGTAAAGCTTTTCTGCCATTGGGCCGTGGCGAGCTATATGTTTGTCGGGCTGCTTTTTGTCTCTAACACCGCCTTTAATAATCTAGGCCACCCGCTTTATTCGACCATGTTTAATTGGGCGCGTGCCACAATTGGGACCATTCCCTTTGTCGCGATAGGCGTCCATTACGGCCCGCGGGGGGTCATGGTCGGCCAAGCCCTTGGCGTAACACTCATCGGCTCTTGCGCGCTCATCACGGCATTAACAGTGATTCGCCGTCTCCCCCAACGCCCACAGCGACCAACACGCAAGAGCCATACAAAACGCAAAGCCCATTAGACCGCTGCTTGCGCAAAAACATCCCGGTAGAACGCCAATTCTCGCTCCAAAGACTCCGCTATAACCTCTGCCGAGCGAAAGCCATGCCCCTCCCCTTGGTAAATATGCAGCGATGAGGCAGAAAGCTGGCTCTGCAACGCCTCTGCTTGAGAGAGCGGTACGACGCGGTCCGCATCCCCATGGAGGAACAACACCGGCGCGGTGATAGCCGCCGGCCATGAAAGGGGCGAACGCGCCCGATAAACCGCCTCGCCCTCTGGCCAAGGGGCGATTAATCCATCTAAATAACATGCCTCAAAACGGTGCGTCTCTGCCACTAAGCCGCGCAAATCCGTCACGCCATAAAGCGATGTCCCTGCTACAAAAAGAGATGAATGCGCAAGGGCGGAAAGGACCGTTAGCCCCCCTGCACTACTCCCCCGAATGACACAGCGTTGCGGGTCCACCCAGCCTTTATCCACCACCCCTTGCACCGCGCGACAACAATCTTGCACATCCAGCACGCCCCAGCGGCCATCTAAAGCCGCACGATAAGCGCGCCCAAACCCTGTAGAGCCACGATAATTTACATCCAGCACGGCAAAGCCACGGCATGTCCACCATTGCACCTTAAAGGAGAGGTCCGTCCGTGCTTGCCCTGTTGGCCCGCCATGGACAATCACCACCAGCGGGGGCTTACCCTGTACCGCCTCACAATGTGGCCCTTGGGCAGGGCGGTAAAATTGTGCATAAAGCGGCCCCGGCCCTTCCTCTACAGGGAAGCTCACCGTCTCTGGCACGGCAATATCAGCCGGGGTTACACCATCAGGCAACACCCAGGCCTGCCGCACACATATACGCCCCTCTATCTCACTCTCTAAAGAGCCCATCATCACACAAGGCGGGGCATCTGGAGGGCTATTTAGCCACGCAAAGTCTCTCCCCCCCTCCACAGGCACGGGCACATCATCGGGGACAGCCCCTATCAGCACATCCTTCCAGCCTGTTTGCGGGTGATAAAGCAACGTCACAGGCACACCATGACGCACCCCACGCGCTAATAATTGCCCCTCCGGCAACGCAGCGCAACATGATTGCCCAAACACCCATGCTGGCAAGCCTATCTCTGCCGGGGCGGGGGGTAAGGGCTGAGGCTGCCAGGTCACCTCCTCCCCTGCGGCGTCAGCTTTGGCCTCAAAGGCAATGGGCGTCCAATGCCGGTTATAATCCGCGGCTGCATGCTCTGGTACCCCATCAGAAAGCGCATAAAGCCGCTCCCCCGCCCAAAACGGGCCCATCACGCTACAGGCATGTCCCGCCCCACCGGCGAGGCACATTGTCCCTTGCGCGCCAGTGAGGTCCTGCACATACAGTCCGGTTTCCGTCCACGGCATATGAGGGTTCTGCCACGCAATGAAAGCTAAAAACCGCCCATCTGGCGATAAACGCGGGGCCATGTAAAAATCCGCCCCGCTTTGCAGGGAACACACCACCCCAGAGGGCATAACCTCCACAAGTTCAGCATGAATCACCCCATCAGGATGTTCCGCCTCCCGCACACAGACCAACCGCTCCCCTTGGAAGGCTAGGTCCGCATAAGAATAAGCAATGCCTCCCTCATCATAAGCCGCACCACATACGGGCTGCGCCTCTCCCCCTTGCACGCTGCGCCATAACCCGCCTCGCTTCCTATCGCTAAACACCACATGAATCGCCGCGCCATCATACATAGCGGCCCACGCGCCCCCGCCATAAACATGCATCTCCGTCCCCGGCTGGGCGTCTGGTGGGGTGAGGTCATGCAAGCTGCCATCTGGCGCACACCCGACAATCACGCTACGCCCTTGCTCATCAGGCCGGCTCTCTTGCCATAAGACCCAGCCTTCTACAGCACGAATCTCGGCAAAATTGCGGGTTTTACGCGTCATCAATGCTGGGGTTACCCATGGATGCACCACACGAGATGAGCCTGAAGAACGCCGCGCTATCATAATATCTCTCCTGCATAAAACGCTCTTGCCTTGCTGTGAGCTCCCCCCTTATCGTGCTACCACAAAGCAAACGCACATCCCTCTTACAGGAAGCCCTTGCCCTGATACAGCATCTCTCCTCCTTTCTAGAACATCTGCCCCCCCTTTATGCGTATCTAGCACTCGGTGGCATTATTTTACTGGAAAGCACGGGCGTCCCCCTCCCGGCGGAGAGCTTGCTCATCTTTGCGTCCCTTTATGCTTCCCATACCCATCACCTCACGCCGGAAAACCTCATCATCGCGGCCATTAGCGGGGCTGTTATCGGCGATAATATCGGCTATCTGATTGGCTATCAGCTCGGTTATCGCTTGATGGAAAAGCACGGCCATAAAGTCGGCCTGCATTATGACCGCATCGTCTTAGGCCGGTATCTCTTTCGCCGTTATGGGGGGATTGGTGTGTTGGTCGGGCGGTTTGTGGCCTTCCTGCGTATTCTCATTGCCCTTTTAGCAGGGGCCTCGCGCATGCCGTGGCATAGCTTTACCTTCTATAACGCCTTGGGGGGCACCCTTTGGGGGTTGTGCTATGTCCTCATCCCCTATGAGCTTGGTAGCCAGATTGATAGCTTCACCGGCCCGGTCGGACTTGGCTTTGCCGCCTTTATGCTGAGCCTACTTGTCGGCTCCTTCTTCCTTCTCCGCCATCATGAAAAGACCCTCATCCGCAGGGCTCTTATTGATGAAAAACGCCTCAAGGCCAAAAAATCACGCAAACGCCCGCAACGCCCTTCTTTGCGAAAGGAGTCCACAAAATGACAGTGCAATCCCTAGTTTCCCTCTTTAAGAGCAGCCTGAACCATTATTGCACATATCCACTGAATATCCGCAAACGGACAACACGTGCTGAATATTGGCCTTGCTTTATAGCAGGCTTCACATTACTTTGTACGTTATCGGTTTTATGTTTTATTTTCTCTCAGCTTTATATCCGCTATGATAGCGGAATATGCCTTTTATTAGGGATGATACTTTACGTTATTTTGCTAATAAGCGGGGCTGTCATCACCATCCCCACCATCACCGCCCTCATCCGCCGCCTGCATGATACAGGCCGCTCCGGCTGGTGGCTGTGCATCAGCTTTACCATCATCGGCTATATCCCGTTAATCATCTTCCTCTGCCAAAAAAGCCAACCAACCGCTAATCGCTACGGCCCCGTCCCAAAGCAGCGGAAGTAAAGCACCTTACCGATTATAATGTTACGGAATAACTTATGTCACATACAGACCAACCAGAAGATGTCTCCAATAACCTACCCGAAGTAAAAGAATATTGGATACAAGAGCTTCTCGATAACGCTGATAAAGCCCCAGAAGATATTCATCTCTCTGATTACATGAAGGTATTGGAAAAGTTACAGCCCCATCAATCACCGGGAGCCTCCCTCTTTTTCCGTGGTCAAGCTGATGCAGAATGGTCTCCACTCCCCGGTATTTTTAGAACTTACAAACTCGCAGAAAATGAGGATAACATCATCCATGAAGTCTTAGCCAACCAAGCGGATGAGTTTCGCTATGATAAAACAACCTTTGAAAAACTCGTCCGTATGCAGCATTTCGGCATCCCCACCCGATTGCTTGATATTACAAAAAATCCGCTTGTTGCCCTTTACTTTGCTGTAAACTCTGAACCTAAAGCAGATTGTGCAATTTTTGTATATTATGAAGACTATATTAAAGATGTTGCTAAATATATTAAGGACAAAAAAGGAGACATTATCCTCAAAAAAGCTATTAGCCTTGCCAATAGAATCTCTGACAAAGGAAGTCTCTCACATAAAATATTTCATGCAACAGTGGACGATAAATTCAACAAGTTCATTCATTTCCTCAGCAAAAAAAACATAAAAACATCATCAAGCAATAGAACGACCATACATTCAAATATATCATTAATGAATACACATGAAAAAACCTTCATATCTATCTGTTTTAAGTATTATTGGATGGAAATTCATAAAAAACAATCTTATATTAAGGACGATTTCCCAGAGAATATGAAAAGTCTCTCAAACAAATATAATAAAAAATACCCTTTCCCATCCTTGTTACAACATATTAGACAAGATAAACCCTTTTTTGAACCGCATATAGATTTAGCAATTCTTGATGAACCTATTATTGTCATCCCACCCAATACCAATAAAAGACTCATTGCCCAACAAGGGGCCTTTATTTTATTTGGTCTTAAAGCCCCAACAATGGGAGACATTCCTCTTCATAAAACCATCCCATTAGGTATGAAACTTATAAAAATCATCATTCCCGCTAACGCAAAGAAAAATCTCCGTAAAGAACTCGATTTTATCGGGATTAACGACATGACCTTATTCCCCGACCTCGAAAATACGGCAAGCTATATTAAAAAGAAGTACGCCCCCCCTAAAACACGGCGGCCCCGTGCCAATAAATAGCCGTTGCATCACATTAACACGCCCTTTATGTTTCTGGGCCATTAAAGGGGATAAGCCCTCTCCCTTGCTCATTTTCGAGGATAATGATGACTAATATGGTCAAGAAAAGATCGTTCTTTTTACAAAGCCTGCATAATGTCTTTAACAACTATGCTAAATTTACAGGCCGTGCAACACGTGGGGACTTCTGGTTTCTATGCCTCTTTACGTTCCTTCTTAAATTGTTTTGCGCTTCTATTATGATAATAATTGCACTTCATTTTTATGAAATATCTAAAATCTTATCCATCACACAGTCGATAGATGCTAGATTAGGAGCTGATTGTATTATTACACTATCCCTCTATGCGTACTTTGTCTTTCTCTTCTATATTCTCCTCTTCTCCCTTACGCTTCCTATCGTTACTACAAGCGTAAGGCGGCTGCATGATGTAGGCCGGTCTGGTTGGTGGTTGCTGCTGGCCCTTACGGTTATTGGGGCTATTCCGCTCTTTATTTTCTTCTGCTTAAAAAGCCAACCCCACGATAATGACTACGGCCCGGCCCCGTTAGCCTAACAGCACAATAGGGGGAGGCTTCCCTTCCCCCTATTAAGGCCGCACCACAATCATAATCACAATCACAATCATCAAAATGGTGGGGACTTCATTAGCGATGCGGTAAAACCGCTCGCGATGGTGGTTGTGCCCTTCGGCAAAGCCGCGCCGCCATACCGCACAAGCCCCATGGAAAGCGAACATCCCAAAGAGGCAGACTATCTTCACCCACCACCATAAAGCCGACCAATCCACCACACCGGGGAGGGAAGCCATCAAAGCCCCGGTAAAAAACGTCACCACCATCGCAGGGGCCATAATCTGACGTTGCAGACGCCGTTCCATCAGGCAAAAGCGCGCATATTCTTCAGAGTTCGGGGCCATTTGCGTGTGATAGACAAATAAACGCGGCAAATAAAACAGCCCTGCCATCCATGAGACAAACGCCATAATATGCAGTGCGACAAACCAGCTAAGATGTGTCAGTAAAAATAGCTGCATTACCCCCCTCCCCAGCGTTATTGTTTTAGTTCTGGAGCCAAAACAGGCTCTAAAAGGGGGAGCACCTCATCCAAATGCTCTACCCGCACAAACCCCTCCACTGGCCAAAAGGGCGGCAGCGGATGGCTGGCAGGGCGCAGTAAAATGCACGACATCCCCGCCCGGCGTGCGGCCTCGGCCCCAGTATCGCTGTCCTCAATCACCACGGTTTGCTCTGGCCTGACACCTTCCTCAGCCGCGCCATGGAGATAGACAGCCGGGTCCGGCTTGGGGGCCCCCATATCCGCTGCTGAATGAATCCGCTCCGGTGCGAGCAGGCGGTCCATCCCTGTATGGCCAAACTTAGCCTCCATCTCCATCACAGAGGAGTTAGAGCCAACACGCACAGGGATATGGCGTTTCTTTAACGCTTCTAAAAGCGTAATAGCCCCCGCTATGGGCTCAACCCCCTGCTTCATCAAGGCCACCAAATTCGCATGCATTGTGGCATGTGTATCAGGGGGGAGCGAATGGCCAAGCTCTGCCTCCATCTCCGCAATAACCTGCGGCAAGGCCTTCCCTGCAAAGCGCGCTATGCCCTCCTCATCCGAAATATCCAGCCCGACCGAGCGCGCAAAACGCGCCGTGCCACGGCAAGCAGGGGCTTCGCTATCAATCAGCACGCCATCACAATCGAAAATGACAAGCTTAATGCCCGCTCTTAAGGCGTCCTTCATGTTTTAGACGCTCCTTATTGTCTCAACTAATGTAGCAACATGCTCTGGCGGTGTGGTTTTTATCACCCCATGGCCCAGATTAAACACATGTGGCCGCCCTTTTAGACTATCACGAATACGGCGCGCTTCTTCCTGCAACGCCTCACCACCATTCAGCAAAATCATGGGGTCGAGATTACCTTGTAAGGTCACGCTTGGGGGGACCATCTCCGCCACTTTGGCCATATCGGCCACCGTGTCTAACGCTAAGGTGTTAATGCCCGTTTTCTCGGCATATTCCGCAACCATAACACCCCCAAGGCGGGGGAAACCAATCAACGGAACATCAGGGTAACGTGCGCGAATATGGGCAACAATCTGCTTTGTTGGCTCAATCACATAACGGCGGAAAGCCTCTGGTGGGAGAATCCCCGCCCATGAATCAAACAACATGACCGCTTCCGCCCCGGCCTCAATCTGCCCACAGAGCATCTCCGCCGTGCTGCGGGTCAGCATCGCCATAAGCTTATCAAACAAAGCCGGGTTCTGCTGCATCATCGCCCGAATATGGGCAAAATCACGAGAGCTACCACCCTCCACCATATAACACGCCACCGTAAAGGGGCTGCCCGCAAAACCGAGCAAGGTTGTCTCTGCTGGCAACTCCACCCGCAAGCGGCGCAACGCCTCCCGCACAGGGGCTACAGCCTCCATCACGCGGCCTTCATCCAGCCGAGCGAGGTCAGCTTCATCACGGATGGGCGTCATGACGGGGCCACGCCCTTCCTCAAAGCGGAGGTCCTGCCCCATCGCCCAAGGGAGGATAAGAATATCGGAGAATAAAATCGCCCCATCCATCCCATAACGGCGGATGGGTTGTATGGTCAGCTCGACAGCAATCTCCGGCGTCATACAGCGTGTGAGAAAATCCGCCTGCTCCCGCATCGCGCGGAACTCCGGCAAATATCGCCCCGCTTGGCGCATCAGCCATACAGGCGGGGGCCATACAGCCTCCCCCTTTAACGCGCGCAAAAGCGGTTTGTGGCGTATTGTCTGCGTCGCTAGGCTTCCGCTTTGCTGCTGCGTCATGCTGCTTATCCTGCTCTCATATCCTAATATGTTGCTTATCCTTGCCTTGGAGAGGCGGCAAGCGTCAACTCTGGAATAACCGGACTTTCCTTAAAGCAACGCTTATAAGGCTATGATATTATAGCCTCACATCCCCCAACCAAAGGTGCCTTCATGCTCATCCTTGCCAGTGGTTCCGCCATACGCCGCCAACTCCTCCAAGAGGCGGGCGTGCCTATAACCACACATCCCGTTGCGGTGGATGAGGACGCCCTACGTCAACACGCCGAACAGGAAGGGCTTTCCCTCCGCGAGACAGCCCTCATCCTCGCCCGTGCCAAAGCCCGCGCGGCAAGCTCTGCCTTCCCTCATCGCTACATCCTCGCAGCAGACCAGCTTTTAGACCTAGAGGGCACAGCCTTTGCCAAAGCCCGCACAATGGAGGAAGCTCGCTCCCATCTCCTCACCCTTCGGGGCAAAACCCACGCCCTCCATACCGCTTTAACCCTATGGAAGGACGGCCAAGAATCGTGGGCGCATAGCGAAAGCCCCCGCTTAACTATGCGGTCTTTCTCCCCCGCCTTTTTGGACGCCTACCTCCATAAAGAAGGCACCGCCTTATTAGCCTGTGTTGGCTGTTATCGGATTGAAGGAATGGGGATTCAGCTCTTTCATCTCATTGAGGGAGGGCATGATGCCATTGCAGGCTTACCATTACTGCCCCTTCTCCATGCCCTGCGGGAGCGGAAGATTCTTCCCTCCTAACAATAATATTTTACGGAAAAAATAACTTTCCCTCTTGCCTTTTCTCCAATGAGGGGGGTATATCCCTCCCCACAGGCGCATTACGTGCGTTCTGATATAAATGTGGGGCCATAGCTCAGTTGGGAGAGCGCTTGAATGGCATTCAAGAGGTCGTCGGTTCGATCCCGATTGGCTCCACCATTTTCCTCTTAAAATAAGACACTTCTCCGAAGCCTTACCGTGCTGCCATCCTATTGATGATCGGTTCGCCTTATGCAGACGTTTCTTTTTGCTAAGAAAATGTTATTATATAACATTACCTACGGTCTCGGCTTGGATGTCCTGCATGTTTGTTCTGCGTCTTTTAGCGCATATACCGCGTTTTTTACGCCTAACCCTTAGCCTCCTTGCCATCCCCGCCTATGCCCAACAGCCCTCAAACGCCGCCCCCGCCCTGCGGCTAAGCTGTGTGGAAGCTGTATGGTGTGATATTGCCCAGCAAGTTGGCGGCTCTACGGTGCAAACTTACGCACTCATCCATAGTGAAGGGCTAGACCCACACCATCTACAGCCCTCCCCCCTTATGGCCCAGCAGCTCGCGCAAAGTGATGCTATCTTGCTCAATGGGGCTACGTATGATGATTGGGCCAAGCCATTACATGCGGCCTCATCCAAGCTTTTTATCGCCGCCGATTATGCTGACTGGCATATAGGTGATGACCCACATCTCTTTTTCGACCTCCCCACGGTCCACAAAACAGCGCAGCGCATTGCGGAATGGCTCAGCACAAACAGGCCCCAAGCGCGCGCAGACATCAGCCAAAATCTTGCTCGTTTTGAGCGTGATGTGGCTCGCCTCTCCACTCAGCTAGAGCGACTTCGCCATGTCGTCCCTAACGCCCCCTTCGCCATGACCGAACCGGCAGGGGAACGCCTCCTTTACGCTGCGGGGCTGCATATGATTGATGAAGGCTGGGCTAGAGCCTTGATGAACGAATCCGGCCTCTCCCCGCGCGATACAGCCCAGCTTGAAACCGCAATTCAACACAAAGGGATTCGCTTCCTTGTACGCAACCCCGCCCTTGAGGCCCCCCAAGCCCACGCGGTGGAAGCCCTCGCCCAACAAGCGCACATCCCCATCATCACGATCGGCGAGAGCCTCCCCGCTGGGCTGCATTGGCAGGACTGGCTAGGCCACATCCTCACCACTATAGAAACCACCCTCACCCAACAGGCCACACCATGAAGGAGGCTCATCTCTCTGCTCAGGATGTCAGCCTACGCGTAGGCTCCCAGTCTATTCTCAACCACGCTACATTCGACCTCCCCTTAACGGGCCTAACCATCCTCCGGGGCCATAATGGGGCGGGGAAAACATGCGTCCTCCGCGCCTTATTGGGCATACTCCCCCACCAAAGCGGCACGCTCCTCCTCCTTGGCCACCCACCAGACGTTGCACGGCATCAATGTGGTTATATGCCCCAAAAAGCGGACCAAACGGCCCCGATGCTCCCCGTCATCAGCCATGTGAAGGCCTGCCTTAACGGCGCGCATTGGGGCTTTCCCTTCTCTAGCAAAACCACCCGCCATCACGCCGAGGCCCTCCTAAGAGATGTTGATGCGCTCCCCCTCGCCTATCGCCCGCTAGGCTGCCTCTCTGGCGGGGAGAGGCAACGCATCGCCCTCGCCCAAGCCCTCGCTAATAACCCTAAACTCCTCATCCTTGATGAGCCTTTCGCCGCTTTGGACACACAAAACCATAAGGCGTTGCTCCAGCTTTTTGGGCAATTATACCAACAGCGAGGGGTCAATATCCTCATCACCGCTCATGGCCCTTTAGAGACAGCCTCTCTCCCCCTGCCTGTGCGTGAGGTGACGTTAGCAAGAGGGCACATCCATGGTTGAGCCATCCTTTCTCGCCTTCCCCTTTATGCAACATGCTTTTATTGGCTGTTTTCTCGTCTCGCTCCTCGCAGGGAGCTTAGGGTGGTGCCTCCTCCTCCGGCGGCAAGCTTTTGCAGCCCATGCCCTACCCCATATCGGCTTTAGCGGGGCCGCAGCGGCTGTGTGGCTCCATATCTCCCCTTTATGGGGAATGATTGCCACCAGCATGTTAGGCGGGGTCTTTATGGGCCATGAGGGACGCAGCAAACATCATCCCGCCCAGCGCGATATGATGACAGGGCTTATCCTCGCAGCAAGCCTCGGTATAGGGGTGCTATGCTTGCATGAGGCTAACGGGGCCTCCTCCCAAACAACAACGCTCCTCTTTGGGGATGTTTTAGGCTTGGACCTCCCAAGCTTGGGCATCCTTGCTCTCCTCACCCTTCTCTGCCTTGGAGGGCTGGCACTCCTCTGGCGGCCCTTGCTCTTTATCAGCATGGCCCCCAGCCTAGCGCAGGCACAAGGCCTCTCCGCCTCTCGGCTTGGGCAGCTTTTCCTCCTCCTCGCCGCCTTAGCCTCTGCCGCCTGTGCTGAAATTGCCGGGGCGTTGCTCTGTTTTAGCCTCATGGTCGGCCCGGCAGCGGCGTCCTTAAAACTAGGGCTTTCCCCCTTTAAGGGGATTCTCTGCTCTATCCTCGGGGCCTTACTCCTCTCTTGGGGAGGGCTGATCCTCTCTTGGTATAGCGATATTCCCCTCCCTTTTTGGATAAGCTTGGGCGGGGTTGGGCTTTATGCTCTAGCCAGCTTTCTCAAACGCTCGTTTTAGAAATCTTGCAGACCCATCAATTTCCAATGGAAGACGATAAGGAGCATAACGATAACGACATGGAATAAAATCAAGCATTTGCCATCTATGACAAACACCTCATTATTGCCCTTAGGCCACACAGTACGGACGAACCTGCCCAAACGTGTTAGATTAACGGGCCCTGCTGTGGCTTTCATCGCTCTTTATCCTTAATCCTAGCTCGTACTCTGGCCTTAACAGATTCATCCTACTTTATAAATCATCTCTAAAAGCAAAAGGTGATTCATCTCCCTTCCGGCCCATAAAAATGCTAACATTTACGCAATTTATGCAACTTCTTCTTGAGGCTTGTTCCGTTCCCGGCTATGCGCCCTTATCGTAAGGTAGCGATTTACCCGTGGGCAATGTCCATACGGGGGTCGTTGTATGTTCATTGAGCCAATGAGGTTTACGTGCCGCAGCCTGCCATGCCAGACCCCCAAGAGCATTTTCTGGATGGGCCAGAGCTTCCCTCTGGGGTTACGCGCTTCTGGTTGGTCCGCCATGCGATTGTTGAAGCCAACGCACGCAAGACCATGTATGGCTCGCTTGATGTCCCCCTTTGTACGCACCACCTTACCAGCCAAAAGGCTGCCTACCATGCCTTAGCACGCCGCCTACCACATCAGGCCCTATGGTTTTCCTCCCCTCTAAAGCGGGCTCAGCAAACAGGCCATACCATCCAAAAAGCCGGGAAATTATCGATCCCCCTTACCATTGACCCCGCCTTTGCCGAACAATCTATCGGACAATGGAACGGGACCCCTCATAAAGACTTCCCCGCCTTGCTCAGCAAGCCCACCGGTCCCTTTTGGTCTATCGCCGCTGATGAATGCCCCCCAGAGGGCGAAACCATGCTTGATGTCCGCCACCGTGTTGGCCATGCGCTTAATAAACTCGCCCAACAATATGCGGGGCGAGACATGATTATCCTCAGCCATGGGGGGGCTATTCGTATGGCCTTATCGCATTGCCTTGCCATCCCTGCTGAGACAGCTTTGCGCTTTTGCATCCAAAATCTTTCTCTCACCATCATCGAGCATATTGCCGGACAATGGCGCGTTGTTACGGTCAATGAACTACCAGATTTCGGGACCAACGCAGCATGAAGGGTCTATTTAGCGATGATCTCTTTCGTGTTGTTCTTAAAAACGCAGGTAAACTCGGCTCTACCAAATTAATTGGGGCCATCATCGGACTACTCGCCCTTGTCAGCACCGGGCGTACCTTGCACCCGCATGATTTTGGTGTCCTCACCCTTATCGCCTCTTATATCGAAACTATCGCCGCAATGGGGCAATTCCAAAGCTGGCAAATTGTGTTGCATTATTCAGCCATCCCTTGGAAGAAAGGGGAACGGACCATGGTGCAAAACAGCATTAACCTCGCTATTGGGCTTGATATATGCGCCGGGTTACTCTCCATGGTCCTAGGAGCGTTAGCCTTCCTCTTTTTTGGGAAGATGTTAGATGTTCATGACCAACACACAGCCCTTGTTCTGCTTTATTGTACCTTAATCCCCGGCCTTGGCAGCACTGCCCCTTATGGTATCCTCCGCTTATTCGACCGTATCGACCTTGTCTCCCGTCAGCAGCTCATCACCCCTGCGGTTCGCGCGTTAGGTTGTCTCTTAGCGTGGTTAAGTGGCACAAAATTAACAGGCTTTGTCATTGCTTGGTATTGCGCCACATTAGCGGGGCAGCTTTACCTATGGGGGACAGCTCTCCTTGAGCTAAAACGCCATGATTTGCTCGCTACTTTAAGACCCAGCATCATTAAAGCCTCCCGCCAAATGCCCAAAGGGCTATGGGGCTTTGTCTGGACAGCCAGCATCACCACACTTTTAGAAACCGTATGGGAGCCTATCAGCAAATTGCTTGTCGGACGCATTGTCAGCACCTCCGCAGCGGGGCTTTATTCCCTCGCAATGGAGTTTTTAGACGCTGTCCAACGCCCAGCCAAACTCCTTGAGAAGAGCTATTACCCTGAAGTCGTGCTGATGGACCCTCGCACCCCCGCCCCGTGGAAGCTTGCCCTGCGTACAAGTGCCCTCTCCGCCGTTTTTGGCCTTGTCGCTATGCTCATTGTTTATCTTGGCGGCAAACCTGTTATCAGCATCTTCGGCCATCGTTTTGGCGATGCTGCAACCTTGATGATGTGGATGTCCCCCTCCCTTGTCTTTTTTACCGCAGGGCTGCCGATGGAAGGCGTCCTCTATACCGCGGGCCGCTCTCATTACATCATGCTCGCCCAGCTTTGCTCTGTAATATGCTACGTCCCCTTACTCATTTATCTAGGCAATCATTACGGGCTTAATGGGGCAGGGCTGGCCTATGCGCTGGGAATGTTCCTCGCTACACTCATTACATTCGCCATTATGGGGGTTACCTATCTCCGCCGGCATAAAATCATCCTCCCCCATGAGCGCGAAATCCGGCAGACCTCCACTGCATCACCCCCGCCTCACGCATAACCAACCCCCTAAGGAATTATTTGTGCCCTTCTTCCCCTTCTCCCGTAAGGCAAGCCCACGCCATTACCCCGCTTTTCCACAAAATATGTTCGATACCGTCTTTGAGCATATCCTCTTAGATGATGTCCCCCACCCTACAACGCCACTCCCAAAGGATGTCCTTCCCCTTTGTACAGCACAAGAAGTAACCGAGGGTTATAACCTCTGCTGGCAATTGCTTGAGGATGGGGTGGACCGTAAAGCCTTCCGCCGTTTAATCCTCAAAATCGCTTTCTCCGGCCAAGCTGATGAGGAAGAACGCCTCTCTTTCAAATATGAGCGTGCTAAGTTTAAGCATATGCGGTTTGCATGTGCTAATTTTACACGCAAGCACCGCTATCCCTTATTGCTCCACATCGTCACCATCATTATGGGCAATATGCAGGACGCTTTTAAAAACCACCAACGCCGCGCGACCTTAATCCTTGGTCTTATCCTCTGGATTGCGTTATCACCAGCCTATTATTGGCTCATCGCAGCCCCACTTACCTCATGGCGGGAGGATAGTGCTACTGGCATCCAAGCGTATCAAAAACGAGAAAATACCCGCCTCGCTAAGATGGTTGCAAAATTAGAGGCCACAACGGGCCATGAGTTCCATGTCGTCCGCAAAATCATCAGCCGCCGTGTCGCCTTTAATGATACGCTACGCACCATTCGCCCCTCGCATGAGCTAGACCAACTCTCCGAGTATTTAGCGACAATCAACGGCATGATGGGCGACCTGCATGACCATCTCATCGAGAAAAAACTAGACGGTACGCAAAATTATAAGCGCGACCGCTTCCAATCTCCACAAGAGATTCCCCAGCGCATCCGCGCTTTTCTCAGCCGTTCCCCCCAATAAGAGCCTTTAGATAAGGTTATGCTTACGTAGCAGAGTGACCACTTGCTCCTGCACGGCTTCGTATGATTGCCGTGCATCAATCACCTCTAGCTGAGCATGATTAAAGGTAATCTGCGGCATGAGTGTTGCTTTTGCCTGCATGGCCTCTTTGTCATGGTCTGGCTTGCGCTGAAAGGCCGTCTCCGCATCCACATCCAGTAAAATCACAAGATCCGGCTTAAATTGTGCAATTTTGCGATAAAGCCCACGCTCCAACCATGCGAGGAGTCGAATAAAAGGATTATGGCTATATGCAGTAGAAAGACCCGGCCCATCACATTGATGACCGGAAATCTCCGCTTGAGGGTACCGGTCCGTTACCACGAAGAACCCAGCCTCCACCGCCCGCTTTACCCGCAAAAACCGCCGATACCGGATCGCAGAGAAGGTAAACATCACAATCGCGGTTAGCATACCGGGGATTTTCTCCCCCTTTGTGCGCGCTTTTTTAGCCTTGCTATTCAGCTTCTTCTCCACAGCAGGGCCAATAAGTGGCAAACGACCAATCCGGCGGCCTAAATCCCCAGAGCCTAAGCCAAGATAGCCATAGCGCATTGGTTTTTCAGTGGCGAAATGTTCCACCAAATATTCACTAATGCTCGATTTGCCAGAGCCATCACACCCTACCAAAGCCACCAATATGCCTGCCCGCCGGCCATTTTTATGGCTCGACCTATCTACTCGCTGCGTGGCGGGAGCAGGGTAAAGGGCTAGCACCTTCCTTACAGTCTCCTTCGCTTGGGTGAGTACCTCTGCCAAAGGGGCGGTGGCATCAATATCCACAATCGGCGCACCGGCAAACTCAACTTGGCTCAAATCCTCAATCTTGCGCGCAAGCTTATAAGGCACATGGTCCGGTTTACGCTGCAACGCTGTAGCCAAATCCACATTTAAACGAATCACCACATCAGGCCGAAAGCGCGCCATACGGCCATAAAGGGCTCGCTCTATCTTGCTAAATAAGCGCATCCCCATACCATCCCGGTTCAATGCCGCGAGGGAAGGGCCATCCATAGGGCCGGGAACGACATTTTGTGGGTAACGGTCCGTCAAAATAGCCAAGCCACGCTCATGCTTAACACGCATGCACCCAAAACGCACAATACGCCGCATAGAGAATATAAAACTGCAGATCGCCGCTAATGCGCTTGCTTGCTTGCCAGACTGCGTTCTTGCGGTTTCCTTCTTGGACTTACCCCTTACATAAGGGCCAAGAAAGGGTACAGAATCCAGAGCACGGCCAAAATTACCAGCCTGTTTGCCTAAATGACAAAAGGCTGTTGGCCGCTCTGCCCTTAACTGCGCCAGCAAAGCCTCCCCTATTGTGGATTTCCCACTTCCATCACACCCAACCAAGGCTATCACTGGCTGGTGCCGTCCCTCAACTGGTTGGGGCATGAACTCGCTTACACGCATAGCACTCTCATCGTTTTTAATGCGTCTATCATAGCCTGTCTTGCTCCTCCATAACAGGCTTATGATAAACCCGCCCGCATAAAGTGCCTCATAATAAATAGGCTTTTTTAACGAATGGTTAGACGCCCTACGGTCCTACTTCTACCAAGACCTCATAACTGTTTTTATTTATTTTATAAAGCAATCCCATAACGCCGCGCGCACCACACCATTACCGTATAAAGTACGATAGTCATAACACATCCCACAGCCAAGCTGCCCCAAAAAGGCCAATCACGCCTCAATAACGCCGGAATAAGCAAAAACATGGGAAGAGACGGTAAAACATACCAAAAGGTGGCCTCACTATGGGTTTCCATCATCGCCCGGTCAGGCTTTTCTACCCACAGAAACATCATCCCCAAAACAGAAACAAGCGGGAGTGAAGCAATCAACGCACCAAAAGCAGGCAGACGCCGCCCAACTGTAGCAATAGACGCTATCAAGATAGCGGAAAGAATTGTTTTAAGGAGGAACGGAGCCATAAACATCCTTCATCATGCAGGAGAAAATGGCCGATTGTGGTGGGCACACTAGGGCTCGAACCTAGGACCCGCTGATTAAGAGTCAGCTGCTCTACCAACTGAGCTATGTGCCCACAATCGCTTACCGGTGCCCTTCCTTTATCAGACCACTGCTAAGCGAGCAAGAGCTTTTACGCCATTCCTGACAAAAAGATTACATTTTAGCGTGTAAGATGCGCCATCAAGGCCTCAAATTGCTCTAATGAGGAATAATTAATCTTCAAAGAGCCACTTTTGCCATTAAACCGTATCTGCGTTTTCAGGCCAAAGCGCGCTGATAAATCCTCCTCCAAACGTGTGATCTCTGGGGCGGGGTGCGCTGCTTTAACCTCGGCCGACTCTGCCTTATTCAACCGCGCAACCATATCCTCCGTTTGCCGAACATTCAGCCCCTTGGACAGCACCTCCGCCATACCCGCTACAGGCTCAGGATGGCTCAATAAAGCCCGTGCATGGCCAGCACTTAAAGCCCCCTCGCGCAACTGAACCAACACAGGCTCGGGCAAATTAAGTAAGCGCATTGTGTTTGTAATATGCGAGCGAGACTTCCCAATCGCCCCAGCAAGCTCCTCTTGAGTCAGGCTATAATCCTGCAACAAACGCTGCAATCCCATGGCTTCTTCCACCGGGTTTAGGTCCGAGCGTTGGAGATTCTCCACCATGGCCGCGGCCATAGCATCGGTATCATCAAGCTGACGAATATAAACGGGCACCTCATGCA
Source organism: Bombella pollinis (assembly GCF_026385485.1). Taxonomy (NCBI): domain Bacteria; kingdom Pseudomonadati; phylum Pseudomonadota; class Alphaproteobacteria; order Acetobacterales; family Acetobacteraceae; genus Bombella; species Bombella pollinis. The sequence goes on from NZ_JANIDX010000001.1 coordinate 346,207, forward strand.
GACCCGCCTTTTGTGAGGCCCGCCAACGGCGTTCCCCCGCGATGATTTGATACCGCCCCTTATGCTCTGGGTCTGGTCGCACCAAAATAGGCTGAATCACCCCGCGTGAGCGAATGGAATCCGCAAGCTCGGCCAAACGCTCCTCATTCATATCCCGCCGCGGCTGAAACGGGCTAGGGGAGAGAAGGTCCACCCCCAAACTCCCCGGCTGAGATGGTGCACGGGCCTCTGTTTGTGGGGCCCCCGCACGCGCTAAATCAGGAGCTTGGTCTCCCAGCAATGCAGCAAGCCCACGCCCTAACTTACGCGATGATGGTGATGCTTTTTTTGCCATGATGCTCAGCCTTTCTTCTTCAGCCGTTTTAGCAGCTCATCCCCTAAAGCTTCGTAAGCCTGCGCCCCGGTAGATGAGCGGGCATAATCCAACACAGGCTGACCATGGCTTTGCGCCTCGGAAATACGAATATTGCGCGGGATGACCGTCTTAAAGACTTGCTCCCCAAAAAAGCCGCGCGCATCTTCTGCCACAAGGGTGGAGAGATTATTACGCGTATCAAACATCGTCAGTACAATCCCTTCTAAATGAAGGTCCGCGTTAAAAGCCAAACGCACACGCTCAATCGAGCGTACAAGCTGACTAATCCCCTCCAAAGCAAAGAACTCACATTGCAAAGGCACTAACACACTTTGCGCCACAACAAGGGCGTTTAATGTCAGCAACCCAAGGCTTGGGGGGCAATCAATTAAGATAATATCGTAACGATGTAGTAATGGTTGTAGTGCATCCCGTAACCGATATTCCCGCCGGTCTTGGTCGATCATCTCCAGCTCGGCCCCAGCAAGGTCGGCATTTGCGGGCATGACATCCAGCTTTGGCACCACGCTTTTGCGGAGGAGCGTCTCTGCGGGCTCATCCTCCAACAAAGCACCATATGTGCCGCGGCCACGCTCATCATACTCCAAACCAAGGCCTGTTGAGGCATTGCCTTGGGGATCAAGGTCCACCAACAAGACACGCTTACGCCGCGCAAGGGCAGCCGCCAAGTTCAGGCTGGTTGTTGTTTTGCCCACGCCACCTTTCTGGTTGGCAATGGCGATAATATGCACAGTGTGAGAGGAAGGCTTAGACACGTCTAAAATCACTAATCTTGAGAAGGACCCCATCGGGGTCTGTATGGCTAGGGAAGCTATTATATAGCATGTGCCAGTCAGAGCGGGCTTTGGTCAACTCATCTGGCGTTTTTCTTCCCTTTAAAAACAAACAATAGCCATCCTCTTTTAACAAAGGCCGCGCCCACGTTAAAAGTTGGGGCAGGGGGGCAAGGGCACGAGCGGTGATAATATCGGCAGGCTCTAGCACAGCTTGCTCGATCCGTTTTGCCAGCACACTAACACGCGCCCCACATTCCCGCGCGGCCTCGCGTAAAAAGGCGCATTTGCGTTGGTCAGACTCAATTAGCGTAACAGGATTACCCGTTGCTATAGCGACAATCAAACCGGGAAAGCCCCCGCCTGAGCCAAGGTCAGTTATCCTTGCCCCTTCAGGCACATACGGCACAAGTTGGAGACTATCTTCAATATGCCGCTGGCGAAGATGGGCAATATCTTTAGGGCTTACGAGGTTAATTTTCTCATTCCAGCGCGTTAAAAGCTGGGTGAAGTGAGCGAGCTTCGCTTCAGTTTCATGTGAAACATGGTGCATTAGGGACGGCTCCTCATATAAGCCAGCAGCGCAATCAAAGCCGCAGGGGTAACACCACGCACACGCCCAGCGGCTGCAAAATCAACCGGGCGGGCTGCACTTAATCGCTCTTGCATCTCTTGGCTTAGCCCCCCAATCGCCCCGTAATCCAAATCCTCCGGCAAACGAAGGGAAGCCTCACTTTTAAGTTGCTGAATCTCCCGCTCTTGCCGGCGCAGATACCCCCCATAGCGGGCCTCTGTTTGCACATGCCGCCCAATGCGCAACGGCAAAGCCGCAAACCACGGGGCCAGCTGGGCAAGCTGTGCTTCATCAGCTTGTGTGGCTAATACATCCAGCAAGCTGCGCCGCCGCCCATCTTGAGAGACCTCAATCCCATGTGCGCGCAAATCTTGGGGCAGAAAAACCGGCTGACGCGCCTGCTCCATCGCCGCCTCAATCTGACACACCGTATCCTTAAACGCAGCCTCACGCTCTGGCCCAACACAGCCAGCCTCAATCGCCTTCGGAGTGAGGCGTAAATCCGCATTATCTGCCCGCAATAACAAACGATATTCCGCCCGTGAGGTGAACATCCGATAAGGCTCGCTAATGCCATGGAGGGTGAGGTCATCAATCAACACACCAAGATACGATTCCTCCCGCCCTAATGTAAGCGGCTCCTTCCCCCCTACAGCGCGGGCCGCATTCAGCCCAGCGAGCAACCCTTGCGCCCCGGCTTCCTCATACCCTGTTGTCCCGTTAATCTGCCCAGCCAAATACAAACCGGGAAGGGCGCGTAACTCCAAAGAAGGCCTCAGCTCTCGCGGGTCCACATAATCATACTCCACCGCATAGCCGGGTGTGACGATGCGCGCTTGCTCCAACCCCGGCATAGAGGCAATCATCAGCTCTTGGACCTCCGCTGGGAGAGAGGTGCTAATGCCATTAGGATACACTAAATCCCCACCCGGATTGCCCGGTAGGGCCTCTGGCTCCAAAAAGATTTGATGACTATCGCGCCCAGCAAAACGAACAATTTTATCCTCAATAGACGGGCAATAACGCGGCCCCCGCCCGGTAATCTCCCCCCCATACATGGCAGAGAGATGGAGATTCTCCTCAATAATCTTATGGGTTTGTGGCGTTGTTTGGGTAATACGGCACGAAATCTGCTTATTCGGCAAAGAGGTGGTGAGCGTACTAAATGCCTCTGGCTGCACGTCTCCCTCATCAGCAGGCAGGGCCTCCCAGTCGATACTCTCGCGGGCAAGGCGCGGGGGGGTGCCCGTTTTTAACCGCCCCATCTTCAACCCCAGAGCCTCCAACCGCTCACCGAGCATCGTCGCAGGGGCATCCCCAATACGCCCCGCTGGTCGGCTCACCCGCCCTGTATGAATCACCCCCCGCAGGAAGGTCCCGCTCGTCAACACAACAGCCCCCGCCATAAAGCGGCGGCCATCCTCACACACCACACCGCGCACATGACCTTGCTCAACAATCACATCCCCCACAGCCCCGGCAAGTATGGTCAGGTGAGGGGTTTGGGCCAAAAGCCCCTGAATCGCCGCCCGGTATAAGGACCGATCCGCCTGCGCACGCGGGCCATGCACCGCCGGCCCTTTGGAGCGATTAAGCAGCTTAAAATGAATCCCCGCTTGGTCCGCTGCTTTGCCCATCAGGCCATCAAAGGCATCAATCTCCCGCACGAGATGGCCTTTACCAATGCCCCCAATCGCTGGGTTGCACGACATGCTGCCTATCGTGTCCAGCTTATGGGTTAAAAGCAATGTGTCTGCCCCAAAACGGGCCGCGGCGGCGGCGGCTTCCGTCCCTGCATGGCCGCCCCCCACGACGATAACATCATAGCGTTGCGTATGTGATGTACTCATGCCGTAATGTTACTTTCCTATACAAAACTGGCCGAAAATTGTATCGAGCAGGGCCTCTACATCCACATGGCCTGTCAGCCGCCCTATAGCCTGCATTGCTAAGCGCAACTCCTCCCCGCGTACCTCCGGCCATGAGGCCTCCAACGCATGGGTAAGATGCTGCTGCGCCTCCTGCAACCCTGCACGATGGCGCGCCCGCGTTAAAGGCGGTGTGCCACGTTGTACCATAAGCGTGGCAAGATGTGCTTTTAGCCACTCACGCAAGGGGGTTAAACCGGCCTCATCCTGCGTATGCACCCCAAGTTCACCTCCTTGAGCCGGAGTCAGGTCTGTTTTGGTGCGTAATTTTACAGCATGAGGGGCGAGCAAAGGCGTCTCATCCCCCGGCCCGACGAGATGAAACAATACATCCGCCTTCTCCACATGCTGCATGGTCCGGCGGATGCCTTCAGCCTCAATCTCATCCTCTGTCTCGCGTAGCCCTGCTGTATCAATCAAGCGAACCCGAATCCCCTCAATCATCCACTCAACACTTATCGCATCCCGCGTTGTGCCAGCTTTTTGCGTCACGATGGCTGCATCCTGCCCACTAAGAGCATTAAGCAAACTTGACTTCCCGACATTTGGGGCCCCAGCGAGAACAATCTTCAACCCGTCCCGCACAATCTCGCCCCGCTCATCAGCAAGATGAGCCTGCATCTCCTGCGCTAAAGCCCGACACTCTTCTATAAGGGCACCCTCCACCTCTGGGGGAAGCTCCTCATCGGGGAAGTCAATCAACGCTTCCTGTTGGGCTAAAATCTGCCGCAATCGCGCTGCCCATCCTGTATAAAGCTGGCTTAATGCCCCATCAGCTTGCCGCAAGGCTTGATGACGCTGCGCTTGTGTTTCCGCCTCAATTAAATCCGCAATCGCTTCCGCTTGGAGAATATCCATCCGCCCCGCTTGGACAGCCCTGCGGGTAAACTCCCCCGGCTCAGCAGGGCGGCCACCAAGATGCACAAGAGCCTGCGCTACGGCCTCTATAATCGCCGGGCCAGCATGGAGGTGCAGCTCAAAACTATCTTCCCCTGTATAAGAGCGCGGCCCCGGCAACCATAAGATAAGGGCATGGTCTAACACATCCCCCTCATATGTTAAGGCCCGCACGCTAGCGTGACGCGGCGGCGGTAAAGCCCCGCATAATGCCTTTAAAATCTTACCACTCTCCGGCCCGCTTACCCGCATAACCGCAATCGCCCCCTGCACGGGGCCTGTCGCTATAGCAAAAATTGTATGAGTGGATGCGCCAGATATGTTCATGCCGCCTTTCATACAGCACTCCTGCCAGAAAAGCAGCGTTTTGTAGAAAGAATTGACGCTCATCGCTAAAACAGGCAGCTTAGAACTTATGCCACAGCTTTCTTTTCATTCCCCCCTAGGTGCCCTCACTCTTAGCGAAGAAGACGGGCGCATCGTCTCCCTTGATGAAGGCTGGGGACGCGACCAGAGTGAGACCCCGCTCCTGCTTCAGGTACGAGACATGATGCAGGATTATTTTGATGGCAAAGTGGTGGATTTCCAATCCATCCCGCTCATGCTGTGTGGCACAGCCTATCAAGAGCGCGTATGGGCTGCCTTACGCACAATTCCCTACGGTCAAACCCGCAGCTATGCCGAGCTAGCCCGCAGCATCGGCGGTAGCCCGCAATCCATCGGCCAAGCCGTGGCGCGCAACCCGTTGCTTATCCTCATCCCCTGCCATCGCGTATTGCCCTCTCATGGCAAAAACTACGGCGATTACAGCGGCTTTGACGGAGCCGAGAGCAAAGCCTTCCTGCTCGACTTAGAGCGTGAGATACTCACCCCGTAAAAACGAGCTGTTATAAAACATACCCTATAAGCTCCATACAAAATTGTAATAATAGCTTTTTCGTACCTGCCTCATCCGCCAAAAACAGGCATTTAACAAGTACCGATATCCTTTACATAAACAATACCTATCACAGAAAAAATAAAACCAATTTTATAATGTCTCATAAGTCCAATAACGAAAAATATGAAGTCTTCCTAATTTAACGGAAAGGAACGATTATTTATGGTTACCGACCATAATATACCCCTGATAATCGCACGAATACAATTTGCACTTACCGTTGGCGTACATATAATATTTCCTGCATTTTCAATCGGACTATCTGTCTTTCTCACATTCCTTGAAGGGATGTGGTTAAAAACGACTGATAATCGTTATTTAAATCTCTTTAAATATTGGTTGAAGGTCTTTTCAATCGTCTTTGGGATGGGTGTCGTCTCCGGGATCGTTATGGCTTACGAATTCGGCACAAACTGGGCTAGATTCTCTGCCAAAGCAGGACCGATCACCGGTGTTCTACTCTCCTATGAGGTTATGACAGCCTTCTTCATGGAGGCAGGCTTCCTTGGTGTTATGCTTTTCGGGCTAAACCGAGTTGGGCGCAAAATGCACTTCTTTGCCACTTGTGCTGTCACCACGGGAACACTCATCTCCATGACATGGATCCTTGCGTCAAACTCATGGATGCAAACCCCGCAAGGCTATATCATCGACCCTAAAACCGGCCATTTTTTACCAAAAGATTGGCTGGCCATTATTTTTAATCCGTCATTCCCTTATCGGATCATCCATATGGGACTGGCCGCTATGCTCTCTGTCGCCTTTACTGTAGCGGCGGCTGGAGCGTGGCATCTACTCAAAGCAAAAAAGAACAAAACACAGGCTGATAGTACAGTCCGCCTTATGTTCTCCCTCTCCCTTTGGATGATTGTCGCCACAGCCCCGCTCCAAATCTTGGCAGGTGATATGCACGGGCTAAATACCCTGAAATATCAACCCGCTAAGATTGCAGCGATAGAAGGAGACTGGATAAATGAGAGACGGGCTCCCGAACTGCTCTTTGGCATCCCGAACATGAAGACCGAGCATACAGATTATGCCATAAGTGTCCCACTACTTGGCTCTCTCATCCTTACCCATGACATTAATGGCAAGGTCCCCGGGTTAAAAGATTATCCAGCAGACCAACGGGCCCCCTCGCCAATTGTATTCTTCTCCTTCCGCATCATGGTTGCCTTGGGAGGGATTATGCTGCTCTGTGGTTTATGGTCACTCTGGCTACGCCATAGGGGACGGTTTTTTACACATCCACTCTTCTTGCGGGTAATGCTCATCATGGCCCCGGCCGGCTTTGTTGCATTGCTCTGCGGCTGGGTCACCACCGAGGTCGGCCGCCAACCATGGACTGTGTACGGCTTACTCCGCACAGAAGACAGTGCCTCACCCCTTGCTCTCTCTAGCCTGTCTTTCTCCATGCTCTTTTTTGTCGTGATTTATGTTTTTGTCTTTGGCTCTGGCCTTCTCATGCTCGTCCGTCTGCTCAGAACCGCCCCAGAAGCCACCGATAACACTCATGATGACACCATGATTCTAGGTAGTCATCACCATACGGTCTCTCATAACAAAGAGGTGCCCTGACATGTCCGGTCTTGCTTATTATTTGCCCTTCATCTGGGCTTTCATCGTCATTCTAGCCATCTCTATCTATGTCATTCTGGATGGTTTTGACTTAGGCATTGGTATGCTCTTTGCTTTTGAGAAAAAGCCAGAGCACCGCGATGTTATGATCAACACCATTGCCCCTGTCTGGGATGGTAATGAGACATGGATGGTTTTAGGGGGTGCTACATTATTTGGTGTTTTCCCCGGTGCTTACAGTACATTACTACCCGCTTTTTATATTCCCATCATCATCATGCTGGGTGCCCTAATCTTCCGTGGTGTTGCCTTTGAGTTCCGCATCATGGCGCACTCCCCCGGTTACCGGACATTCTGGAACAAGGGCTTCATGGCAGGCTCCATGCTCGCATCCTTTTGCCAAGGATGTATTCTTGGGGGCTATGTCCAAGGAATCCACACTCATGACGGTGCTTTTGCCGGTGGCCCAATGGATTGGCTAACACCCTTTAGTGTTCTCTGTGGCCTCTCTGTCATCATCGGCTATGCCCTTTTAGGCACAACATGGTTGGTCTGGCGCACATCCGATGAGCTAGAAGCACAATGCCGCCGTTGGTCTAAACGGCTATCTATCCTAATGCTTCTTTGCATCATTGCCGTTAGCTGTTGGACGCCTTTCCTCCATGCGCCCTATCTTCATCACTGGCTTGCTTTCCCGAACATTCTATTCGGCCTGCCTGTCCCGCTACTCGTAGCCCTATTTGGGTTTATGATGTGGCACAGTTTGGATAAAGACCACACTATTACACCCTTCCTCTGCACTATAGGATGGTTCCTACTAAGTTTGGTGGGGCTAGCTATCACCATCTGGCCCTACGCTGTTCCCCCAACATTAACCCTGTGGGATGTAGCATCACCTGTTCCTAGCCAGCTCTTCCAACTTGTTGGGACCGTTATCTTGCTCCCTATCATCACAGGATACTCAATTTATTCTTACTATCTCTTCCGTGGAAAGGTCACCAAAGCCGATGGATATCACTAAATTCATCACATATGATGCAAAGAAGGTTCCCACTTCTTTTTGTAAGCGTCTAGGCTGGTTCCTCAGCCTCTGGATAGCGGGCACGGTCACCATTATTCTGGTGGCCAGCCTGCTCCATATGTTGATCCCTCATTGAAGGACAGCCCACTAACATAGACCCGTTATAAAAAAGGCAGGTCCCTTAATGAGGGCCTGCCTTTTTTGCAGCAACTTACTAACTATAATAATCTAGTTATTCATCGCATCGAAGAAATCCTGATTTGTCTTGCTATAGCGCAGCTTATCAAGCAGGAAGTCCATAGCATCCATCGTGCCCATGGGAGCCAAGATACGGCGAAGGACCCACATTTTGGAGAGGGAGGCACGATCCACCAATAGCTCCTCCTTACGCGTGCCGGACTTGGTGATGTCGATAGCGGGGAAGGTCCGCTTATCAGCCAATTTACGATCCAACATCAGCTCGGAGTTACCTGTACCCTTAAACTCTTCGAAGATGACCTCATCCATACGGGAGCCTGTATCAATCAAGGCTGTAGCGATAATGGTAAGGGAGCCGCCTTCCTCAATATTACGCGCCGCACCGAAGAAGCGTTTAGGCCGTTGGAGGGCATTAGCATCCACACCACCGGTCAACACCTTACCAGATGACGGCACAACCGTGTTATAGGCACGCGCAAGACGTGTGATGGAATCTAACAAGATGACCACATCGCGCTTATGCTCAACAAGACGTTTGGCTTTCTCCAACACCATTTCCGTCACCTGCACATGACGATGAGCGGGTTCATCAAAGGTGGAGGACACAACCTCACCACGCACAGAGCGGGCCATGTCTGTCACTTCCTCAGGTCGCTCATCAATAAGCAGAACAATGAGGAACACATCAGGATGATTTGCCGAGATAGAGGCCGCAATGCTTTGCAGCATGACCGTCTTACCCGTCCGCGGGGGGGCGACAATCAACGCACGCTGGCCCATCCCAATAGGAGCGACAAGGTCAATCACGCGGGAGGTATAATCTTTTTGGTCTTTACGGTCCCGTCCCTTGCTTTTTGCTGGGGCAGGGGCGGCATTAACAGCATCTTGCTGCTCTGTCTCCATCCGCAAAGGACGCTCAGGAAAGAGCGGTGTTAGATTATCAAAATTAATCCGCGTGCGAACTTGCTCCGGAGCTTCAAAATTGATCGTATTGACATTTTGCAGGGCGAAATAACGCTCGCCATCCCGTGGGGCGCGGATTTCCCCTTCCACCGTATCACCCGGCCGCAAGGCAAAACGCCGCACTTGCGCAGGGGAGACGTAAATATCATCAGGGCCGGGAAGGTAGTTTGCCTCTGGGCTACGAAGGAAGCCAAAACCATCCGGCAAAATCTCAAGAGTGCCCTCGCCGTAAATAGCCTGTTCACGCTCGGCAAGAGTTTTGAGAATAGCGAACATCATATCCTGCTTCCGCAGGGATGAGGCATTCTCAACCTCCAATTCTTCAGCAAAAGCCAATAGATCAGCGGGAGATTTCTTCTTCAATTCGGCGAGATGCATGAAATGATGCGCCTTGGTAAGCCCCTCTCACGAAGGGTGAAAATAGGAAAGAAAACGGAAGTCCAGACTAAGGGCTGATAAAGGCCCCCAAATACTACCAATCAATAGAGACAAGCAAAATGACGTTTCTCTAAAGAAAGACTGGCAAAACTGCCTTCCGGTGCGAAGGGAATGACCCGGCAGGCTGGGCAGGACGCCGCCTCCATAAGGTTCGACCCCTCATTAAGTGAAAGGGGCCGATACTGTCAAGACGCCCCCTCTCACTTAACATCATCATACTTACACAACCTTTAGCAGCGCATCCGCTGTTCGTAAGGAAAGTGCCATAATGGTCAAAGCAGGATTAGCCGCCCCAGAGCTAGGAAAGGTGGAGTGATCGCTTATCCATAGATTCTCAATATCAAAACTACGGCCATAGGGATTAACCACCGCAGAGCCTGCATCTTTACCCATACGGCATGTGCCAATCATATGGGCAGCACGGCTAATAACCCGTATATCCTTCGCCCCGATCGACTCCCACATCTTCACCATCAGACGGGTAGCATGGCGGTGCATGGCCTCCTCATTAGGGCCATAACTGTAATCAATGCGCGGTTTTGGCAGGCCAAAAGCGTCTTTCTCCTCCGAGAGGGTTACGCGGTTTTCCTCCCGTGGGAGGCTCTCCCCATGCATCCCAATACCGGCACTATAATTATAGGCGGCCAAAGTTTGGCTTAACGCTTCACCTCGCCGCCCATCAGCACGCACAAGATTTGCCGCCCATGTCAGAGGCATCATACCGAGAGATTGTAGCAAATAGCCCCCCGCAAAATCCGCATCCTTAGGCCGAAGCATATCCTCAGTAATCGTAAGGGATGGGTATCCTTTATTCGGCCGGATTTCCTCATCAAACACGCCCCACACTTGGGTGGAGACATGTGTCATGTAATTCCGCCCCACTTGGCCGGAGCTATTGGCCAGACCATTATGCAGTAATAAGCGAGCCGTCTCCACCGCCCCAGCGGCAAGAACAACAGCCTTACATTTTTGCCGTTCTTCTCGCCCATCTTTTACATAAATGACAGCTGTAATCCGCCCCTGACTATCACGCTCAAAAGCTGTTGCCATACAGCCGGGACGCAGCTCCGCCCCATGAGCGCAAGCTAGTGGCAGATAGGTATTATCAACACCTGATTTCGCCCCATTGCGGCAACCTTGATGGCAGGCCCCGCAATTAACACACCCTTCACGATGACCAAAATGAGGCTGCTCACGCCCTTGCGAAATCACAGCCACAGGCCCATCCGCATGGCGTAACCCTACATTATCGCACGCTTTCCGCATTTTAAGGGCTGCTGCATTAGGGGCCAAAGGGGGATAGACATAATGGCGGCTTTCATCCCACGGATAATGCGCTGGGCCGCTGACCCCGATAAAACGTTCAACCTCCTCTATATAAGGTTGAATCTCCTCAGCACCGAAGGGCCAATCAACCCCTTGGCCGGTCTCACTATAGAGATGAAACTCCCGCTTATCCATTCGTGGTAAAAATGCCCCGTAATGAAGCAAAGAGCCCCCAAGGCCCGTCCCGCTATTATTGCCACCAAAGGCTTGTGGGGTCTTCCCACCGGAGAGCCGCTCATGCAGCCAATAAAGCTCCTGCGCGGTTGGCTCATCAGGCGTATGGGACCGCGCTTGAAAAGCCGGTCCTGCTTCCAACGCTACGACCTTTCGCCCTGCTTGGGCCAGCCGCGCTATAAGAGGGGCACCACCGGCCCCTGTACCGATAACAACAACATCAGCAATTTGTTGTGAAACATCATTCATCATGTTCTGCGTCATCAAACTATGTCCATCACCTTATGGATAAAGTGGTTTAGGTTGGGGTACATGGGGATTGTACGGGCTTTTATGAGAGCGGTACCGAGTACTGGGGACGGTACTGTACCCCCTTATAAAAAGGGGATTGTACACAGGCCCATTGTGGAAAAAGAAGGATAACATCCTGGAGGCCTTGAGTCTTCTTGCTCAATGAAGTTGTACACAGTGTGAGTAAGCTGGGGTACATTTTTAGAAAGCCGGGTACCCCAGTTTTCACAGGGTTTAACCACATCATCAATTTATAATTTTATAAATTAAAATGTTGTGTTGTCGGTCTTTCTTCTCACGCACGCTATGATTTCACGTCATTTTCGCTTTAAAGCTGAACCCTCTACGGATGGAACTTTTCTCTCACATATAGCCCTTTATCCCACCATGTTTTATGGATGATTCCGATTCAAAAAACGGCGTTCATTTTCAGGCTCAAACGCTTCTTTTTGCTCTAAGCTATGAGCCGAAAATCCTTGTATTTCCTTATCTCCACCGGTCATATTGGCAGAAATACCAAGCTTATCTTGCGCTATAGGATGCGCCAGAAAAGACGATACAATCGCCGTGCGCATATCCCCACTCCACAAAGCCATCTGGGCAGGGGAAAAAGCAGCGGAAGAGCAAGCTGGTAATGTGCCTGCAAAAGCATCATCAAGCAGAGAGCCACGATCTTCAGCCTTTAAGGCTGTATAAGAGGTGCTAAAAAGATGCTGAGCGTAATCATTAAGAGAGGCTAGGCCCATCTCCCAAGCTTTTAAGTCAGTTGGGAGGTCGGCAAAACGCCACCCATCACCCGGCCCGGCGAGGGTTTTATCAATCATAACAGCAAGGTTAAGGTGAACATCACCAAGCAGAGAGCTTTGTGGCAAAATATCATCGCAAACTTGCTCTAAACAATCGAAAGATGATGCAGAGAGATGCTCTCTCTTGCCTTGTTCATCCTCCATACGTTGTAACAGCGCAAAGCGCGTGCGGGCTGATATATGGTCTGATTGAAGGAAATCAGGGGGTGTGCGTGGCATGGTCTTTTCCTATAAGAAAGATGAAAAAAGTAAGAGAAGGCTTTACCCTATTGTCTCATCAGGAGATATAAGGGAATGAAATGCGAGGCCTTTTCTGGCAAGTGGGGGGTAAAACCCGTTTTTCAAGTTCTAAAAAAGCAGGAGACATAAGGTGACGGTTGAAATTAAGGTCCCTGTGCTTGGGGAGAGCCTAAATCAGGCAACCGTGGCACGTTGGCTCAAGCAGTCTGGTACATATGTACAGGCTGGGGAAACGATTTTAGAGCTAGAGACGGATAAAGTGACCCTAGATGTCCCCGCACCAGCGGCAGGGCAATTAACATATGACCTTGCTGAGGGCATTGATGTTGATGTTGGGCAGGTTGTTGCTCTTATTGATGAGACAGCACCACCACCGCGCGTTGCTCCAAAAGAGACGGTGGATGAACACGCCCCAGAGCCTGCGCTTGCGGTGGTTGATGATGCCCCACCGGCCTCTCCCGCCCCTCAAGAGGCTGTATCTGTGAAAGATGATAGGCAAGAGAAAGAACCTTTCATAGAGCATGTGGCTGAGGGGAATGAAGGAGAACGGCGCGTACCGATGAGCCGCCTTCGCCAAACCATCGCCCGTAATTTAAAGGCGGCGCAAAATAACGCGGCTATTCTTACAACCTTTAATGAGGTTGATATGAGCGCGGTGAAGGAATTGCGCGCTCAATATCGGGATTTGTTTGAGAAGAAGCATGAAGGTGCCCGATTGGGCTTTATGTCCTTTTTTGCTCGCGCTGTTATAGGGGCTTTAAAGGATTATCCTATCCTAAATGCACAGATTGACGGCCAAGAGATTGTCTATCGGGATCATGTTAATCTTGGCATTGCTGTGGGAACAGAGCGCGGCTTGGTGGTGCCTGTTCTGCGTCATGCAGAGACGTTGAGCTTTGCGGAGCTAGAGAAACGCATTGCCGATTATGGGAAACGGGCCCGTAAAGGTGGCCTTGCTCTTAAAGAGTTAGAAGGGGGGAGCTTTACCATCACGAATGGTGGAATCTTTGGTTCGTTGCTCTCCACGCCCATTCTTAATGCCCCGCAATCTGGGGTGTTGGGTATGCATGCAATTCAGGAGCGGCCTGTTGCCCGCAATGGGCAGGTGGTCATCCGGCCTATGATGTATGTGGCCCTCTCTTACGATCATCGGCTTGTTGATGGACGTGAGGCGGTAAGCTTCCTCGTGCGGTTAAAAGAGTTGATTGAAGACCCACGCCGTTTGCTTTTGGATATTTGACCCTAAGCTAAATGGTAAAAAAAACCCCTCTATTCTGATTGGATAGAGGGGGTTTTGTTAAAGAGGTAAGGTTATAAGGGGGTGTTGATTATCAATGGCCCCAACCAGCGGGGATTTTGCCACCATTGTTAGCAAGCTCGGTGTAAACTTGCTTAATGAGCCATACATTCATCGTGGCGGTATCGTTTTTATCGCCTGTATAATGCAGCTCATCAGCTAGGGACTGACGAGCCTGTAAGGAGCTGTCGAGCCCTAGGAGCTTGAGAAGATCAACAATCGATTCTTTATAGTTCAAAGGTTGTCCTGCCTTAGCAGCCAGCTCTTTTAGAACAGCATCTACATCGACTTGCGCAACAGAAGGCGTGGCAGATGGTGCAGCATTGTCAGCGGCTTCCGCAGGGGACGTGCCAAGCAGGCTTTTGGCAAAGTGCGAGACTTTGGAGACGATGTCGTTAAAAAGACCCATGATGTAGTCCTTCCTTCAAATAGGAGTGAAAAGGTTGGGCCATGCTCTTTGCCTTCATTTTTATATGAAAGCAAGGAGCATGACTGATAGTAGTGATTAATATCGGTACAGGTCGTGCTTAAACGGCCCTGTTGGGGAAACACCGATATAATCAGCTTGCGCTTGCGTCATCTTAGAGAGAGTGGCTCCGACCTTTGCGAGATGCAAGGCAGCGACTTTTTCATCAAGAATCTTTGGCAATGTGTACACTTTCCCCGCCTCATATTGGCCGGGTTTAGCGTTCCAAAGTTCAATCTGTGCAAGGGTTTGGTTGGTAAAGGAGGCAGACATCACAAAAGAGGGATGACCTGTTGCATTACCAAGATTCACCAAACGCCCTTCAGAGAGGAGGATTAAGCGGCGGTTAGGGGCAAGCTCAATCTCATCAACCTGTGGTTTAATGTTGGTCCATTTATGGTTGCGCAGGGCAGAGACCTGAATCTCACTATCAAAATGCCCGATATTGCAGACAATGGCCCGGTCTTTCATCTCACGCATATGCTCAATGGTGATGATGTCCTCATTACCGGTGCAGGTGACGAAAATATCCCCACGCGGAGCGGCATTTTCCATCGTGACGACTTCATACCCTTCCATAGCAGCTTGAAGGGCGCAGATTGGGTCTACCTCTGTGACCAGCACACGGCAGCCAGCACTCCGCAGAGAGGCGGCAGAGCCTTTACCCACATCACCATAACCAGCCACGACAGCGACTTTGCCAGCCATCATAACATCAGTCCCGCGGCGGATGGCATCAACCAAGCTCTCGCGGCACCCATAAAGGTTATCGAACTTCGATTTCGTCACGCTATCATTAACATTGATAGCAGGGACTTTCAGCAGCCCTTTGCGTTCCATCTCCCAAAGGCGATGCACGCCTGTTGTGGTTTCTTCAGAGATACCGCGAACCTCTTTGAGAAGGTCGGGGTATTTTTCGTGCATGAGGGTTGTAAGGTCCCCCCCATCATCAAGGATCATATTAGGTGTCCAGCCATCAGGGCCTTTGATGGTCTGCTCAATACACCAAATGAACTCCTCCTCATTCATCCCCTTCCACGCGAAAACGGGGATATTTGCTGCAGCAATGGCTGCGGCGGCTTGGTCTTGGGTGGAGAAGACATTGCAAGAGGACCAACGGACCGTTGCCCCAAGGGCGATGAGTGTCTCAATAAGGACAGCGGTTTGAATGGTCATATGCAGGCAGCCAGCAATCCGCGCGCCTTTAAGCGGCTGGCTTTTGCCATATTCGGCACGCAGAGCCATCAGGCCCGGCATTTCCCCTTCTGCGATGGAGATTTCCTTACGGCCCCAATCGGCAAGGGACATATCGCGGACTTTGTAATCCTGTTTACTCATTTATTGTTCCTCAGCTTTTTGCTGTTTTTGGACCTCATAACTATAGAGCCTTGCATAGTCGGTGGGAAGGAGAGGAGGTTAAGAGTTTCCAGCAGAAAATAAGCCTCCCTATATTGCGTCCTATTTAGCAACGTGCCAGAGAACAAAGCGCGCTTTTAAATAAGGGGCGTTATACCTCCCAGAGGGAGGGATGGCCGTGCCTTCGGTCCGGGTTAAAAACTGTAATGGGGGTGGTTATGCCCGACAATACTGTTCCGACTTTCTCTTTTACAGTGCTGGACCCTGCTTTAAAGGAGGCTCATTCCGTCCCACGCATTAAAGGGCTTGTTTGGGCGATTGAGGCTGTGCCGGGGAAGGGCATCACCCCGTTGGAAGCCGATGAGGTCCAACGTATTTTGCAATCTCCCGCTGTGGAAGACCCAGAAAATGATGTGTTGTTAGAGGCGAACTCATGGTGTTGGCTGCATTTTGATACGGTTCATCGCTCTGCACGCAGCCATGTAGGGCGTTTGCCCGGTATGCCAGAAGATGTTGGCATGATGTTAGCAGAGACGGATTACGGCATTGCGTTGGAAGCCGCGGATGATACGGTTTGGGGGGCTTTACCGGCTTTTGATGATGCGTTAGCGGAGGAAGATCGCGAGATTTGTGCATGGCGGTTTGCGATGCGGCAAAATTTGCTCATCACCACGCGCCGCACGCCCATCCCTGTTTTAGGATCGGCTTATCGCTCCTTACAGACACAAGGTGTCCCGCGTAATCCCGCTGGGGTTATAGACCGTGTTTTGAGGGACTTTACCGGGACGGTACGCCGCCAACTGGGCCAGCTTGATGATGAATTAGACCGCGCGGAAGATGTCCTCTTAGCTATTGAGCATGGCTCCGACCTTGGGCATCTTGGTGGGATTGTAGGTAAAGTGCGCCGCCGTGCGACAGAGCTGCGGCGCGTTGTCATGCCGATTGACCGTGTATTGCGTGATGAAGATCTCGACCTCCCCGATTGGGCGGAGGATGATTTGCGTGACCGTGCCGAGCGACAGATTCATGCTGCGTTGGATGACCTCATCGCTTTACAAGACCGCGCGCGTTCGCTGCAAGATGAGCTTGCCTCTAGCCAAGCTGAAGAAACAAACCGCCGCCTATGCATTGTCTCTATTGTGACGACCCTTATGCTCCCTGCCACATTAGTAACGGGCTTCTTTGGGATGAATACCGGCGGTATGTTCCTAGCCTCTGGCGGGTTAGGCACCATCTTTGCGGGAGGGTTGTGTGTCGCGGCCATGATTGTGACCTTCATCTTTATGAAGATGGCACGGCTTTTTTAGACAAATAAAGGAAGGAAACAGTAGCACAGAGCGTTGTTGCAAATTATTATCATAATAAATACTTACAGTCTTATATCGGTACTAATTATGAGAGACGATTATGTCATTCTTTTAAAGAAAAAGGGGATGGACAGCATCCGCAAACCTGCTTATCCTCCCGCATTGAAGGCTAATACCGGAGTGGATTGGAACTGTTTATTAGAGAAACAGGATTAATCATCTTCCTTTTCGCGTAGGTACTACCTATTTTCTGACATCAGATAGTAAGGAAGGAGTCCTTTAAATGTCTGATAAAAACATCATTCGCACAACAGCCGGTGCCCCTTGGGTGAGCAATCAGGACAGTAAATCTGCTGGTCCTCGTGGTCCGTTGCTGCTGGAGAATTATCAGCTAATTGAAAAGCTGGCTCACCAGAATCGTGAGCGTATCCCAGAGCGTACCGTCCATGCTAAGGGTGTTGGTGCCCATGGGACATTGACTGTCACAAAGGACATCACGAAATATACATGTGCGTCTCTTTTCTCCAAGGTTGGGAAGAAGACGGAGATGTTCTTGCGGGCTTCCACCGTTGCTGGTGAGCGCGGGGCTGCTGATGCCGAGCGTGACGTACGCGGTTGGGCGCTGAAGTTCTATACCGATGACGGTAACTGGGATTTGGTGGGTAATAACACGCCGGTCTTCTTCATCCGTGATCCGATCAAGTTCCCGGACTTCATCCATACGCAAAAGCGTCATCCACGCACTAATCTGCGTTCTGCTACAGCGATGTGGGACTTCTGGTCTCTTAGCCCGGAGAGCTTGCATCAGGTCACTATCCTGATGTCTGATCGTGGTATCCCTAAAGGCATCCGTAACATGAACGGGTATGGCAGCCATACCTACTCCATGTGGAATGCGAAAGGTGAGCGCTTCTGGGTGAAGTTCCACTTCAAGACCCAGCAAGGTCATGAGTTCTACACAACTGAGGAAGCGGCCGAGGTTGTTGCTAAGACCCGTGAATCCACACAAGAAGACCTGTATGAGAACATCGAGAAGGGGAACTTCCCCAAATGGACGTTCTATATCCAGGTGATGGAAGAAGAAGAAGCCGAGCGCGTCAACTTTAATCCGTTTGATGTAACCAAGGTTTGGTCTCATAAGGATTATCCGTTGATTGAGGTTGGTGAGCTAGAGCTTAACCGCAACCCAGAGAATTACTTCGCTGAGGTTGAGCAGGCTTCGTTCTCTCCATCCAATATTGTGCCGGGTATTGGTTTCTCTCCTGACCGTATGTTGCAGGGGCGTATCTTCGCCTATGCAGATGCGCATCGCTACCGTGTTGGGACGCATTATGAGGCATTGCCGATTAACCGTCCTAAAATCAAGGTGAAGAATTATCATCTTGATGGGCCGATGCTTCATGATGTGCCAAAGCGTGGCGATGGCGATTATTATGAGCCAAACTCCTTTGGTGGCCCGGTAGAGGATTTAGCAGCGATGGAGCCGCCGCTGCGTGTTAGTGGGGATGCCACCTATTACGAGCATCGTAAGGATGGTGACGACTTCGCTCAGCCGCGTGCTTTGTTCCATCTGTTTGATGCAGGGCAGAAGCAGCGTCTGTTCAACAATATCGCAGGGGCTATGGCTGGTGTGCCGCAAAATATCATCGACCGTCAGCTTGCTTTGTTTGAGAAGGTTGACCCTGCCTATGCCGAAGGGGTCCGTAAGGCTCTAAAAGGCTGCTAAGCTGGTTTAAGCATCTACGCTAAACTAGGGAAAAGCCCTCTGCGTATATAACGCAGGGGGTTTTTTTATGTGTGGATATGGATGATGAAGGTAGAGGCAAGGGAGGGATCATCACCTTGTTGTAAGGTGATGACATCTTGTTGTCCGGCGGGGAGTTGCCCAAGGCGTGTTAATTCAGAAAGATTTTCAGGGAGGGGGACGTCAATCTCTCCAATATGGAGATGGAAGGGCACCTCTGATGAAACATGAGCTGGGCCAATAACATGCTGATTTAACGCGCGGAGTTCAGCGTGGTTTTGGTCGATGAGGCGTGCAAGCCCTTTATAGCCCTCTAGTGTTAAGGGGAGGAAAGAGCTTGCTTCATCTTGGCTCTCGGCAGTGAAATCAAGCGTATTATCCTCCGACCTAAAGGTAAGCCAATGACGGTTTGTTTCTGCATTGCGGAGGGTTATCAAACCGCGTGATGTGGGGATGATGTCACTCTCTGGCAGAGGGAAGGGGAGGGAGATGCGTTTATGAAACCGTGCCGTGAGAGGGGGGTTATCCTCATAAGAGGTGAGAGGAGCCTTTAGATAAAGGGCAAGGCCGGGGAGCTGATGTGCTGTAAAGGGTTGGAGGATAATTGCATCAGCAAGGCTATCATGGCTCATCATTTGGCCTGTTGCATCTAATAGCCAGAGATGATGGGCGTTTGCTGCTGTCATATGCTCAAAAGGGGAAGAAAGAGGCATAATAATCCTACCGGAGTGTCTCATAGGCATATAGGTGGCATATAGGTTTCACGGGAAACATTCTAGTTGAAACCATAAAATTGCACCCCGGTAGGTTTGGGGTTAGGCCGTTACATCGACTAAAACCACTTCCGTATCCTCTAGGGCTTTTAGTGTTAGAGCTTCTTGTTGGGCGATGGCGGCCCCAGCGCGGGATGTGATGCTTTGCCCATTAAGGAGGAGGCTGCCCTTAGCGGGGACGAGATAGCCCAGTCGGTTTTCCCCTAATTGATAGCGGATATCTTGCCCTTTTTGTAAATTGAAGCCAACCACACGGGCATCTGCATGGATAGGCAAAGCCCCCTCGTCCTCAGCATAGCCGGAGGCGAGGATGCTCATCTGGCTTGTTTGGTCATTTTTGGGAAAATGACGCGTCCCCCAAGAGGGCGCATGGCCTTTTGATGTGGGAATGATCCATATTTGGAATATCTTGGTAGGGATGGCCTCAAGATTATATTCGCTGTGGAATATCCCCGTCCCAGCAGACATCACTTGTACATCACCAGCTTCCGTCCGCCCGCTATTGCCGAGGCTATCTTTATGGGTAATAGCCCCTTCACGCACATAGGTGATGATTTCCATATCCCGATGAGGGTGGGTGTCAAACCCTGTACCGGGGGCGATGATATCATCATTCCATACGCGGAGATGGCCCCAATTCATACGCTTAGGGTCCATATAATGAGCAAAGGAAAAATGATGATGAGCGTCCAGCCACCCATGATGCGCATGGCCCAATGTTGCAAAGGGACGGATGTCTATCATGATAGAAGAACTCCTTCATAAGGTGATAGGAGGAGTCTAAAATCTAAGAGATAGATAGTGTATAGAAAGAAAAGAAAGCTATTTGTTCTAAAACTATCATCGTCTTAATTTTGCACCATTTTGTTAATATAAAATTAACTTCCTTATCGGGAGGCTATGAGACGCCATGAAATTACCAGACTTTGAAGCATGGGCTATTTTTGCCAAAGTGGCTGAATATGGCTCTTTCTCGCAGGCAGCGAAGGAACTGCAACTCTCCCCGCCGACTGTCTCTAAAGCGGTGAGTCGTTTAGAGCAGTCTTTAGGTGTGTCGTTATTCAGCCGTAATTCTCGGCATATGTCCATCACACAAGCTGGGCATATGGTGTTGGAGCGGGCAAATCGTATCTTTTTAGAAGCGGAGCTAGCAGAGGCTGAGGCGCGTGGGGGGAAGGTTCAGCCTTCTGGTCTTATTAAAATAGCAGCCCCTACGATTTTCGGTATTCGGCATATCTCGCCTATTCTCCCTTCATTTTTGGAAAATTATCCAGAGATTGACCTTATGGTTAATTTTAGTGATTCTTTTGTGGATCTGATTGCCGAAGGTTATGACCTTGTAATTCGTATTACGCGGCTAGCTGATTCCGCACTAACTGCGCGGAAGTTGTGTACCGTGCGGCGGTTGCTTGTTGCAGCCCCTTCCTATGCGGCCTCTTTAGGGGGGATAACACACCCACGGGATTTAGAAGGCCAAAAGAGCTTTATTTATAGCAATGGTGTGGCACCGGGGATGATTCGCCTTATGGGGGAGGGGGTGCATAAAGGGGAGGTTTATATGCTTTCCCAAAAGGCGCGCCTTCAATCAGATAATGTAGAGGGCTTTCTTCCGGCTTTAGAAGCGGGGTTAGGCTTTAGTCTTTTGCCAGAGTTTTTAGTAAGTGACGCGCTGGAGGCAGGGCGATTGGTGGGGCTTCTCCCCGGTTGGCATGTGGAGGATGTAGGGTTGTATCTTGTCACAACGGGGCGGGCTTTGCGCCCACAACGCGTTACGTTGTTGATGGAGCATCTCATACGCCATTTTGAAGCTCCTTCATGGCGGAAGGGTAAGGCTATAGAAACGTGAAAAGCTCCCTTTCTATTTTTGTTCTATGCGCCTCATGATCTGACCATTAGCGTATGGGGTGAAGTGACCTTTTGATAGAGAAGGTCACGCGGAAAAGGTGGCGTAATATGTCGAAGATTCTTGTTCTTTATTATTCCTCTTATGGTCATGTAGAGACAATGGCCTATAATATTGCAGAGGGTGTGCGCAAAGCTGGGCTAGAGGTAGATGTAAAACGTGTGCCGGAATTAGTGCCCGAAGAGGCGGCGAAGGCGCATCATTTTAAAGTGGATCAAAAAGCCCCAATCGCCTCGCCTGATGATTTGGTTCATTATGATGGTATTATTGTTGGGGCACCTACGCGCTTTGGGCGTTTACCAGCACAGATGGCCAATTTCTGGGACCAAACGGGTGGTCTTTGGGCAAAAGGGGCATTGATTGGTAAGGTCGGTGCTGTTTTTACCTCCACAGCGACCCAGCATGGTGGGCAGGAGACAACGCTTTATTCTTTGATGTCTAACTTGTTGCATCATGGCTTAGTGATTAGTGGGCTACCTTATAGCTTCCAAGGACAGATGCGTAATGATGAGATTACCGGTGGTGCACCTTATGGGGCGACGACAATTGCCTCAGGTGATGGCTCTCGTCAGCCAAGTGAGACAGAGCTAGAGGGTGCGCGCTTCCTCGGGCAGCATGTGGCAGGGCTGGTAAAGAAGCTTGCCTAATTTTGCTGGCATGTGACCTTATGAGGGAAGGGAGGCTGGGGCCTAGCCTCCCTTTTTATGTCTCTATGTTTCATGTGAAACAATTTAGCGCATAACAGGTTTATGCTGTGTCCCGATGAGGAGGCACTTCTTCATCACGCTAGAGAGAATGGCCTCTTTAAAGGGGAGAAAACGACCATAAGAGGCAGGGATAGGGTAGTTGCTCTTAGCCGGTAAGGTGCAGCCATAAATATGGACCATTAAGGTGAAATGGCTGAAAATATGCTTCACCTCCCCGCAATGCTCCCATTGGGTGGGGAAGGGCGCATCATGCGTAAAAGCTGTTTTTTTAAGCTGTGTAAGGGAGGGGGTTATTTTGTCATCCGCCCATGGCGTGCCGGGGAGTTCATCTGTGCCACCTAATAAGCCTGATGGAGGACGGGGGCGGAGTAAGACGCGGCCTTGGGCATCAATGATGCGAAAAAGAATGGCATGGCGCGTGGGGCGTGGTTTTTTCTTCTCCCGTGCAGGGAGCAGGGGGGCTAGATTGCGTATTCGGGCGAGGCACTCTTCATGCCATGGGCAGGTTAAGCAGGAGGGCGAACGGGGAGAGCATAGGCTAGCCCCGAGGTCGAACAAAGCTTGTGCAAAATCGGAAGGGCGCGCTTGTGCGGCGGGGTCATCATTTAGATGGCTGGCAAGCTGAGCTAAAAGCGGGCGCGAGGCGGGTAAAGGTTCCTCCACAGCATTGAGCCGTGCTGTGATGCGCTCCACATTGCCATCAACAGGCACGGTGGGAATATTAAAAGCAATGGCCGCAATCGCACGGGAGGTATAAGCCCCAATGCCGGGGAGTTTTTGTAGGGCTTCAATTGTAGAGGGAAATCCTCCTATCTCGTGAACTGCTTTGGCACATGCATGTAAGTTACGGGCCCGTGCATAATAACCAAGCCCTGCCCAAAGTTGGAGGACTGTCTCTAAGGGGGCAGCGGCGAGAGCATCAATTGTGGGGAAATGCTCTAAAAAACGCTCATAATAAGGGATGACTGTTTGCGCGACAGTCTGCTGGAGCATGATTTCACTGAGCCAGACATGGTAAGGCTCTGCTTGCTGGCCGGGGGCTGCACGCCATGGGAGGTTACGGCGGTGGCGGTCATACCATTGGAGAAGTTGGGCGGAATTAGGTGTCACGATGGGCTTAGTACGCTATGATGAGGGGGGAATAATGGGGCAGTATATGACGGAAGATTCATCGGAAAAAAAGACAAAGAAAGCGGATAAGACAGAGTATCGCCGGGTTGGGGGGCGGATGATAGGTGCGCTTTTACCACGATTAACCCAGCCAATCTTCCGTAAAAAATCGCCCCTTTATGTGCGTCTGCTTATGGAGTGGGAGACGCTTGTAGGGACAGCCTTGGCAGAGGTGAGCGAGCCATGCCGTTTGCGGCCGGGTGTGTTGACGATACGATGTTGTGGCCCCGCAGCGGTGGAGATGCAATATGCAGCCCCGCGTATTTTGGCCAATATTAATACAGCTTGTGGTTTATCGGGGGCAGATGCTCTAACGCAGATTAAATTATTGCAGGATCGCCCGGTCCAACCAAAGAGAAAATCCCCCCCTCGCCCTAAGCAATGCAATGGGGCGTCCATCGCAGTGGAGGGTATAGATGATGAATCACTTAAAGAAGTGTTGGAGCGTCTAGGCAGCCATGTTTTGGCAAAAAAACAAGGCGGGAAACGCGAGAGGCGTTTTTAGGTTTGCCTAAAATATAAGATGCATAAGGAGAGGCCCTAGACCCCGGCTCTCCGTTATGGAGATGCCGAAGGCATAGGGGTGAGGGGAAGGTTACTCCCCGCCGACAATGTCGGAGGCTTTATAGCCTTGGGCAAAGAGATGCGTCCGCATCCCTGTGAAGTTGACTTGTTGCTCCACCACTTGGCGGACATTTGGCTTTGCATGATAGGCAATGCCAAGCCCCGCGGCTTGGAGCATGGGGATGTCATTAGCCCCATCACCAGTTGTGATGCTGGCAGAGAGCTGAACACCACGCTCGGCACAAATTTGCTCAAGATGTTTCTTCTTAGCATCTGGGCCGAGAATATCGCCAATGAGCTGACCTGTGATGATTCCGTCTTTAATCTCAAGGAGATTGCCGTAATGCTCATCAAAGCCGAGCTTTTTAGCCGCACGCTCGGTGAACCAATCAAACCCACCGGAGATGAGAGCCGTGCGTGCGCCATTGGCCTTCATGGTCTGGACAAGCTCTTTAATCCCATCGGTGAAGGGGAGCTTCTCTAGCACGTCCTTTAGCAAGGATTCAGGATGGCCTTTTAGCCCGATGGTCCGTTTGCGGAGGGATTCATCAAACTCCATCTCGCCATTCATCGCGCGTTTGGTAATCTCGGCGACATAGTCACCTGTGCCGGTGGCCTTGGCAAGGTCATCCAGCGTTTCGCCATCAAAGATGGTGCTATCCATATCGGAGACGAGGACAGCCTTACGGCGGCCCCGCGTCTTGGTGAGGATAGCATCGACCTTATAAGGGGCAAGGGCGGCACGGATTGTTGCAGGCGTGGCATCACCGGGGCCGGGAGGCGGGCAAAAAATATCAACGGCTTCACCCTCGGACAGCACGACCGGCGGTTCACCTTTGACAAGATTGCGGGCAATGTCGATCGCCTCTTTGGGAAGGGTCCCATTGCGGCGATTGGCAACAAGAGTCAGAACACAAGGTAGGGACATGACATCTCTCGCTAAAACATCAGAAGATATGGCAGAATAAGTGTATGAGCTCTTCTGAAAACGCCCTTATTGTGGCCGGACCAACCTGTTCGGGCAAGTCAGCTTTGGCCTTTCATTTGGCAGACCTGTATTGTGGTACGGTCATTAATGCGGATTCTATGCAGGTTTACCGGGAGTTACGCATCCTCACCGCCCGCCCAAGTGAGGCGGAGGAGGAGGCGATTCCGCATCGTTTATATGGGGTTTTGCCTGCGGCTACAGCAGGTAGTGTTGCATGGTGGCGTAAGCAGGCCCTCGCTATAATGGCAGAATGCCGCGCCGCAGGGCGGTTGCCTATCCTCTGCGGGGGGACGGGTATGTATCTACGCGCCTTGACCGATGGCCTTGTGGAAGTCCCCGACCCCGGGGCAGAGGCACGCCAACAAGCCCGCGCCCTGCTTATGGAGATTGGGCCTGAAGCGTTACACGAAAAATTGATGAAGGCAGACCCTCAAACAGCCTCTCATCTTCACCCACAAGATTCTCAACGTGTGAGTCGGGCTTGGGAAGTGCTGATGGGAACAGGCCGGGGTTTAGCCTCATGGAGGGCGGCGGAGGGCCTACCGGCAGCACCTTACCGGTTTATATCCCTCATGCTGGACCCTCTGCGTGATGAGTTACGTTCTGCCATTGCTCAACGCTTTGATGCCATGCTGGAGGCTGGGGCGATGGAGGAAGTCGCCGCGCTACGACGGCAGAACCTCCCTGAGGGCCTCCCTGCTATGCGGGCGCATGGTGTGCCAGAGTTAGGACAAGTGCTAGAGGGGCAATGGAGCCTTGATGAAGCTCGCCTACAAGCGACCCGCGCCATTGGCCGTTATACGCGCCGCCAAGCGACATGGTTCCGCCATCATGCTCTTAGCAAAGATGGAGATGGCGAAATAATATTTCACAGAACGAGCGGAAAAGAGTTCTTTTCGAGTAAAAAAATGCGCGAAATTGAATATTTTATATCATCTAGAATTGACGGAGCCGGTTTAGAGCGATAGAGCAGAAGCGTTGCGTTAACCGGCGAGAGGATATACGCCATGCCTGCCAGCGAGACAGCTCCGATGATGGCAACAGGTGCTGAGGTCATTTTACGCGTTCTTGAGGAAGAAGGCGTGGATGTCATTTTTGGCTATCCCGGTGGTGCGGTCCTCCCTATTTATGATGCGCTTTTTAAGCAAAAGGCGATCCGTCATATTCTCGTCCGGCATGAGCAAGCGGCAACCCATGCGGCGGAAGCTTATGCACGCTCCACAGGTAAAGTGGGTGTGGTGTTGGTGACATCCGGCCCCGGTGCAACCAATGCCGTAACAGGTCTGATGGATGCGAAGATGGATTCCATCCCGCTTGTTTGTTTGGCTGGGCAGGTGCCTGTTCCCTTAATCGGGAAGGATGCCTTCCAAGAGGCGGATATGGTGAGCATTACGCGCCCCGCTACGAAGCAGAGCGTCCAAGTGCGTGAGGCTGCGGCTTTAGCCCCTACGATTCGCGAGGCCTTTGCCGTAGCGCGTTCTGGCAGGCCCGGCCCGGTTTTGGTGGATTTACCTAAGAATATCACAGTCTCGGAAGCCCCCTTGCCGCCGCGCCCGGCACAACCTGCTTGTAAAGAGGCGGGTCCATCTCTGGAGGGGCATGCGGTAAAGCGTGCGATTGAGGCGATGAAGAACGCCCGTAAGCCGCTGCTTTATGTGGGGGGTGGCGTTATTAATGCCGGGCCGGAAGCCGCAAAATTGCTACGTCAGTTAGCGGAGAAAACGGGCTTCCCCGTGACCTCTACTCTGATGGGTTTAGGGGCGTATCCGTCCTCTAGTGAGCCGTTTTTAGGCATGCTGGGGATGCATGGGGCGGTTGAAGCGAATATGGCCGCGCATGATTGTGACGTGCTGGTAGCCCTTGGGGCACGGTTTGATGACCGGGTAACGGGCCGTGTGGATGGGTTCTCCCCTCATTCCTTCAAGATTCAGGCGGATATTGACCCGCGTGAGTTTGGTAAGATTGTAAAGGTTGATGTCGCTTTGCAGGGGGACCTCAAGGCGACTTTAAAGGCCTTGCTGGCAGAATGGGGGGATACGCAAGCAGCGGATCTTTCCAGCTGGTGGCAGGAGATTGCCCAATGGCGCGCTGTTGAGGGCTTTGGCTTTGAGCAAGATAAAGCCGATACAGCCATTATTAAGCCGCAATATGCGTTAAGCCGCTTGTATGAAAAGGTGAAGGCTAGCGGGCGGGATTGTTTTGTTACGACCGAGGTTGGGCAGCATCAAATGTGGGCGGCGCAATATTTCGGTTTTGATGAGCCTAACCATTGGTTGACCTCCGGTGGGCTAGGTACAATGGGCTATGGCCTGCCAGCAGCAGAAGGCGCGCAGATTGCTCATCCTGATGCTTTAGTGATTGATATTGCCGGTGAGGCCTCTACCCTGATGAATATTCAGGAGTTAGGAACAATCGCCCAATATCGCCTGCCGGTGAAAATCTTCATCCTCAATAATCATTATATGGGGATGGTACGCCAATGGCAGGAGCTAGTGCATGAATCCCGCTATTCTCAGTCTTACAGTGCAGCTTTGCCGGATTTTGTGAAGCTGGCGGAGTCGTTTGGCATCCGTGGGTTGCGGGTTGAGACGCTGGGCGGGTTGGATGAGGCCATTACCACTATGTTGGCGCATGATGGGCCGGTGTTGGTGGATGTCCATGTAGCGCAAGAGGAATGTTGCTTCCCCATGATTCCCTCTGGGGCCAGCCATGACCAGATGCTCCTAGGGCCGGGGCGTGTGTTTGGCGGGGCGAAGCTGACAGAAGAAGGCAAACGCCTCGTTTGAGAGATGGGTTTTACGGGCTGCCTAAGCGGCGGGTCGCTATTGTGTGTTTTGGAAAGGAAGGATGAGTACAATGCGTGTTTATTATGATCGCGATGCGGATATTAATCTGATTTGTGGCAAGAAGGTTGCCATCATCGGTTATGGTAGCCAAGGCCATGCCCATGCCAACAATCTGCGTGATAGCGGGGTGAAGGATATTGTTGTCGCTCTGCGGCCAGAATCTAAGGCGCGCGCAAAGGCAGAGGCAGCGGGCTTCCGCGTTGTAACACCCGCCGAGGCCGCCGCTTGGGCCGATGTTGTGATGATTTTGACACCAGATGAAGGTCAGGCCGCTCTGTATAAAGAGCATCTGGCCCCGCATTTAAAACCCGGCACGGCTCTGGTGTTTGCGCATGGTCTGGCTATCCATTTCCGCCTGATTGAGCCAACTGCCGAGATGGATGTGTTCTTGATTGCTCCGAAAGGCCCCGGCCATACGGTGCGCTCTGAATATCAGCGTGGTGGTGGTGTCCCATGCTTGGTGGCTGTGCATCAGGATGCTTCTGGCCATGCGAAGGATATTGCTCTGTCCTACGCCTCTGCCGTTGGTGGTGGGCGCGCTGGCGTGATTGAGACGAGCTTCCGTGAGGAAGTGGAGACAGACTTGTTTGGTGAGCAAGCCGTGCTGTGCGGTGGGACGATTGAGCTTATCAAAGCCGGGTTTGAGACGCTGGTTGAAGCAGGCTATGCCCCAGAGATGGCGTATTTTGAGTGTCTGCATGAGATGAAATTGATTGTGGATCTGCTTTATGAAGGTGGTATCTCCAACGTCAATTACTCCATTTCCAACACGGCGGAATATGGGGAATATGTCAGCGGGCCGCGCGTTGTGACCTCTGAAGCGAAGGATGCCATGCGTGCTGTGCTGAAGGATATTCAGGATGGGACATTCGTGCGGAACTTCATCTTGGAGAATCAGTCCGGCAATGTTGGCTTTAAGGCATCCCGTGCCCGTGATGAACAACATCAGATTGAGAAGGTCGGGGCAAAATTGCGTGAGATGATGCCGTGGATTGCCAAGAACAAGCTGGTTGATAAAACACGTAACTAATAAAGGTTGCGGTTTTATAATCACAGAGTGGTTATGGCTTAATGGGGAGGATTTTCCTCCCCATTTTTATGGAGTATTATTGCGTCCATTTAGCAGATTTTTAAAAAACAGTTGCGTTTAGCGTTATATTTTCTTAGAAAACGAGTTCGACGCTCCTTCATTCGGGAAGGGGGGCGATAATCTGCTGGTTCAGGAGTACGTTATGGACGCACTTGCTCGACTGGGGATGGAATCGGACCTTCCGAGAGATATCCAGAACACTGAGGCAATTCACGCAGTCGAAGACTGTAAGGACTTTTTTATCAAGCAAGGTGGTGAGACCTATGCAGGTAATCATCTGCTTGTTGATTTCTGGAATGCCAGAAATCTGGACGACCCCGAACAAATAGACGCTACGTTAAGGCGGGCTGCAAAGGCAGCAGGGGCAACGATTCTTCATGGACATTTCCATCATTTTACGCCAAATGGTGGGGTTTCTGGCGTGATTGTTTTGGCTGAGAGCCATATTTCCATCCATACATGGCCGGAGCGTCACTTCGCAGCGGTGGATATCTTCATGTGTGGTGTGTGCGACCCTAACCGGTCGGTCCCTGTTATGCAGGAGCTTTTTCAAGCTGGCCGTGTGGAGATAGACGCGTTCAAGCGTGGGCGTGTCAGTGCGACAAGGCATACAGGGCGGTAAGCCGAGCGGGGAAGGGGTTTAGGCGTCTTCCCAATTTCCCTATAATAAAAGGTTATAGGTCCCTGCATTTTGTAAGGCAGCGGGGCATAGCTGGCTATGAGCGTACTTATTGTGGGCACGCATCCATGGCTAGGTGATGACATGATGAAAGGATGGGCCGTGTCTTCTGGCATATCTTCCGAGGCGTGGTTTAACGAGGCTTTGTATCCTGATTGGGGCCAACGCTTTAAAGTGGTGAAAGAGCTTGTGCATAAACGCTCGCCTTTCCAAGATATTCGTATCTTTGAGAGCAGCAGCCACGGCCGTGTTTTGGTGTTGGATGGCATCATCCAAATTACCGAGCGTGACGAGTTTATTTATCAGGAAATGTTGGCTCATGTGCCACTTTTCATGCATCCGCACCCTAAGCGCGTTTTAATCATCGGCGCAGGTGATGGCGGGGTGTTGCGCCGTGTCCTCCAACATAAAACGGTGGAAAAAGCCGTCATGGTGGAGATTGATGGCGATGTGATTGAACTTTCCAAACAACACCTGCCTATGTTCGGCAAGGATGCGTGGGATGACCCGCGGGCTGATGTCATCGTGGGTGATGGGATTGATTACGTCAAAAAAGCTGATGATGGGGCGTTTGATGTCATCATCGTTGATAGTACAGACCCTATCGGCGTGGGTGATGTACTCTTTACGGATGATTTTTATAAGAATTGCGCGCGCATCCTCTCAGATGAAGGGATTATCGTGAATCAATGCGGTGTGCCCTTCCAACAGGCGGATGAGCTGCGGGAGACCACAGCACGGCGGGCGAAGTTCTTCCCGCATGTAACGGCCTATCTTGCGGCAGTGCCGACTTATGTTGGTGGTTTTATGACCCTTGGGATGGCTAAAAAGGGCACCGCACCGCATAAGTTAGAGCTAGCGACGTTACAAAAAAGAGCGCAAGAAAGCGAGATTGCGGAAAGCTGCCAGTATTGGACGCCAGAGGTGCATATTGCCTCTTTCAGCCTTCCGCCTTATATCGCCCAAAACCTCCTACGCTCATAATGGTATAGAGAAGGACCCCTACCATGCGCCGGATGACACTTGCGGACTTCCAGAAGATGAAGGATGAAGGCCGGCCCATCGCCATGGTGACGGCCTATGATTACGCCTCGGCTTTAATTGCGGAGCAAGCGGGCGTGCCGGCTATTTTGGTAGGGGATTCCCTCGGCATGGTTATGCAAGGGCAGGACACAACCTTACCTGTGCGTGTAGAGGATATGATTTATCATGCCCGCATGGTCATGCGCGGGAGCCGTAAAGCCCTTGTGGTGGTGGATTTGCCTTTTCTGTCTTACGCGACAGAGCAAGATGCGGTGGATGCAGCACGGCGCGTTATGCAAGAGGGGGGCGGCCAAGCCCTTAAATTGGAGGGCGGGCGTGAGATTGCCCCGATAGTGCGGCGTTTAACAGCAATGGGCGTGCCGGTGATGGGCCATTTGGGGCTTACGCCACAAGCGCAACATCAAATCGGCTTGCGCGCTCAGGCAAAAGAGGTGCAGGCGGCGCGTAAATTACTTGATGATGCGCGTGCGTTAGAGGAGGCTGGTGCTTTTGGGATTGTGCTGGAGGTTATCCCGGCAGATTTAGCGGCTTTAGTCTCTAAAGAGGTGCGTATTCCCACAATCGGCATTGGGGCTGGTGCGGGGTGCGATGGGCAGGTTCAAGTCTGGCATGATGTGCTAGGGCTATTCGAGGGGAAATCGCCTCGTCATGCGCATCGTTTTGCAGAAATTGGGGCGCAGATGGTTGGGGCTTTATCTCATTATGTAAAGCAGGTGGAGGAAGGCTCCTTCCCCACAAAGGCGCAGAGTGTCAGTATGGCCCCCGATATTTTGGCCGCTCTTACAGCGGAGTGAGATTGTCAGAGAGGGGGGAAGCTGGCAAAGTGCCGCTTTTCCCTGTCTTGCAGGAATAAAGATAGACATGATGGATGAGACAATACAACCTAGCCCCCTTCGGGCACTCCATGAGGAGCTTAAAGCTCAGATGGATGGGTTTGATGGGTACGAATTGCCAGCACAATATCCCTCCGGGGCTGAGGTAGAGCACCTCCATACGCGCAAACAGGCTAGTTTGTTTGATATTTCCTTTTTGGGGCAGTTGCGTGTGCGCTCTAAGGAGGGGAATCTCGCCATTGTGGCTGAGGCCTTAGAGCAGCTTTTGCCAACCAATGTTATAGGGATGGAAAAAGGCCGGATGCTCTATGGTCTCCTCACAACAGACCAAGGCGGCATCCGAGATGACCTTGTTATCTCCCGGCAAGAGGATGATTTTTTACTCATCCTCAATGGGCGCAATCGCGAAAGCAATGCGGATTATATTGAGAATGCCCTTGGTGAGGATTGCAAAGTAAGCCGTGAGTTCGACCGGGCGATGGTGAGCCTACAAGGCCCAAAAGCAGCAGATGTGTTGGGGGCTGTTCTAGGGGTAAGTGCCATTACTGCCATGAAGTATCGTGATTGCCATGATATGCCGTGGGAAAATGGGACCATTACGGTTGCGCGCTTTGGCTATACGGGGATGGATGGGTTTGATATTTGTCTGCCAGCAAATCTCGCAGAAGCTTTTGCACGCCGTCTTTTGGAGCATCCAGAGCTAGAGCCTGCCGGTATGCTGGCGCGTAATACGTTACGTTTGGAGGCAGGGTTATGCCTCTATGGGACGGATATTGATAAAACGACCTCTCCGGTAGAGGCCGCACTTGCCAATAATATTGCACAATGTCGTAGGCCCGGTGGTGAGCGCGCAGGAGGCTACCCCGGTGCGGAGACTATCGCAGGGCAATTAGAGCATGGGATTTATCGCCAGCGCGTAGGGTTAAAGCCGAGTGATGAAACATCCCTCCCTAATGGGGCGGAGATTTTCTCTGATGCTGAAGGGCAGGACCGTATTGGCCGTGTTACCTCAAGCTGTTTAAGCCCGACATTACGGGTCATGATTGGCATGGGCTATGTCACACCGGCTCATGTTGAGGTGGGTAGTCAGATTTTTGCCAAAATGGATGATGGTACCATGCAGCCTATCACAGTGGCGGCTCTGCCTTTTGTCCCCCTTGCGGAGCGGTGACCCTCTAGCCGTATTAAATCTAGCTCCTTTTCCTTAATAGGGCTTTACGCCATGCCTTTTTTGGGTGAGGCTCGGCAATAGCAGGCGGGGAGGGGTCTCTCCGGTCCTGCTGCGGCCCTAAGCATCCGGCTTGGGAGCTTATAAGATGGTTAAGGAGATGTGGTATGAGCGAGGCTGTTCATATTCTGGCATTAGCGACAATTGATAAGGGCAAAGCGGCAGATCTGGAAAAAGTTGTGCAGGAATGTGCGAAGCACTCCCTGCAAGAGAAAGCCTGCAAGCGTTACGAAATTGCGCGTGATGCTGAGAATGAAGGTCGCTTTACTGTGAGCGAGATTTGGGCCAGCCAAGAAGGCTTCGAGGCGCATCTCGCGACAGAGCATTTCGGCGTGTTAGCGGCTTTCGCTAAGGAACATGGTGCAGAGCTGGAAGTCATCCGCCAAGTACCGCTGCATCCCGCCGCATAAACGGCAGAATAAGGAGTGTAACTCAATGGCTGATTATCGTTTGGGCATTGATTTTGGTGGCACGAAAATCGAGATCCTGGCGTTGGACCGCAAAGGGCAGGAGGTATTGCGCGAGCGTATTCCTAATCCCGGCGTCTATGATAAGGCCATTGAGGCCATCCGGGATTTAGTTCGTAAAGCGGATGAGCAGATTGGTTGTGTTCCTGCTCATCGTATTACGGGGACGCAACTAACCTCCACGTTGGGCATTGGTATCCCCGGCTCGATGTCCCCAGAGACAGGGCTTGTGCGGAACTCCAACGCAACATGGCTGAACAACCATCCCTTTAAGCGGGATGTGGAGGAAAGCCTTGGCCGCCCTGTGCGGGTGGAAAATGATGCGAATTGTTTTGCCCTTTCCGAAGCGGCCGATGGCGCGGGAGAAGGCTATGCTACAGTGCTGGGTGTAATTATTGGCACCGGCATGGGTGGGGGCATTGTTGCTAATGGCCGTATTCTCCCCGGGCGGCATCATATTGCTGGGGAATGGGGCCATATTCCTCTGCCATGGGCTAAGCAAGAAGATTTCCCGATGCGGAAATGCTTCTGCGGGAATGAGGGGTGTCAGGAGCGTTATCTTTGTGGCCCGGTCCTTGGGGCGGAGTGGAAAGGCGAAGGCAATCGCTCCCCTAATGGGATTGAGGAAGCCGCGCGTAATGGTGATGAGGCCGCGATTCGCGCATTAGACCTCTATATGGACCGTTTTGCGCGGGCCTGTGCACAGGCTGTGAACTTCCTAGACCCAGATGTAATTGTGTTGGGTGGTGGGGTGTCTAACTTAGCCTGCATTTATGAGCGTGTGCCGAAATTGCTGCCGCGTCATGTTATTACGTCACCTTGCACAACCCCAATTGTGCAGAACCGCCATGGTGATAGCTCTGGCGTGCGCGGTGCGGCATGGCTGTGGGATGTGAGTGAGAGTGGCGTGACGCATACATAGTAAGTCGGACTAAACGTACCAGCGTCATTTTATAAAAACCGCCCGTTCTGTTATAGAGCGGGCGGTTTTTTATGAGCTTGCTCTGCCAGAGGTGGCAGAGCAGTACGTTCGTTATATTAGACGGAGTAATACATCTC
This sequence comes from Bombella pollinis, assembly GCF_026385485.1. Taxonomy (NCBI): domain Bacteria; kingdom Pseudomonadati; phylum Pseudomonadota; class Alphaproteobacteria; order Acetobacterales; family Acetobacteraceae; genus Bombella; species Bombella pollinis. The sequence continues at coordinate 380,251 of NZ_JANIDX010000001.1, forward strand.
AAACTCAACAGGGTGAGGTGTATGCTCAAAGCGATACACATCTTGCATCTTGAGGGTGATGTAGCTCTCAATCTGATCTTTGGTGAAGACATCCCCTTCCAGCAAGAAGGCGTGGTCGGTCTTCAAGGCTTCCAAAGCTTCACGCAGGGAGCCGCAGACCGTTGGGATCATGTTCAGCTCCTCAGGGGGAAGCTCGTAGAGGTCTTTATCCATCGCTTCACCCGGATGGATTTTATTGCGGATACCATCCAAGCCTGCCATCAGCATGGCACTAAAGGCGAGGTAAGGGTTCGCTGTTGGGTCGGGGAAGCGAACCTCCACACGTTTTGCTTTGGGGCTTGTCGCATAAGGGATACGACAAGAAGCCGAACGGTTAGCAGAGGAATAAGCCAGCAGCACAGGGGCCTCAAAGCCCGGGATCAGGCGCTTGTAAGAGTTGGTGGAAGGATTGGTAAAGGCATTAAGAGCCTTGGCATGTTTGATAATCCCACCGATGTAATACAAAGCTTCATCAGAGAGGTCAGCATAGCGGTTACCAGCAAAAAGCGGCTTACCATCTTTCCAAACGGATTGATGAACATGCATACCTGTGCCGTTATCACCATAGATAGGCTTTGGCATAAAGGTTGCTGTTTTGCCGTAGGAATGAGCCACATTATGCACGCAATATTTGTAAATCTGCATAAAGTCAGCAGATTTAACAAGCGTTGCAAAAGCCGTGCCTAATTCATGCTGGCTGCGGGCGACTTCGTGATGATGCTTTTCAATCGGTAAGCCCATCTCACCCATTGTAGCGAGCATTTCGGCGCGCAGGTCGCTCTCATTATCCACAGGCGGAACAGGGAAATAACCGCCTTTACGGGCAGGGCGATGGCCCATATTCCCTTCAGGATAATCTTTCATGGAAGCTTCTGGCCCCTCGATGCTGTCGAGGTGGTAGGAGCCGTAATTCTCCCCCGTACCAAAGCGGACACTATCAAAGATGAAGAACTCTGCCTCCGGGCCAAAGAAGGCGGTATCCCCAAGGCCGCTTTTTTTGAGGTATTCTTCCGCTTGTTTTGCTGTCGCGCGTGGGTCGCGGTTGTAATAGCCGTTGGTTTTAGGGTCGATAATATCGCAGATGAGAATGAGCTGAGGGCGGGCAGAGAAAGGGTCCACCACAGCGGTCTCAGGGTCAGGGAGGAGGACCATGTCGGACTCATTGATGGCCTTCCACCCTTGGATGGAGGAGCCATCAAACATGAAGCCATCTGTAAATGTATCTTCTTCAATGGTGCGGACAGTCTGCGTGGTGTGCTGCCATTTGCCCTTTGTGTCGGTAAAGCGGAGATCGACAAACTCAATGCCATGCTCTTCAATCAACTCAAAAACGCGCTGGATAGCGGCTTTTTGAGGGGAAGGGCGTTGTGCAGAAGGAGTAGATGCTGATTTTTTTGCCATGGCTGCGTGCCTCGCATATTTTGGACTGATACCAAAACGATTACGGGACAATGAGCCATCTGTCGAGTGCTTGCACATAAACTTCCTTTTATAAGACGAGCTGGCTCCTTTTTCTGATAGGATTTGCATTTTCGGGCTAAAAAGCCCATCTGGTGGTCATGTCTATCATCTCACCCCTACAAATATCCGACTCTTTGTTTTTTCATGATGGTTCTTCATGGAATCACGATGACGTGAACAAACAACTCACCCATAGTCTTGCCGGCATGGATGATGGGGAATTGTTCCTCGAATATCGTGAGGATGAAACGCTTGGGCTGGAGAATGGCTTATTGCGGAATGTTGGCTTTACGCAATCTTCTGGTTTTGGGTTGCGTGGCGTTGTGGGGAGTCAGACCCTTTTTTCCCACTCGGACCTTTTGGGGATGGACTCATTACAACGTGCGGCAGAAGGGTTCCGTCATATAGAGGTTGCGGCGTTACCACCCACCAACTCTGCTCCGCAAGGCACTGTATCAGGGGCGGATAGATGGCATGCAATAGCCCTGTATAGCGGGACACATCCGCTAGAGGGGAGCCGCTTTACCCAGCGGGCAGATTTATTGCGCGAGATTGACGCGTATGGCCGTGGGCTAGATGGCCGGGTCGTGCAAGTAAATGCCACATTGAACACGCAATGGCAGGTCGTACGGATTCTTCGCCCTGAGGCTTTGTGCCGTGGGGAGACTGGCCCGTTGGTGGATATTCGCCCGCTTGTGCGGTTGGATATTTCCGTGATGGTGGAGCAAGGGGGACGGCGAGAAAGTGGGCGTATGGGCCAAGGTGGCCGTTATGCGCTGGCCCGTTTGATGGCACCATCTTGTTGGCAAGCGATGACGCAAGAAGCCTTGCGGGAGGCTTTGGTGAATCTGGAGGCCGTTGCAGCCCCAGCGGGGGAGATGCCCGTGGTGTTAGGGGCGGGCTGGCCCGGTATTTTGTTGCATGAGGCCGTAGGCCATGGGTTGGAAGGGGATTTCAACCGGAAAGGGACATCCGTTTTCTCCGGCTGTGTGGGCCAGCGCATTGCTGCGCCGGGCGTTACGGTGTTGGATGATGGGACATTGCCAGAACGCCGGGGGTCGTTAATGATGGATGATGAAGGCACCCCGACAAGGCGCACTATGTTGATTGAGGATGGTATTCTGCAAGGTTATATGCAGGATCGGCTTAATGCTCGTTTGACGGGTGTTGCCCCGACGGGCAATGGGCGGCGTCAATCTTATGCGCATGCGCCTATGCCGCGTATGACCAACACCATCATGGCAGGCGGTCAGGCCTCGGAGGAGGAGATGATTCGCTCCACTAAAAGAGGGCTTTATGCGCGTAATTTTGGCGGTGGGCAGGTTGATATTACCTCCGGCAAGTTCGTCTTTGCGGCATCAGAGGCTTATATGATTGAGGAGGGGCGCATTACAGCCCCTGTGCGTGGTGCTACTTTGATTGGTAGTGGTGCCGATGTCATGCAGCAAATCAGCATGATTGGGCCAGAGATGGCATTAGACCCCGGTATAGGGACATGCGGTAAGGCGGGGCAGGGTGTGCCTGTTGGTGTGGGGCAGCCGATGATAAAAGTGAGCGGGCTGACCATCGGCGGGACGGCCACTTAGAATCTTTTAAAAACAGTATATTACGGTGTGTTATTCTGTGTGCTTTTCTTTTTAAGGGGGCATAGATAAAACAAATGGAATATGTTTCAGATATAAATATTTCTCATTACACTATTGCAAAGTATCTTTTTGCTGTCGTAATGTTTTCGCATCAACAATTTTTGATGGTGCATCGCTATGAAGAAGTCCGTGCGTTACGCAGCCCTTCTCTCCAGCCTCGTTGCAGGTACCTATGGTGCCACTGCGCAACTCTATGCTGCAGATGCAGCGGGGACTAATAGTGTTAGCACCATGTCTGATGATAAAGCGAAGGTGAAGTCTGTTAAAAAAGCAGACAAAACAGCGTCAACATCAACGCCTACAGTGGCGACACAAGCCGCAACGCCCAAGCCGCCCGTTGTGCAGGTTGCTGAAAAACCAGCCTCTAAACCATTGCCAGAGCAGTGGTATACGGGCTCGCTTTACTCCCCTTCTCCCGCTTTGCCTGCCCCGGGGATGATTGCGGTGGAGCCGTATGTGGCGGCTGGTTTGCCTGCTGGTGCGTTTGATTCCAATGGTCACTTAAATACCCGCAAAGGGGCGGGGGGACAGCACTCTATTAGTCAGTTCTCCTTGGCAAAATACGGGATTACCGACCATCTGTCGCTCTATTTATTGCCGACTTATAGCTATAGCTGGGGTGACCACCAGAAACATTCCGGTTTGAAGTTTAATGACCTGCCGGTGGAGTTTCAGTACCGTTTAACGCCACATTATACGCCATCCATCACGCTTTATTTTGGTGTGAATACTCCAACAGGGGATTATAAAAACCTCTCCAATGCATCAGAGGGTGTGGGGCAAGGTGTTTGGGCGTTGCGTTACGGTGTGCATAGCCAGTTTGCGCTCCCCTTCTTTAAGCATGCGATGCGTGTGCGTCTTTGGGCGCAGGTGCGTCACCCCGTGGCCAGTACAAAATTGCGGAACATTACGAGCTATGGGACAGAGAAAGGCTTTACAGGCCGCGGCCATGCTGGCCCATATGGGAATGAAGGTGGCTCTGTAGAGCTGGGGATTACAAAAAAATGGGTCTTTGCTTTAGACCTTTACCATGTTTGGTCCACGTCTAATTCGGTAAATGGATATAACCGTTATACGAATAAAAATATCCATTATCGGACAGGTTGGTCCGGTGCATTTAACGTAGGCCCGGGTATTGAATATAACTGGACGTCAAGCATCGGGGGAATCGTTGGTGTGATTTTACCGGTGGCAGGGCATAATACGTCTCGTTCTATTTCCCCACAGGTTGCGGTGTTCGCCGTCTTCTAAGAGCTAAGTTTGTTAGAGCGGGCTTTTTTCCCCTCGTCTCCTTTAAAGGGACGAGGGGTTTTTTGTATTAGGCATGTGTTAAGAATACTAATTTGAAGATCGTTTTAAAGATAAAGTGGGGAGCATATTGGATAGTAAGTAATAGCACTAACGGTGAGAAATCCATTATCCCTGTAGGGGGGAGGATATTACGAATGGGTTGTAATACAGGCTCCACCAAACGTGCAAGCATCTCGGTAAGGGCTTGTATAAATCGGTTGGAGCGGGGGTCAATAACGTCAAAGTTGATGGCCATTGTGGCGAAGCAATAAGCAAGGATGATCCATGTATAAATATCCAGCACCATCAAAATAAGATTGACGATAAACATATAAAGATTAGCAGCAGTCATAAAAGGTGATGTCCCTGATACGAATTAGGTATAATCCCCTATGTAGCAGGCTTTGCTAAGTCTGACGATATGAAAGCGAATGAAAGGCGGGGTTTCTATAACCGTGTGGCTTATTTATACGCTTTTACCTTGACAGGTAAGAGCCTACATGGTGTTTATAGGGCAGACATCATGGGGCTATAGCTCAGTTGGGAGAGCGCCTCGTTCGCAATGAGGAGGCCAGGGGTTCGAATCCCCTTAGCTCCACCATGATTTCCCCCTTTAAAAGCTGTGTGTTTAAGAGGATATCAGGGTGTAAAAACCCCCCTTCTTATATTGTGCATATGGGCAAAGCACGCATGAGAAGGGGGGATAAAACTATTATGGTGTTGTGGGGATAGAGCGAGAAATATGATCCGCTAACTGCACCACAAGGTTACGCATCAGGGCTGCGATATCGGCATCAGTATTCGCGGGGCCTTCTGCGGAGAGATGGACAATATTCTGTGTGATGGGTTTTGTTGAATCATGAGGGACAATCGCCCAATGGGCGTTTAATACGGCGTGATGATTCACATCGACATCAAACTCCGAAATCGCAACCATCACGCGCATATTAGCTGCTTCGATCAAAGGTTGATCTGTAAAGAGCATATGCGGTTGGGTTGCGGCGATCTCGTTTGTGATGAGGTCGGTCACCCCAAGGGAAAGGCGCGTAACCCAGCGGGCGTTTTGGCTGCGGCGAATTTCTTCTCCATTACGGGAGATAATATCTTGGCAGTCCAAATAATCGGGTATGACCACGCGATCAATCGCCACGATAGTTGCATTAGGGGGAACCCGAAATGACTTATCGTCACTATGAGCAGGAATCCCCAATGTGTAGAGGCGCAAAGCAGGAGAAGCGCAGCCAGTAAGGAGAGCGCAGCCCCCCAAGAGAGCAAGAGCAGTGCGGCGGAAAGGAAACATCATGGCTTGCGTCCCATCAGTAGGAGTTGCGGGTTGCGTTCTACATCGCTTGCAAAACCGCGAAGCGAGGCCGCTGTGACAGCAATATCACGCAGGGCGGCATCCAAATTAGCACGATCAGCAGAGCGTTCGGAGAGGATATCTTGCAGGGAATCCAGCGTCTTAGTGGCTGAGACGAGCGTCATATGAAGGTCCTTCCCGCGCTGGTTAAGTTCACCTGTGCCCGCATCAAGGAGCTGGTTCATCTTCAGCAAGGTATCATCAAGGCGCGCATGAAGGTCCTTGATGGTCTCAGTGGCAGCGAGAACGGTATCTTGTGCATGGTCGGAGGTTGTTTTGACGCTATCAATCAAGGGCGGTAGTTTCTGGCGCAGAGTGTCGCTCAGTGCGGTGATGGACAGAATGGCCGTATCAGCATGCTCGCTAATATCCTTGATGGGAATCTGCTCTAATGTGTTTTTCAGCTTCTCCATAGTTGATAGACGCACGGGGATTTCCGGTAGATTTGTAATCCGAGGATGAAATACAGCCGGGACAGATTTATCAAAATCCAACTCAATATCGGACTGCCCAGTAACTAAACTTTGCAGATTCAACCCAGCGCGTAGCCCATTATCAATCATCTCTTGGAACTTAATGCGGGTATGGTCCGGCATATCGTGGACAACATGCATTTGGCTAGGCTCTAACGTGATAATAACAGGGATATAGGCCTTCTTATCCTGTGGGTCGAAATGGAGGGTGATGCTTTTCACCGACCCAACCTTCACCCCACGGAAGTTTACAGGGGCACCGACAGAGAGACCAGAGATGGAGTTTTGGAAGACCAGCGCGACCTCCTTTGTAGAGGAAAATAAGCGCATATGGCCAAACGCCATAATGATAAAGATAAGCAGCACGCTGCCAAGGATCACAAACGCGCCGATTTGGGTTTTTTTGTTTGTGGTATCAGACATGCTGTTCGGCCTTCTGTTCTGTCTGGGAGGGGATGGTGGCAGAGCGATGCATGAAGGCTGTCACCTCCGGAATAGTACAATCAAGGAGCGCACGCGGCGAGCCATGGGTGATGGGCCTATGCGTTTTTGCATCTAAGAAGATGCCGTCATCAGCAATTGTAAGAAGGCTGGGTAGCTCGTGACTTACAATGACGATTGTCGCACCAAGCCCATCACGGAGGCTGAGGATGAGGTCATCCAAACGCGCCGATGTGATGGGGTCTAACCCTGCTGAGGGCTCGTCAAAGAATAAAATATCAGGCTCTAAGGCGATAGCACGAGCAAGGCCTGCACGCTTGCACATACCGCCTGATATTTCATAAGGGAAAAGGTCTATCGCATGTTCCATCCCAACAAGGCCGAGCTTGAGCCTGACAAGCTCGGTAATTTCGGCTTGGCTGAGGGATGTAAACATTTCTAACGGGAGGGCAACATTCTCGCCCACTGTCATGGAGCTCCATAGCGCACCACTTTGGAAGAGAACACCATAGCGGCGGTTAATCGCTGTACGGCGGTCATCAGGCTGAGCCCAGTAATCTTCTCCTCCAACCATGATCTGCCCTGCTGTAGGGCGGAGCAAGCCTACAATACTGCGGAGAAGTGTGCTCTTGCCGCAACCGGATCCACCCATAACCGCAAAGATAGATCCGCGTTTAAGGTCGAACGAAACATTCTGTTGGATGATCTTTGGGCCGAAGGATAATTGCAAATCGCGGACGGAGATAAGTGTTTCTTGCTCAGACATCAATCAAATCCCGACAGCATTAGCAATAACGGCGAATACAGCATCCAAGGCGATGATGCCCACAATCCCAATCACAACAGCGCGTGTGGCGGCGATACCAACATCAGCCGCGCTACGGCCTGCTTTAAGGCCGACACGGCAAGCGGCAAGAGCGATAAAAGCGGCAAAGAAAAGAGATTTGATGAACCCAAAAACAAACTGGCTAATCTCAACACCATCGAATGTCGCGAGCCAGTACCCAATGGGGGAAATATCCATCATGCCCATAGCGACAACAAAGCCGCCAAAGATGGAGACCATCGTACCATAGAGGTAAAGCAGCGGCATCATAATGACGAGCGAGAGGATGGAGGGCAGTAAAATATAGCCCGAAACGGGGATGCCCGTCACTTGGAGAGCATCGATCTCCTCATTCCCCAACATGGTAGAGATGCGTGCCGCATAAGCCCCGCCGGTACGCCCTGCCATGATGATGGCCGTCATGATGGCGGAAATCTCACGTGCGGAGGCAATCCCTACGAGGTTGGTGACATAAATCTCCGCAGCGAACTTACGCAGTTCAATCAGCCCAACAAAGGCTAAAATAGCCCCAACAAGGAAGTTAACGATACTGACAATTAACAAAGCGGAGGGACCGGCATTCCAGACATCAACGAGGAGGTCTTTTAGGCGCATGGCACTCTTACCGCGGAAGGCCTGCATGGCCCCCCGGAAGACATCCATCGTAAGGGTCGCCATTGTGCCAATCTCATTAAGATTGTTCAGGCATTTACCCCCGACACGAGAGAGGAAGCCCTCATGATGCTCTTGATGAGGGGTAACCTCAGCGGGTTTATCTGGCAATAAAGCGAGCAAACGCTGTGCGGAATCTGGGAGTGTTTGCTCATCCAAGGTAAGAGAGGCCTGACACGCCGCTTTTTTAACGTCCCATAAAAAGGCGATGAGGCTGACATCCCAATTCTGGAGGCCCGTGACATCAACCGTTACTGTCTTATCTGCAATAGAGGCAACAGAGGCGAAGCTATCTTGTGGGAAGTTTATGCCATTCTGCGTTTGGATGTTCCATGTGCCCTTGAGGGCGAGGCACAAACGCCCCTTGCTCTCTTGGAGGGCCCAAGAGGGTGCAGGAGAGGAGGTAGCGGCTCGCATTTCCGTCACAGGCATAAGGCCAGTCCTTGCTGTGCCCTTACTGTGGGGCGTTGGGTAGGATGCGACATCGTTATGCCAATAAAGCGTCTCATAATGAAAACCCTATAACATAAATGTAAGAAAAGCGAGGGGGCGGGAGAGGGTATGCTGTAAGATTATTTCTATATTTCAAGAGGTTTTTAGAAAGGGAATTACTCATGTGCGGCATAAAGTCGCAGATGCATTTTCCGGCCATTAGAGTAATTCAGCCCCTCAAATTGATCATAAAGAATTGCGCTTTCTCCTTGTTGTTTTAAAGCGTGCAGAAACTCTGCTTCATCGCGTTGGTCTATCAGGGCGAGGGCACAATGTGCATCTTCATGTAAGGCTTGAGCAGCGGCTATGGTGGGTAGGATGCGTGTCGCCCCGCCAGTTAAAAAGATGAGACTTGGCTCTTTATAGGATGGGGAGAGCAGGGGGCTTTCTTGGCAGGGGCGAAGTTGCTCAAAACTATGGGCTATACGAGGCGAAAGTTGGATGCTGGTAAGGTGGGGGATTAGGCATAAGAAAAGCCCCATCTCACTTAACAACGCGGCACCAAGGGAGCAAAAGGCCCCTTCTCGCCATTTTTGTTGGTAGATAAACCACCCCGTGGCGATGAGGAGCGGGAGGCTACCATAAAGGGGGATGAAGCTATCGGTAAAGAAGTGCCCTTCCATAGCGTAAAGGAGCAAAGGCACCGCAGCAGAGAGCAGCAGCCCTATACTTAACCAAAGGGTTGCATAAATCCCGACCCCTATTTTGGCCCAGAGGGTACGCAGTGGGGTGCATGGCCAGTTGAGCAAGCTAGCGGCTGTGAGAATGGCAATGGCGGGATAGGTGGGCAGAACATAATGGGGGAGTTTAGTCGCGAGGCACTCAAAAAACAGCCAATGAGGGATAATCCAGCAGAGGAGAAAGAGAAGCTCCGGCTCTTTTCGTTTCTGCCAAAGGGTGGGTAAGGCGCGGAGGGCATAAAGGGCACATGGCCAGCATGCGAGCGAGACAAGCAGAAGGTAATAACCGGGAGGAAAGCCATGTGCTTCTTGTCCACTGGTGATTTTACCGAGCAGATTATGGCCTACAGCACGGCGGAAGAACTCCCCATGGCTGACAAAAGCAATGCTTATACACCATGGCAAAACGATTAACGCACTGATTATCCATCCCCAAGCGGGCCGTAAATGCCGCCAGAGGGTAAGGGTGCGTGTGGCCAAACAAAGGGCGAGGAGTGTCCCAAAGCTAGGGATGAGAACGATGGGGCCTTTGAGCATCAACCCCATGCCAAGGGCGCACCAATAAAGGATGCTGTAGCCGCAAGGTGTTTTTATATGGGCGCGTGCATCTTCAAAATGCCGGAGGAGGAGGGCTTGCAAGCACAGAATATCTAGCAAAAGGACGCTATCAATCGTGGCCATTCGGCTTTCTGCGGCAAAGAGAGGCGTCACCAATAGAAAGCCAGCAGCGAGCAGCCCCGTTTTTGGCCCAAAGAGGCGCGCGCCAATCCATGCGGTGAGGAGTGTACTTAAAATAGATGCTACGAGGCTGGGCAGACGATACGGCCAAGTGTGATGGCGCAGGGTTGTATCATGCGTGATGAACTCTGTGATTTTAACAGCACCGGCCTCTAACCAATAGATGCCAGCAGGCTGATGATAGCGAGGCTGGTCTTGGAAGCGAATATCGAGGAAGTTACCCGTTGCCAGCATCTGCGCGGTAGCTTGCATATAGCGTGGCTCGTCCCGGTCTAGCGGGGGGAGGCTAAGCCGCCCTGGCAGAGCGAGTAAAAAGGCTAACAAGCCAAGCACAATATAATGACGGGATGAGAGGGTCATAAAAGGCAGGCTTGCAAAGGGGGAAGGATACAGAGAGAGGCTTATCGCTCGCTTAACGGTGGGAGAGGGCGTGTCCGTTTTTGCAGCCAGAGAACACCCAAAAGGTCGAAAATACCAACGAGGGCACGATTCATATTATTATATTTAGAGTGCCCATGCAGTCTTGCGCGATGTTGTGTTTCTATACAAATGAGCGGGGCACCATAGCTTTGCATTAAAGCAGGTAAAAAACGATGAAGCCCCTCAAAATGGGGAAGGGTAAGGAAAAGGTCGCGTTGAAAGAGCTTTAGCGGCCCGCCGGTATCGGGGCAATGGTCGTGTAGAAGATGTTGACGAAGGGTGTTTGCAAGCCGGGTCGCAAAGCGGCGAGAGAAGGAATCACGCCTTTTCCGGCGGACCCCAACAATGAGCGGGGCTGGGCTTTTCACCCCATGGGTTGTCTCATAAGTGTGGCGCGCAGCCAGCATGGTTTGGATGAAAGCGGGATTGTCCTGCCCATCACCATCCATTGTGGCAATCCACGGCGCATGCGCGGCACGAATAGCGGAGCGGAGTGCGGCGGATTTTCCCATACGCGTGGGATGAACGATAATCCGCAACTGGGGGAGGAGGTGTACTTTAGCCTCTAGCAGCTTTTGCTGTGTTGTATCGGTGCTACCGTCATCAACAATGATAACCTCCGCTGGAGGGAGGTCCGTTAAAACTGTGCAGAGTTCCTCACATACGGGGAGGATATTATCGCTCTCGTTAAAAACGGTAATGACGACAGCCAGCAAGGGATTATGTGGCTTACTGGCTGTCAGTGTGCTGGTCATGCAGCCTTGTCATTAAGGGCTTGCGGCAGTTGCTTTAGCCCATCAGTGATGAGTTTATGAGCAAGGGAGGAATCTGCCGCGAGGTCTTTTTGGAGGACATCCTTTGCAGCAGCAAGCGCGAGGGCCGCGGCTTGCTCACGAATGTCACGCAGGGCGGCTTGCTCTGCAATATGAATGCGCTCGCGAGCAAGTTTCTCATGGCGGGCCACCATATCATCAACATCACGCTCAGCTTGGGCGCGCAGACGCTGTGCCTCTAGCTTGGAGGATGTGATGAGCTGTTGGGCTTCCTCTTGAGCGTGCTTTAGGTCGCGTTTGGAATCCTCAAGCATTTGCTCAGCTTCACGGCGGAGGCGTGTTGCCTCATCCAAATCCTTGCGGATCTCATCTGCGCGTTCATCAAGCTTAGAGGCTATGGTTTTCCAGAGCTTACGCCCAAAGATGACGAAGAACAGAACGAAAGCGAGAGATGACCAAAAACGGGGTTCATGAAACATGCTCACCTCCTGCAGTATGAGCGCGCTCTATAGCAGAGGCTACAGAGTGATGATCGGCTTTACCAATGAGGCGTTCAATAAGAGTTGTGGCGGTATTTGTAGCGATGCCACTAACATGATTGAGGGCCTTGGTGCGCGATTGTGCAATGCGGGTCTCCGCATCACGGATTTCAGTATTAAGGCGAGCAAGTGTCTCGCTAACCTCATGCTGAATGTTCTTCTTAGCTGTATCGCGAATCTCTTGAATGATAGCGTGAGCATCATCAAAAGCTTTATCGCGTGCTTCATGGAGCTCTTTTTGGGCTTTGTCAGCATCTTGCTTAGCGCGGCGGGCAAGGTCAAGATCGCTCTTGATGCGTTGGTCACGCGCCTTCAGCACATTAGCAACCCGTGGCAAAGCAGAGCGGCTTAGAAGCAGATAGAAGATGAAGAAGATGATGGCACCCCAGAGCACCTGGCCCTGCACATAAGGGTCGTTAAAGTGGAGCTGGGGCATGCCTTCCGCCACGGCCCGGCCCGGTAAGGCCGCAAGGGGGGCGGCGGCAGACAGGAGGAAACGAGGCGTAAGGCGCATCGGTCTTGCCCTCAGACGAAAAGGATAAGGAAGGCGATCAGCAGGGCAAAGAGGGCAATAGCCTCTGTCAAGGCAAAGCCAAGCATACCCAGGCCAAACACATGCGGGCGAGACGCCGGGTTGCGAGCGATAGAGTTTACCAGCGCAGCAAAGATGTTACCGATACCAGCACCAACACCGGCAAGAGCAATCACGGCAAGACCAGCACCAATCTCACGAGCGGGATGAAGAAGATCCATGGTTCAGCTTCCTTTATAAGGACAGGACAAAGAGAAACGCAGGCACTGCCAGCCCATTAATGGGCGACAGCCTCACGCAGGTAAATGCAGGTAAGGATGGCAAAAACATAAGCCTGTAGAAGCCCTACCAGCAGCTCAAGTGCCGTCAAAGCGATGTTGAGAACAACAGGGGTAATTGCCAGCACATCGCCGACAACGCCAAGACCGGCAAGCATGATCGTAAAACTTGCAAAAACCTCCAACAGCACATGCCCTGCTACCATATTCGCAAAAAGACGAATGGACAGGCTGATGGGCCGGGAGATGTAGGAGAGAATCTCAATCGGTACAAGCAAAGGGGAGAGGGCAATGGGCGCACCCTCCGGCATGAAGTGCTTGAAGAAGTTTAGCCCCTGCACACGCAAAGATGTGATGATGCAAAGGATAAACACCGCCATTGCCATAGCCAGCGTAACAACAATATGGCTGGTGAAGGTAAAGGAGAACGGCAGTAGGCCGATGTAATTCCCCGTCAGAATGAAGAAGAATAAGGCAAACACAAAGGGGAAAAAGCGCGTTCCCGCCTCCCCGATAGTATCAACGGCCAAACCGTGGATGAAGTCGTAACTCACCTCTGCGGCGGCTTGTAGGCGACCAGGCACCACGGCTTTTGGCTTCATCCCAACATAGAGGAACGTAAGCACCACAGCGGCGGAGATTACCATAAATAGCGGGGACTGGGATAACCGCAGTGCCTCACCGAAAGAACCCAAAATCGGATGCAGTTCAAACTGTCCGAGCGCGTCAATCTTCGATCCGCTGGCCACGCTGGTCTCTCCCGTTTTCTTGTGCCCTATTCTGAGGGGCATCTGTAACATTCACAACACGCCAGACATTCCGCAAGCCGGCTGCCATGCCAAGCATAGCAAAGCCAATCATAAACGCAGGCTTACATCCTGTCCATCGGTCAAGTTCATAACCAATGCCCAGACCAACGGCAACACCAGCCACGAGATCACTTGCAATACGGAAGGCCATTCCTAATGCAGAATCTTCGGACAAGGCGGCAGTTTTTCGGGGGGTATTTTTTGGGGTCAGCTTTTGCTCCATATGAGCAAGACGCTCATTGAACTGGCTGTATCTGGTTGTGTCGTGGTTGCTCACGCTACAATACCCCAAAATGTCCTGCATCATTGCGATGGACACAAAGTAGCTAGACAGGGCATGAGGCTGATGTCAACGACCTGAGCGCATCCCTCCTGCCCACTGAGCGAAGGGCTACTAAATTATAGTGAAAAAACAACCCTTAGCTAACAAGTCGCAACCTTTGGTTTTTTGTGCGAGAGGATGTTTTATGCTCATCTGGCCCAAAAGGAAGCATGGGCGGCTCTTGTTGTTTATCGTTAGAGTCCGCTGGAGCATCAGGCATATGATGACCAAGATACGCATCCGATAACGCACGGAAGGCATAATCTAGCATAGAGGTCGCATAGCGGGCCACATCATCGCCTTCAACGGTACCGCACGCACCGAAGCGAGAATAAGCAAATTGCTCGACAAACATTTCTAAAGGTACACCGCATTGCAGGCCAATACTCACGGCTTGGCTGAAGCACTCCATCAGGCCGCGTGCCATGGGGCTTTCCCGTGGGGGAGCGAGGGATAGGGCGGCGAGGCTGCCATCTTCAAACTCGCTGGTCCGCATAAAAAGGCGATGCCCGCCAATGGAGGTGCGCTGGCTAAAGCCGCCTTGCCGCATGGGTAAGGGGCGGCGGACGCCACGGCCTAGCTTGTCTTTTAGGTCATCTATTTCTGGCTCAGGCAGAGCAGGAAGATAATCGCAAAAAGGCATAACAGCTTCATGCATCTGTGCATGAGCTTCCGCACCGGCGGGATGAAGTGGGCTTTGTCCCTCCAATGTGAGGGCTAAAGCGGCCTCTGGGGAGAGGCCCTTATGGGCGAGGCGGTTGAGAGTTGAGGCTCGCAATGTGCCGTGTTGCGTAACAAGGGAGAAAATTGGCCCTAAGCCGCAGGCTTCGACATCAAGTAGAGCATCAACCATGCCGGGGCTAGAAAAGCCCGTCTCGATAGGGCTGAGGGTGGTTACGCTCTGTAGTGCGCTAGTGATGGCGATAGCGGTCTTCTCAATTTCTGGATGATGAGGGCAGTGGAAGGCCTTAGCCGGTTTTGCTGTGCCAGCACGGGCAATGAGCTGCGTAAGATGGCTTATCGCTTTGGCAAAATCACGCCCTTCTGTGCTGTCATATTCCATACCAAGGGCGGCAAGGCAGGCATCAAGGTCGCTCAATAAGATTAGCCCGACAGGCCCATCATCATGGTGAGCAGGGGCAGGATCATCAAAGAGGGGAAGTTCCCCACTGCGATAAGGCCGCTGCGCTGCGTCTAACCGGCGCAAGCTATCGCAGGCTAATTTAAGGCAAGCGGCAAAATGTTCAGTTGCAAAAAGACCATCCTGCACAAAGCCGGAGAGCCTTACAATAAAGCCCGGTTGTCCGTCAGGGTCATTGCGCCATAGGGCAGCATTGGGGGCCATTTGCTGCATTAAAAGCAGATACGATAAGCTCCGCCCCGCCGGTGGGGTCCCTTGGGGGGTGTGGGGTAAGAGCGGTGTAGAATCAATAAGGTCCACCCAGCGCGCGGCTTCACTTGCGAGGCGGATAGGCCCGCCTTCTGCCGGGGTGAGCTGGATGAGTGCCTGAGCGGCATCATCACTCCACACAGAGGGAACGGTCACCGAACGCAGGTTAGAGCTGTCCGAGTCTATGCTTATTTGAAGCGTTCTCATATGAACGCCATTCCAGTGAAGATGCGCTTTCATGATGACGAGTCTAGTCATGAAGCAGTGAGGAGGAAACCATCCTTAGAGGGGGATAACGGGCATAAGCGTTCAGGAAAACGGGGATATAGTGGATAACTTTTTATCAGCCCGTAAAAGAGAAAAATGCTGGTGAGTGTGGCAGGGGATTGGACGTAACGCGTGGAGTCCGCTAGAGCGTTAAGGACATTCACGCATGTGATGGTTTTGTGACGGTAAAAAGGATAGAGCGATGGTTACGGGCAATGTGGGGGATATGGCCGTAAGACGAGCTGGAAAGGACCGCTTAGAACTCGCTGTAGGGCTTGTTGCAGCAGGTGTTCTAGCGGTGTTAATTGTCATTGCCTTTATCGGGCGGCAGCATCCACAAGACCGGGGCTACCCTCTCCATGCGGCATTTAGTCATATTGATGGGCTTGGCGTGGGGTCGGATGTCCGCCTTGCTGGTGTGACAGTGGGGCATGTGCGGCATTTGCAGGTGGACCCGCATAATTTTCAAGCAGAGGTAACTTTCAGTGTTGCGCCGAATATTCAGCTCCCGGCTGATAGCGGTGCGATTATTACTTCTGATTCTCTCTTAGGGGGGAAATATATTGCCCTCACCCCTGGCGGGGATGCGACCATGTTAAAAGCAGATGGTGTGATTGGGGAAACGCAGGGGGCGATTAGTTTAGAGCAACTTTTGAGCAAGTTTATTTTCTCCGTCACGGATTCATTACAAAAGAAGGCTCCTCCCGCCACGCCGCCTACCGAGCCAAATCCTTCCTCAGCACAAGCCCCTGCTCAACTGACCCCGTGAGACCATTTTTATGGCAGAGCAAGACTGGCTCGATAGTGCAGGGCAGCCGATACATTGTACAGGTAAATTGCGTGTTTTGCGGGAGAATGAGGAGGAGTTACGGCAAGTTATTAAAGAGGCTTGTGCGGATGCCTTATTGATGGATGTAGCCCCTGCTTATTTGCGCCAACATATGGAGCAGCTTATGGCTGCGATAGTCGCAGAGGCCATAGAGGGCACAAAAAGTACCAATGGTGCTGATGCGATGGAACAGGGGGAAGGATGAGGGTTATGGGCGTAAAAAAGCGGCGTTTTAGGGGGCTGGTGGTCTGTTTGTTAGGCTCTATGCTGGGTGGGGCGGTATTATCCTCCTTGCATGCTGAGGGTGTGCGTGCTGTAGCCCCTCCTGCGACGTATCCCGCAACAAGTTGGCAGGGGCGTAATCAGGCGGTGATGCGCATTATGCGGCGGTTGGATTCTCATGTCGGGCTTGTCTCGCTGCATGTTGGGGAGGTGGTGCAATATGGCACTTTGTCCTTAACGTTAGAGCGTTGCTTGCAAAAACCTGAAGGCCTTCCCGCCCAAGCCGCAGCGCAGGTAAAGATTGAGGAAAACCAAGAGGCTGGCAGCCCTACATTTGAGGGATGGATGTTTACCAATGACCCCGCTTTAGGGGCTTATGCTGGGGCGTTGTATGATGTGCAGGTCGTCTCATGCGATGGTGATGCTGTGGCCCCTATGGTAGGGCCGTTGCCCCATCCATCTGTACCGTCGGTTGCAACAGCAGGGGCCCCACATGTGGAGGCCGATGGCGAGGGCAAGTCCTCCTCTCCCACGGCAGGGCAGAATGTTCATCAAGGGGATAATGGGGCATCTGGGCCCGTCTCTTTATTACCGCCAACACCTGCCCCAGCACCGCAGGCTGGGCAGGGTGAAGGGACGCAGCCCTAAGGGGATGGTGTGAGGGGATGAAGTGCTTTTTCCACCCCATAGGGGTATGGTGGATGGAAGCATCGTGATGTTTATAAAAGAAGGAGAGGGACATGCTGTTTACGGATAAACAACAGATACGTGCTGTATGGCGTGTCGGAGGGCTTTATATTCTATCCGCCCTCTTTGCTCTTCTTATTGCCTTCATTGCGGAAAATTTCTTGCATATGGTCCCTTGTGAGCTGTGCTTGTGGGAGCGTGGGCCGTGGCGGGTGCTGATAGGGATTGGCGTGTTGGTTCTGGTCTTTTCCCCGCGTTATGCGCGTTGGCTCGCTTGTATAGGGTTGGTGTGTTTGTTGGTGAGTGTGGGGTTAGGTATTTTGCATGTGGGCGTAGAGCATGGGCTTTGGCCCAGCCCCGCGGCGGAATGCCACGTGACCCCTGTCGAAGCGCATGATTTTAAAGACTGGATGGCACATTTACCCGCTCATCCGACTAAACCTTGCGACCAGCCCGATTACCCGTTGGGTTTGCCTGTGTCACTGACGAGTCTTGCGGCTCTTTATGCGTTTGGTGTGTTTGTTCTCGCACTGTGGGAAACATGGCGGTTATTCCGCTTTGTGCGGCAACAAGTGGACGCATGAGATTATAGATAGAAAGCGCGGGAGGGCGGTTATGGCTTTAGATGAGTTCTTATGCTTATACCGGCAAGGCTTTGCACGGGTTGCTGCATGTACAACGCCGATTGCGCTGGGCGAGCCTCATCATAACGCCATAGTGTTTCAGCAATGGTTAGAGCGGTGCCATGAGCAAGCGGTTGCGATTGCGGTTTTCCCAGAATTAGGGCTGACAGGCTATACGTTGGAGGATTTGTTCTTCCAGCAACTGATGTTAGAGCGCAGCCAAGAGGCTTTGTTAGCCTTGGTGGAGCGCACGGCTCACCTCATGAGCGTTGGCATTGTTGGGATGCCATTGCGTTGGGGGGATAGCCTCTATAATTGCGCGGTCATCTTTCATAAAGGCCGTATTTTGGGCGTTGTGCCGAAGATTATGCTCCCACGTTATCGCGAGTTTTACGAAGCACGGCATTTCACCAGCGGGGCGGGTTGTTCTGGTACGATCAGGCTTGGTACGCAAGAGGTGCCTTTTGGGGCCGATTTGCTTTTTGAGGCAGAGGATATTGCCGGTTTAACCCTCGGGGTGGAGATTTGTGAGGACCTCTGGGCACCGCAACCACCAAGCGGGGCTTTGGCGGTGGCTGGGGCGACCGTTATTGCGAATCTTTCTGCCTCTCCCGTAACGGTTGGGCGCGCCGAGCATCGCGCTTTATTATGTGCTGCACAGTCTATGCGGACGAGTAGTGCGTATCTTTATGCCGCTGCCACGGTGGGGGAATCGACAACGGACCTCGCATGGGATGGGCAGCTTTTGATTTATGAGGCCGGGGAGTGCCTTGCCCAATCAGACCGTTTTGCCCCGAAAGGGGATATGGTGGTCGCTGATATAGACCTCGACCGTTTGCGGCAGGAGCGACTCCAGACGGGGTATTTCGCATCAACTCACGCGAAAAACTTTCGCCGGATTCGTTTTGCCGTAAATCCTCCTCTTCAGGATTGGGGGTTAAAGCGTGAGGTGCCACGCTTCCCCTTTGTGCCTTTGCGCCTTGCCTTATGTGAGCAAGATTGCCGGGAAGCATGGAATATTCAGGTCCATGCTTTGTGCCAGCGGTTAAAAGCCGCTCATGCCAAAACAATGATTATTGGCGTGTCAGGTGGGTTAGATAGTGCGCTGGCCCTCTTGGTGGCGGTCAAAGCGGCGGATTGTCTTGGCTGGGAGCGGACGCAAATTATCGCCCGGACCATGCCCGGCTTTGCCACAGGCGGCGAGTCCCTCGCGTTGGCGCATGGCTTGATGGAGAGTTTGGGTGTGCGTGCTGGAGAGCTGGATATCAGGCCGACCGCGCAGGCCATGTTGGCAGCGATTGATCACCCTTATGGGCGTGGCGAAGCTGTATATGACATTACCTTTGAGAATGTACAGGCAGGGTTAAGGACGGATTTTCTTTTCCGTCTAGCCAATCATCATCAAGGGTTGGTCATCGGTACGGGCGATATGTCCGAGCTAGCTTTGGGCTGGTGTACCTATGGAGTCGGTGACCAGATGGCTCATTATAATGTTAATGCGGGCCTGCCTAAGACGCTCATCCAGCATGTGATTCGCTGGGCCTCGGGTCATGATAAGAGCGTATCCCCGGCAGCGCGTGCGGTGTTGGAGTCGATTGTCGCAGCAGAGATTAGCCCAGAGCTTGTGCCGAATCAGGGGCAGGGTGTGCAAAGTACCCAACAAATGATTGGCCCATACGCGTTGCAAGATTTCACGCTTTATTATGTTCTGCGTTATGGATTCGCACCTAAGAAGATTGCCTTCTTGCAATTACATGCGTGGGGCGATGCAAAAAAGGGTGAGTGGCCCCTTAATTACCCAGAGCAAG
This sequence comes from Bombella pollinis, assembly GCF_026385485.1. Lineage (NCBI taxonomy): Bacteria > Pseudomonadati > Pseudomonadota > Alphaproteobacteria > Acetobacterales > Acetobacteraceae > Bombella > Bombella pollinis. The sequence goes on from NZ_JANIDX010000001.1 coordinate 399,868, forward strand.
ACCGTATTGCTTATGATCTGCCAACAATCATCCATTGGAGTCGCGTTTTTCTAAAGCGATTCTTTGGCACAAGCCAATTTAAGCGGTCGGCCATGCCTAACGGCCCGAAAGTTGTTGCAGGGGGGAGCTTATCGCCTCGGGGCGATTGGCGCGCGCCATCGGACGGTACGGCGACTCTATGGTTGGCCGATTTGGATGACATCGAATCGTATAAACTGTGAGATGACAATTCCTTATAAGGGGGTTCTGCGAAGGCAGGGTCGTGATAACTGTGCGCCCCTTATTTGAGCGATGATGCAGAAATCATTATGATAAAGTTAATTTTTTTGTGTGGCCATATAATGCCGCAAGGATAGTCATACAAAAAATCTACTAAAATAAAGAGAAAATAATTTTCTTTATCTGGAAATAAATAAGATTTATTTTTATCAAACAAATATATAAGAAAATTTTTTTGTTATTCCTCTCTATCGTTTCAGTATATTTGTGTGATTTCTATCAAAAATGTATCAAAAAATTGCGTATACATTCTCATTATCAATTTTGAAATCGAATAGAAATTACACACAAAACATTTGTAAGCCATTGGTTAATCTGTTATCTGTTGTTAACAGGTTGCGGGTCATTTCGACCTAATTCCGACAGCGTCTCTTAGGAGGGGCCCTTTGTAGGTTGCCATAAAGTTTTCTCACTTCTGACGTGAGGGAGCCACGAAGGTAGTTAATCTTCTCTCTGTCATCAGAGGGCAAGAAGGGGCCGGAATAAGAGCAGCTTGTCAGTTTGGGTCGTATGATTATGTTGTGTAAGGTGTAGTCTCTTGGCAATTCCAACAGTATCAGGTTTGCGGCAACAGTATTTCTTTGGGCTTCCTAGTCAGGGGGCGCAGGATCTCAGTGCTTTATTTGCAAACTCCTTCCAGTCGCTAATGAACCGTTCCGGTTTTGACGATGACGAAGGTGGGATGTCATCCCTCTCCTCTGGTGTGGGTAATGACGGACTTGACCTTCGGCAGTCTTTGGATTCCGATGACGATTCTCAGGCAAGTTTTCTTGGCGGGCAGGATACAATTTCTGCTGCAGGAGATGGGACCAACGGGAGCTCTAGCCAGCTTTCTCTCGGGGGGACGCTAAGCTTCCTCGGTGGTGTTGGCTCCGGGACGCGTTCGGTCGGGGATAATGCCACCATCTTTGGCACCGCTAATAGCGTGTATCATTACGCTCAGCAGGCAACGGATGGGAGCAGCGTGTTCCGTCCAGAATTTTATGGGGCAGCACCGGGCGCAGATAATATTCTGTTTGATGCTTCGAACTCCCATCAGTCTTTGGATGCGCTTGCTGGCCTTGGGGACACCATCAAAGGTGGTGATGCCTCTGATACGATTTCGGTTCAGAACACGGTTGACGGGACCAATGCTGGCGCGACATTAAGCGGCGGTAGTGGGTCTGCTAATCTCTTCCAGTTCCTGAATAATAAGGGCGGGCATTATACCATCGCCGATTTCGGGAAGGCTGCAGGCAATCAGGTTGGGCTTAAAGCAACTCAGCAGGAGATTGGTCAGATGCTTGAGCATCAGTCAATCACTGGTGGTAATGTGACGGTTGATTTGCCAAACGACCAAGGTCAGATTACCTTCTTGGACCAACAGCAGTTGCATCCTAAAGATTTCCATAGCTTCTAATAGATACTCACCCCTCTTCGGAGGGGTGATTTTTTATGAGCTGTATACAGAGCGTACAAGAATGCCGTCCCGATGGGGCGGTATTTTTTATCTTAATTTTTGGGAGAGTCATTGGCTGGGGCGGGAGGATTCGAACCTCCGCATGGCGGAATCAAAATCCGCTGCCTTACCGCTTGGCTACGCCCCAACGCTGGCTCCTTAATATCCCGAACAGACGAATGGGTAAAGGGTGCGTAAGCGTTTTTTTTACATAAGATGTTATAAAATCTCGTCCTCATCTTTGGGGGCGACATAGTCGGGCAGTCCGCCTTCATCCTGTAAGGGAGAATCGGAGAGGTGATGAGAGGATGCCGCTTTGAGCAAACCCAGCCGCTCCGCACGAGTAAGGGCTTGGTCAAGTGTTTGCATGGTCGTAGTGAGGTCTGGTGAGCTGTCTTTCTCCCAACTGACAATGGTACGCGACCATAAGGCGAGCAGAGCATTTTGGCGGATGATGCCTCCCAAGCCGCGACACTCTAGCCCGGCTGCATCGGCAATCCAGCGTAGGCTTTCCATTGTCGTTGCAGCGAGGAAGGCCGCTAGGGCTGGGTCACGGGGGAGAGTGTGCATGACAGCGCATAGTCCTGCACGATAATCTTGCATTGCATCAAAGCGGCGCATGAGGAGGTCAAAAAGCCGCTCGCGCACGGTGGTGCCATAGCGTTCCCCACAGAGGGCCGCTTCATCAATGTGGCGATTCAGGTGTAATAAAATCATCGCTTTAAAGGGGAAGCGTTGGCGTACACGGGCGAGGGGCAAGCCTGCTTCGCGCGCTGCCTCTACGAGGGAGGTACGCTGCCAACCATGCTGCTGAGCAAGCTGTAACGTGGCATCAATCATCGCCCTGTCAAAAGAAGGGTCGTGGGGGGAATTGGTCATCATTATGCGTTTTATGCCTAAGCGTGTGAGATGGACCGATAGAGCGGGTTATGTTCCACCGGTCCGATGGGATGGTTAATCATCAAGCTCGCGTGAGCGTTTAATCGCAGCTTTGGCCGCTTCAGGGATGAGGCGTGGCCAATGTTCTTCCTTCATAAAGACGCTCAAAGCCGCAGCGGTTGTGCCGTTGGGGCTGGTGACGTTTTTGCGGAGTGTTTCTGCATCTTCAGGAAGTTCATGGAGCATCTTGCCAACACCATAAATCATGCCACGGACAAGAGCGCGTGAAGCATGAGCGTCTAAGCCGAAATCTTGCCCGACTTTCTCCAGCAATTCAGCAAGGTAGAATACATAAGCCGGGGCAGAGCCAGCAATGGCAATGACGGTACGGAGGTCCTCCTCATGCGGGACGGAAACAACGGTACCTACTTGTTCCATCAAGCGGATGGCGAGGTCCTTTTGCGCTTGGCTGACATGGGGGGAGGCATAAAGCCCCGTTGCCCCGGCCCCAACGCAGGATGGCGTATTGGGCATGGTGCGGATGACAGGCATATCCGCACGGCCACACCAGCTTGCTAGTTTTTCGCAGCTCTTACCAGCCATGACAGAGAGGAGAGCTGTATGATTCATCCGCTCGCCCAAAACGGTTTTAAGGGATGAGAGCATCGCCTCTGCCCCCGCAGGTTTAACGGCCAGCACGATAATATCGGGTTTTACGTCAGGCGTAATCTCCTCTGGCGTGCGGAAGATGGTGCATCCTGCCGGGGCGTCTTGGAGCTTACGGTCTAGGATAAAGATGCGCGGCGGGGTTGGGCTGCTTACCCACCCACGCATAAGGGCCCCGCCCATTTTGCCGCAACCAACGAGAAGAAGTGTAGGGATGGTCATGAGGAAACTCCAAAAAGGGATTAACGCTGTGAGGAAGGAGCAGTAAGGCTTTGCTCTAGCTCGTCTAAACGGGCTTCTAGCGCAGCGAGGCGATGCTCGGCCTTTTCTTGAGCGAGGCGAGCGTGGCTTGCCATCTCTTGCACGGCCTCAAACTCATCACGGCGGACAAGATGAAGGGAGAAAAGAATCTCGTTAATCTGGCTGCGAATAAGCGTATGAATCTCCTCGCGTACACCAGTCGCGGCAGAGAACGCCGTTCCAGCAAAGCCGGCTATATCATCGAAGAAACGGGGGCGTATGGCCATATTATTAACTCCTTTATAGGTGGTCTTCCAAAACGGACCTATCTGTCTGCCGCAATTCTTTCAGAAGCAAAGGTAGGTCTGTCAACCAATTCTCCCTCATTTCTGTGCGTTCTTATGTTGGATACTGCTTTCTACCAGACTATACAGGAAGAATGATTATCGTCACCGGTGGAGCCGGATTTATTGGGTCTTGTCTGCATCACGCTCTGTTTCAGCAGGGGCGGCGGACTGTTATTGTGGATTATCTTCACGACCAAGGGAAGTGGCGTAACCTTGCCACGCATCCCCCTCATCTTATCGTGCCGCCAGAGGGCTTAACGGCGTTTTTGGCAGAGGCGAAGGGGGTGGAGGCTGTCATTCATATGGGGGCCATTAGCGAGACTACAGCGCGGGATGGTGACCTTGTATGGCAGAGTAATGTTGCCCTCTCTCAGCAGCTATGGCGATGGTGTGCAGAGCAGGAGGTCCCATTTCTCTACGCGTCTTCCGCAGCGACCTATGGCGCGGCAGACCAACCCGCCCTCTTTCAAGATGGGTTGGAGTCTATCGAGGCGCTCCAACCACTCAATTTATATGGCTGGTCTAAGCACGCGTTCGACCTCTGGGTAAAGCGGACGATAGAGGCGGGCGAGCCTACTCCCCCGCAATGGGCGGGGTTGAAGTTCTTTAACGTCTATGGGCCGAATGAATATCATAAAGGGCGGATGATTTCGGTCATTAAGGTAAAATATGATGAGCTCATGGCTGGCAACCCTGTGCGGCTCTTTCAATCAGATAAACCCGGCTTAGCCGATGGCGAGCAGAAGCGGGATTTCATCTGGGTTGGGGATGTGGTGAAGGTGCTGCTCTGGCTGTTGGAGCATCCTACAGTCAGTGGGTTGTTTAACTGCGGGACAGGGCAGGCACGCTCTTATGAATCCCTTGCGCGGGCTGTATGCGATGCGGCAGGGAAAAGGGTAAATATCGAGTATATTCCTATGCCAGAAAGCTTACAGGGGCAGTATCAATCCTTTACGCAGGCGGATATGAAGGCACTGCGTAAAGCGGGGTATGATGCACCCTTTACCAGCTTAGAAGATGGTATCCGCTTTTATATTAAAGATTATCTGGCATCAGGAAGGCCGTATTTGTGACACAACCGCTTATCTTTCCGGGGTTGGACCCGGTGGCGTTTCATCTAGGGCCATTGGTGGTCCGTTGGTATGCGCTTGCTTATATAACGGCATTTCTCATAGCCCTGCCTATCGCACGGAAGTTGGTTCAATTAGGGCCGAAGGTTGCTACTCGTCTCGCTGTGGATGACTTTCTCGTCTATGCCGTGCTTGGCGTATTGGTGGGGGGGCGTTTAGGCTATGTCCTTTTTTATCGTCCTCTTTTCTTCCTAGCTCATCCGTTGCAGATGTTTGCAACATGGCGGGGCGGTATGTCCTTTCATGGTGGGGCAGCAGGGGTCATTATCGCGCTGGCTTGGTTTACGTGGCGGCGGCGTCTGAACTTCCTTGCCTTTGCGGACCGGATTGTCGTGGTGGTGCCTATTGGGTTGGGGCTAGGCCGTTGTGCTAATTTCATCAATGGGGAATTATGGGGCCGGCCTGTAGTCCATGCGGTGCCATGGGCGATGATTTTCCCAGCCGTTGGGCCAGAGCCGCGCCATCCTTCTGAGTTATATGAGGCCCTAACAGAGGGGCTTTTATTATTCATCATTATGTTGATGGCCGTGGGGCGGCCTGTTTTGCGGGCGCGGGCGGGCTTTCTCTCTGGCTTGTTCCTTTTTGGCTATGCGTTCGCACGCGCCTTTTGTGAGCTGTTCCGCCAGCCTGATGATAATATCGGCTTCCTTGCTGGGGGCACCACAATGGGGCAGTTGCTCTGTGTGCCTATGGCCATCGCGGGGATTGCGCTGATGGTCTATGCCTTCCGCCGTCCTGCGCGGGAGCGTGATTGGGTAACGTCATGAGTTTGCCGCCGGTCATTCATTCATCTTTATTGCCTGTCCCGCATGGCTTTTGCTTGCGGCAAGGCGGTGTGTCACGCGCGCCTTATGAGAGTTTGAATGGCGGGGTCAATACGCAGGATGACCCTACTTATGTGCAGGAAAATAGACGGCGTATTGCCGCACTTGTAGGGGTGGAGGAGGTGCATCTCGCCGCCCTCCAACAAGTGCATGGAGCAGAGGTCGTGACGTTGCGAGGCTCTGAAGATGTGCCGTCCTTCTCTTGTGGTGCTTTGCCAGAAGGGGACGGCCTGGTGACGGACTGCCCCACCATTGCACTAGGGATTGCCACAGCAGATTGCGCGCCTGTGTTATTTGCCTCGCATGATGGGCGTGTTGTTGGGGCTGCTCATGCGGGGTGGCGCGGGGCTGTAGCCGGTGTGTTGGAAGCTACGGTACAGCAGATGCGCGCTTTGGGGGCCGAGGGGATTCGCGCCGTGATTGGTCCGTGCATTGCGCCTGCTTCTTACGAGGTCGGTGAGGATATGCGGTGCGCTGTATTGGCTCATGAGTCCTCTGGGGAGAGGTTCTTTACACCGGCTGCACGCACTGGGCATTACCAGTTCGACCTTCCCGCATTTTGTCGTGCGCGGTTAGAGGCTCTTCATGTGCGCGCAGAGTGGGTAGGGCGTGATACCGCAGCGGAATCATGCTTCTTCAGCCATCGCCGAGCTACGCTGAGAGGTGATGGGCGGACAGGGCGGCAGCTTTCTATTATTCGAGCAATTACACCATCATCGTGATAAAAAAATTGTCTTTTACGTGTTTTTCGGTTAGGGCAGAGCAGCCGTAGGCACCCCTGGAGGCCGTACGGTTATATTCATTTTTAGAACGCAGGAGCGTATAACGTGGCGAAAATAACGACACTGGAGATCTCCCAGCGCGCCAAAGCAGGTAAGGGGGCAGCGCGCGCTACACGACGTGAAGGGCTCGTCCCTGGCGTGGTATATGGTGGTAAGAAGGAGCCGGCCCTCGTCTCCATCGACCCCCGCATCATCATGAAGGAGCTGCATCGCGGTAGCTGGCAGTCTCGCCTTTATCAGTTCAATATTGGTGGTGAGCAAGTTCACGCGCTGATTCGTGATATTCAGTTCCATCCGGTGTCTGATGCGCCGATTCATATCGACTTCCTGCGTTTGGTCCCCGGCCAGAGCGTGCATGTGCAGGTTGGCATCACCTTTACCGGTGAGGAAGACGCCCCCGGCATTAGGCGCGGCGGTGTGCTGAACATTGCTCGTCACTCTGTGGATGTGGAAGTGCCTGTTGAGAATATTCCAGAGCATTTCACTGTGGACCTCAGCAAGCTAGACATCAACGACAATGTGCGTTGGGATGACCTCCAAGGCACGGAGCATGCAACACCAACGCTGCATATCCCCAACTTTGTGATTGCCTCTATCGCTCCGCCAACAGTGGAGGAGGAGCCTGAGGCCGGTGCTGAGGCTGAAGGCGCAGCGGCTCCTGCTGAGTCCAAATAAAGAGGTTATGCGGTTGTGAAGCTCTGGATCGGACTCGGTAATCCGGGGGCGTCAATGAGCCGCAACCGGCATAATATCGGCTTTATGGCCGTTGATGCGATTGCGCTACGCCACGGTTTTAGCCCGTGGCGTAAGCGTTTTCGCGGGGAGACGGCAGAAGGTATGGTCGGGCGGCAGAAGATTCTTCTCCTCAAGCCGCTGACCTACATGAATCTCTCTGGCGAGAGCGTGCAGCAAGCCGCGCATTTTTATAAAATCCCCCTTGAGGATATGACTGTTTTTCATGACGAGTTGGACCTCGCTTTTGGGAGAATGCGCGTCAAGCAAGGGGGCGGTGCAGCGGGCCATAATGGGTTGCGCTCTATGGATAAAGCATTGCCTAGCCCTAATTATTGGCGGGTGCGTCTAGGCATTGGCCATCCCGGTAGCCGGGAGCGGGTGCATGGCCATGTGTTGGGGGACTTCTCTAGCACGGAGCGGCCAGATTTAGAGCGATGGTTAGATGAGCTGGCCTATGCGACTCCATTACTCGCGCAGGATGAGCCAGAAGCCTTTATGACAAAGACAGCTCTGTGGCGGAGCTAAGGTAAATTGTAATATGCGCGTTGCTATGGGATAAAGGCAGACCATAAAACAGCGGCATTTTAGGAAAATGGGAGAGAGTGCATGGGGTTCAATTGTGGGATCGTGGGCCTCCCCAATGTTGGCAAATCCACCTTGTTTAATGCGTTGACGCAAACGGCCTCGGCGCAATCGGCAAATTATCCTTTCTGCACGATCGAGCCTAATACGGGCCGCGTGGCTGTGCCTGATGAGCGGCTAGAGGTCCTTGCTAAAGTGGGGCAGTCCCAGCGTATTTTACCCACGAGCCTAGAGTTTGTGGATATTGCTGGTCTGGTGCGGGGGGCCTCCAAAGGGGAAGGACTTGGTAATCAGTTCCTTGCGAATATTCGTGAGGTGGACGCCATCATCCATGTGCTGCGTTGTTTTGAAGATGATGACATTACCCATGTAGAGGGTGGTGTGGACCCTGTGCGTGATGCTGACATCATCGAGACAGAATTAATGCTGGCGGATTTAGAAAGCTTAGAACGCCGCAAAACAGGTTTGGAAAAGCGCGCCCGTGGCAATGACCGTGAGGCGAAAGAGCAGCTAGAGCTTATGGAGCCTCTATTAGCGGCGTTGCAAGCAGGCAAACCAGCTCGCACGGCCATCCCTGCGGGGAAGGAGGTTGAAGTTGCGCGCCTTCAGCTTATGACAACAAAGCCTGTTCTTTATGTCTGTAATGTGGAGGAGGCCGCGGCTTCCACCGGTAATGCCCTTTCAGAAAAGGTGAAAAAACGCGCCGAGGCAGAAGGGGCGGGCGTTGTGATTGTTTCTGCGGCGATTGAGGCAGAAGTCAGTCAGCTTGAGGAGGAGGAGCGCATTGAGTTCCTCGATGGTTTGGGGCTGAAAGATAGCGGATTGGACCGCGTAATTGCTGCTGGCTATCGGCTTTTGGGCCTGCAAACCTATTTTACTGTTGGGCCAAAAGAGACACGCGCTTGGACAATCACCGCGGGCACTAAAGCTCCCCAAGCCGCGGCCGTGATTCATAATGATTTTGAGCGTGGCTTCATTGCGTGTGAGACCATCGCTTATGATGATTATGTCACCTATAAAGGCGAGGCTGGTGCGCGTGAGGCTGGTAAATTGCGCGTAGAGGGCAAGAATTATGTCGTACAAGATGGCGATGTGCTGCTCTTCCGCTTTAATGTGTGATTGTTATTGATGAAGGCACAGACCGTTCATCGCTCATCGCGTAAGCGTCCTTTAGGGGCAGCAATGTCGCGATTCGGCGATGGGCGGCATATGCGTATCGGTCTCCTTGGGGGGTCGTTTAATCCAGCGCATGAAGGGCATATTCAACTTGCCCGTAAAGCTCTGGCACATTTGCAGCTCGATCAAGTTTGGCTGATGGTCTCGCCGAGGAATCCGCTAAAATCCCGCATAGGGATGGCCCCTTTTGCGCAGCGTTTAGCCAGCGCGCGGCACCTTGCTGATGGGCGGCGCATCATCGCTGTGGATATTGAGCATCAATTAGGCCAGCATTTTACGGTTAAGACAGTGGCGTTGCTCAAGCAGCGTTTCCCTCATTGTCGTTTTATATGGCTTATGGGGTCGGATGGCCTAGCGCAGTTCTCCCGCTGGCGTGGTTGGCGGAAGCTGGCTCATTTGGTCCCCATAGCGGTATTACCGCGGCCTGGAAGTGTCATCCCTGCGCTAAAAGGGCGCGCGAGTTCTGTTTTGCGGCGGTATCGTCATGATGGCAGGGCAGCGTCTCTTTTGCTAAAAGCAGAAGGGGGGCCGGGCTGGACCTTTTTACTAGCCCCTCAAAACGCTATTTCATCAACGGCTTTGCGCGCCATTAGGAGTAAAAACGATTATCACCATGACTAAATCCTCCTCCCCTTCGTCTCATGAGGCACGGTTGGCCCGCCTTTTATCCGTCATTACCGAGAGTTTGGATGAGGATAAAGCTGAGAATATCATTACATTGGACCTGACAGGCCGCGCCGGTTTTGCGGAGCGCATGGTTATTGCCTCTGGTATGTCTGAGCGTCAGATTTCCGCTATGGCCCACCATTTAGAAACCCGTTTAAAAGAAGAGTCGCTAGCTCGCCCGCAGATTGAAGGGGAACAAGGGAGCGATTGGGTTTTGTTGGATGCTGGCGATGTTGTAGTACATCTCTTTATGCCAGAAAGCCGGGAGCTTTACGCGTTAGAGCGCATGTGGGGCGGCGATTTTGACCATGCGGATGAAGAAATCGCCGTTGAGTAAGAGACAACAAGGCGTGGGGCATATGGGATGAAGCTCATCGCCGTTGGGAAGTTAAAAGCTGGGCCAGAGCAAGAGTTACTCGCACGTTATAGGGCACGGCTGCGGCCCAAGCTTGAAGTTGTTGAGGTTGCTCAAGGGCGTGGCTCCCCTACTGAACAAAAACGGCGAGAGGCTGACGCCCTTTTAGCGGCCTGTCCCGATAATGCGTTTGTTATTGTATTGGATGAAGGTGGCCCGCTGATGGATAGTCCCGTTTTTGCTGCAAAGTTACAGCAATGGCAGGAAACAGGCCGACTTGTGTGCTTCATGATTGGCGGGGCAGAAGGGCTAGATGCCGCTATTATTCAGCGCGCCGATGCTCTTTTCTCACTAGGCAAGCTGACATGGCCTCATATGCTTGTGCGTGTGATGCTCGCAGAGCAGCTTTTCCGAGCGCAAGCGATTCAAACGGGGCATCCATATCATAAAGCCGGGCGTCCCTAGGGGGGGGGCGGCTTTTAAGGAAGTTTTTTCTACAGAGGTCTTATTGGAGAGAGCGGCTCGGGGCTTCCTCGCCAAAAATATCGGAAGGAACAGAGGCCGTCTCTAGGTGGGTGTTTTCTGCCAATACGTTACGAATAGGTGCATTGACAGGCTGGCTCCCTTCGCTGCGCGCATAAATAAAGCCATGTGTTGGGTAGATGCTTCCCAAGCGGCCATCATTACCAGCAAGAGCCACGCGAACAGCTGACCAATCATTGGCAGGAGAGACATCCACAACACGCACATTACGGCTGACGCCGTTGGAGCTCCAATGGGATTGGTCAATGAGGATGGTGCGGCTATCAATCTGTTTGCGGACCACAGCGACATGGCCGAGAGGCATGTGGCGTGTGGGACGGAAGCTTAGCACAGCTCCCGCCTCTGGTTGTGTACCACGGGCATAAATCCCTTCAGCATGGCTCCACCAGTCACGTGCATTCCCACGAATATTGAAATCTGTATTTTGACGGACGAAAGCAACACACTGGAGAATATGCCCGTGATGACGGGATGTTCTATGGCTTCCATGACCTGTTTTTATCAATCGGCTTGCGTGACGCGTATAATGACGTGCTTCTGCGTTAGGGGTACAACAGGCCGCTGCAGAAAAAATCAAGCATGATAAAAATAACCGCTTACCGGTACGGCGCATGGTGCATCTTCCCGTCTTACAAATCCAAACCGAAATGAATGTCGTTTTACCCGACGATGAGGAGGGATATACCAGAGACTCTATCTTTATGACAAGTTAAATATCAGCTTTTCATGAGCATATAATCTAAACAAGATTTAACATTGGTAAACATAAATAATAAAGAAAGATTTTGAGAAGAATAAAAAAGACCTTAACTAAATATTTACCAACAATATAGAAAGAGAGACATAATCTTCGATTGTAAAGATGGTGCAGATATTAAGCTCGCTTCATTTAACTTTTATTTTAAAGAATATTTTGTCAAAAATAAGGCTCTTCGCCGTGATAAGGGGTCATTTCTTGTTGAATGTCATGAGAGCCTATAAATTATAGGGGCAATATAACATGGATTATAGGTTTTTTCATGACATTAACGCTGCGAAAAGTAACCGTTACACCGATTCGGCAAAATTGCACTATCCTGTCAGACCAGTTGGGTCGTGCAGTTATTGTTGATCCCGGTGGGGAGAGCGTGCGCTTAGCCCAAGAGCTGGAGGGGCTACAGTTAGAGGCGATTCTGCTCACTCATGGGCATTTAGACCATGCAGGTGGTGCGGCAGACCTCAAAAAAATAGTGGAGGCGCGGCAAAAAAGCGAGTTTCCGATTCTTGGGCCCCTCAAGGAGGATTCGTTTCTTCTGCAAAGGATTGAAGAACAAGCCGCCACATTGGGGTTAGAGGGGATGAAAAGTGTAGAGCCCGATCGCTTTCTGCGTGATGGGGAGATTCTGTCTTTCTTAGGGTGCAAGATAGAAGTCGCACATATTCCCGGTCATACACCGGGGCATGTTGTGTTTTTATGGCATGAGGAAAAGCTTGCTTTAACGGGGGATACGCTCTTTCGTGGCACTGTGGGGCGGACGGACTTCCCTTATGGGGATGGGCGTCAGTTGTTAGAAGGCATTTGGGAGCGGCTGTTTTGCTTGCCAGATGAGACAGTCGTTTTGCCCGGGCATGGCTTACCCACCACAATAGGTGAGGAACGTCGCCATAATCCAGCCTTCCAACGGTAGGGCTTTAAGGAGGAGAGAGCTGTGAAATTAGGAAAGATAATAGGGTATTGTATCCTTATTCTTGGAGGCTGCTGTGGGGGATTTTATAGTACGCAGGCGGCAGAGCCCATAACACAAGCACAACCTCCTTTACCGTCCGTTTCTTTAACGATTACCGACCAAAAAGGACAAAAACATCCTTTTACGGTAGAGCTCGCCAAGACCCCACATGAGCAAGAGGTTGGGGAGATGTTTCGCAAGCAGATTCCTGCCAATCAAGGCATGTTATTCATTTGGCCGGTCGCGCAAAACACCGCCATGTGGATGAAGAACACTTATGTATCGCTTGATATGGTCTTTATAGATGATCAGAATCGTATTCATGCGATAGAAGAGCGCACAACCCCTTTAAGTGAAGGCATTATTAGTAGTCATGGTCCTGTTCGTGCTGTGTTAGAACTACCTGCGGGTACGACCGAAACTTTAGGGATTGTTGTTGGGGATCGCGTTACAAGTCTTGCTTTGTCAGGCTCCGTAGAGTGAGTAATTCACGGGTAGCGTTCATAACGGGCGTTGCAGGCTTTATTGGCTCTTATGTCGCACGGGCTCTATGTACACAGGGCTGGAGCGTTTTAGGAATCGACACAGAGCAATCAGCCCCCGCCCTAGCCCCTTTAAGGCTTGCTTCCTTACGGGGGATGGCGCGGTTTCAATATGTTAAAATGGATGTATGCGACCAAGACGCTCTCACAACGCTCCTCGCCAAACATACAGAAATTGATACGGTGTTGCATTTCGCGGCGCGAGCAGGCGTGCGGCAATCGCGCCTGAATCCTCATGCCTATATTAAGGATAATATAGCAGGGCAGGTGTCCTTATTAGAAGCATGCCGTGTTTTACCGCATTTAAGGCACAGCCTTTATGCGTCTTCGTCTTCGGTTTACGGACCAGCGACTCCGTTGCCATTTTCCGAATCCGTGCCTTTAGAAGGGCAGGCGTCCTTTTATGCAGCAACTAAACGGATGAACGAACTTACTGCGCAGACATACAGTCATCTTTACGGGTTTGCGCAAACAGGCTTACGGTTTTTTACAGTCTATGGCCCAATGGGGCGACCCGATATGGCGTGTTATGGTTTTGCCCGCGCGATTCGGGATGGTATTCCCCTGACATTGTGGGACGAAGCCGGCCTCGCACGGGACTTCACCTATATTGATGATGTTGTAGAGGCGATTCTCTTATTGATGGATACACCACCTCAGCGGGGCACAAGCCGCGTATTTAATGTTGGCTATGGTCAGCCACGCCCTGTGGCGGAGCTTATCAAGGGGCTAGAGGTAGCTTTGGGTCAAAAGGCTATTGTGCAGAGAGCTCCAAAACCATTCGAAGATGTTTTAAAAACATGGGCTGATACAACATTGCTTCAGCAAACTGTTCCATGGCGCGCTCGGACCTCGCTGGAGGATGGCGTACAGAGTTTTGGTGCGTGGTTCATGCAAAACTCACCTTTATGAGAGGAATGAAAAGTTTTTTTCATTTTCCTATTTTTTG